>CANQRK010000211.1 GCA_947626245.1 uncultured Paenalcaligenes sp. | reverse complement strand
GACCAAGTCCGCGCTGAGCTACAAGAGTGGATTGCTGCAGGTAACGTCGTTGTGAATGATTCCGGCGCCACCCTACGTGATGTGTTTCCACACAACTACCCAGCCTAATTCGTCTCACTCCCGCCCAAAAGCCTAGGTACCCCCTAGGCTTTTTTTACATTCAATCGCATAATCGGTGCTTTACTCTTTGTTTCTGCTACGTCCACTTGATCCATCCCCATCAAGTCGTCGTTTTAAAGGACCCGCTATGAGCTCCTCTCTGCGCACAAATATGTGGTTAATGCTGGGTGTATCGTTAATTTTATTTATTTCGCTAGGCATTCGTCACGGTTTTGGCTTGTTTCTAAGCCCCATGAGTCTGGAGTTTAACTGGAATCGCGAGGTATTTGCCTTTGCTATGGCGCTACAAAACCTCGCTTGGGGAGTAGCACAACCCTTTGCTGGTGCGCTAGCTGACCGCTTTGGCCCACGCCGCACCATTGCACTAGGAGGGATTTTATATGCAGCGGGCCTAATGATGATGAGCTACGCGGACAGCCCGCTATCCTTATCTATTAGTGCCGGATTACTTATTGGTATAGGGCTCTCAGGCACCTCGTTTTCCGTGCTGCTCGCCGTCGTTGGCCAAGCGGCTCCACCAGAAAAACGCAGCATGGCCATGGGTATAGCCGCAGCAGCGGGTTCTTTTGGGCAATTCGCGATGTTACCTGGATCAGTACAGTTACTGGAATGGGTCGGTTGGGCTGCGGGGCTATTTATTTTAGGTTTGTTCGCTGCACTGATTGTGCCACTAGCCACCCTGGTTAAAGGGAACGTGCAAGCCCAACACGAACCCTCACAATCCATGCGTGAGGCCTTGGTCGAAGCCTGCAGCCATACCGGTTTCCGATTATTAGCGTTTGGTTTTTTTGTCTGCGGTTTTCAAGTGGTCTTTATCGGTATACATCTGCCGGCCTATTTGGTCGACAAGCAGCTCCCCGTCGTTGTTGGCGCCACCGTATTAGCCCTCGTCGGACTATTTAATGTCTTTGGTACCTATATTGCAGGTTGGCTAGGTGAATGCTACTCCAAACCTCGTTTATTAAGTGCGCTGTACCTAGCCCGTGGCGTGGTCATTGCGCTCTTTTTATACTTGCCCTTAAGCATCTGGACAGCCTATGCCTTTGGGATTACGATGGGTTTATTGTGGTTGTCTACCGTTCCGCTAACCAACGGCACCATTGCCACCCTATTTGGGGTACGTAATCTAGCGATGCTTAGCGGCATTGTGTTTTTATTCCATCAAATTGGCTCGTTTTTGGGTGGCTGGCTGGGGGGGTATTTATTTGATAAAACCGGCAGCTATGATCTGGTCTGGTATATTTCCATCGCCCTTAGTCTTATGGCAGCAGCATTAAATTGGCCCATCCAAGAAAAAGCGACCTTACGTTTGCAACAGGCTAACGCATGATTCAAAAGCTAGGTTTAATTTTGGCCGTCGCTCTATTGATAGCCCTAACAATCTGGATATTTCAAGGCTGGCGGTTAGCTAGCCTCGAAATACTTCCTATTGATATCCCTTGGTGTTAACAGACTAGTCTGGGTTCACCGCCACCACCACCCGCCCCCTAATCTGCCCTGCTAACAATTGCTCCGCTGCATCGATAACGTCGCTCAAGCTAATTTCTTGGGCTAGCAAGCATTGTAGATGCGATGGATTTAAATCGGTCGCTAAACGACGCCAGGCTCGTAAACGTTGCTCGGTTGGTGCATGCACGCTATCAATGCCCACCAAGTGGATGCCACGTAAAATAAACGGCGCCATATTAGCAGGAAAGTTCATGCTGTCTGCCAAGCCACATGCAGCAACCACGCCTTGATAACGCATTGCAGCACACACATTAGCTAAAGTATGGCCTCCGGCCACATCTACCGCCGCCGCCCAACGCTCTTTGGCCAAAGGAGGTGCCGGTTGACTGTATTCGGCTCGATCCACTACCTCGCTGGCACCCAACTGCTGCAAATACTCGATTTCATGAGGACGCCCTGTTAAAGCAGTAAGCGAATAACCTAGCCCCGATAAAATCGCTAGGGCCACACTTCCTACTCCTCCAGCCGCCCCAGTTACGACGACTGGCCCTTTGTCTGGTGTCACCCCTTGTTGCTCTAAAGCCAGCACACATAACATGGCGGTATACCCTGCTGTACCAATTAACATGGCATCACGCAAACTAAATGCGTCGGGCACAGGGGTTAGAAACGAAGCGGGAACGCAGGCATAGTCCGCCAAACCACCCCAATGCGACTCGCCTAGCCCCCATCCATTGACCAAAACGCGATCACCGACCTGATACTGGGGATGAGACGAACGCTCAACCACTCCAGATAAATCAATACCAGGCACCATCGGATAATGACGCACAATAGGGGCTTTGCCAGTAATGGCTAGCGCATCCTTGTAATTTAAGGTGCTATACGCCACCCGAATTAACACCTCATCTTGAGGTAACTGATCCGGCGTGAGCGCTTGCAATCGAACCTGTTGCCCTTGCTGCTCT
>CANQRK010000210.1 GCA_947626245.1 uncultured Paenalcaligenes sp. | reverse complement strand
AAAAGCCAATGCTTAAAATGGTGGCCATCAGTTCGGAATAGGCCATGCGATCGCGGGTGTCGAGCACCAAATACCCTAGCCCTGCATCTACACCCAGCATTTCACATGGCACCAATACAATCCACAGCACCCCAATGGCCAAACGGCACCCGGTCAAAATATCTACGCGGATGGCAGGAAACACCACGTGGCGTAAATACTCTAGCGGTGTAGCACTGAGGCTGCGGCTTAGCTGGCGCCACTGCGGATTCATCTGCTGCACGCCATGCGCGGTATTAAGCAAAATAGGCCAAACGGCGGCAAAAATCAGTAAAAAATAAATGGGGGCATCACCAATCCCAAAGCTCATGACCGCAATAGGCATCCAGGACAGGGGGGAAACCATACGTAAAAATTGAAACAAGGGTGTAAACAGTTGCTGCGCCAAAGGGGAAAAACCCATGATCAAACCCAAGGGGATCCCAATTAACAAAGCGCCGCCTAAGCCAACCGCCACACGCTGTAAACTGGCGAAAACGTATTCATAAAAAATGGGGCTTTGCAGCAAAGTGAACAGGGCCTCAAACGACGGCACGGGACGCAACTGCTGAGTAATAAAATGCCCGCCCACATGCGTCAACGCTGTCCAGACTAATAGCCCAATCAACAAACCCAGCGCACCTAACAATGTGGGGCTGGCTCGTAGTACCCGCCATTGGCTTTGCACTAAACTAACCATTCTTCACGCTCGTAACGATCGGCTTGACCAAAAGCACTGAGGCCGCCTAATTGGGCAATAGCGTTTTTCACAAAACGATCATCCACCAAATCAGCCGCGATCCAATCAGGATCCAGACCCTCTAAAAACGTGGGCGCTTGATCAAACTGCATTTGTTGTAATTGCTCTATCAAAACACGGGTGTAGCTAGGGTAAGGGTAGGGTTGAAAATGAATACGTTTGTCATTCCACTCGGGGTGTTGCACCACACCGCTCTCCACATAAGAAGCTTGTTCAGCAGGGCTGGGGGCCAACACTTTATTTAAGGTGTCTACACTATGTGGCGTGTAACGGTGTTTGCCCGTGGCAGCCATCAGCTCGGCCGTTTCTAAACGATGATCTTGGGCCCAGTGTTGGGCTTTAACAATGGCATTCACCACGCCTTGAGACCACTCAGGTCGCTGCTCTAGGTCGCGCTCGTGCATGGTTAACACACAGCAGGCATGATCACGCCACACATCACCCGTGAAACGCAGGATCTTGCCTACCTGCAGCAACTCGGCCTGAGCATTGAAAGGCTCTGCCACAATAAACGCAGAAATACGCTGTGCAGCCAAAGCCGGCGTCATATCGGCCGGCGCCATCACCACTAAACGGACTTCGTCCGCTGCCAACTTTTTATTGCTTAGGGTAACGCGCAGCCCAGCTTGGCGCAGCATATGTTGCAACACCACGTTATGTACCGAATAGTGAAAAGGAATCGCTACTGTGGTACCGCCTAGGTCTTGCAAAGTATTGACAGAAGGGGCCACCGTTAAAGCAGAACCGCTCATGTGGTTCCACGCCACGACTTTGGCTGGGGCTTTGCTGCCATACCGTGCCCAGACCGTCATAGGGGTGAGCAAATGCACCACATTGACCTGACCCGAGAAAAAAGCCTCCATCATCTGGGACCAACTGCGCAGCATCACCGGTTTTTCAGCCTCTAGGCCTTCGGCTTCAAAATAGCCATTGGCATGGGCGACCAATAAAGGCGTGGCATCCGTAATAGGTAAATAACCGATTTTGACGGGGCCATCCACAGCGCTTTGCGCCTGCAAACTGTGTAAAGGGGCCAAGGCACCCGCTGCGGTGAACAGAGCGCTAAGTTTTAATAAGTCACGGCGAATATCAAAGGTGGAACGACTCATGCGCTCAGCTCCAATGGGGTAAAACGGAGGGATTGATGAATTTGTTCGTGCAGCTGTAAAGCCAGTTGACGGGATTGCTTGGTCGCTGCGGGCACGGCCCAAGTTTGGGTTTGTTGGGTCGTGCCATGCGCAGGCACCATCACAATGCGTTGCGCAAGTCGAATGGCTTCACCCAGATCATGGGTGACTAACACCACGGTACAACGTAGTTGATCATGCAGTTGCAGTAATAGGTCCTGCATTTCGGCCCGAGTGGCTTCGTCTAGCGCACTAAAGGGCTCATCCAGTAACAATACTCGCGGCTGACGGGCCACAGAACGGGCCAAAGCCACACGCTGCGCCATACCACCGGATAGCTCGTCAGGAAAATAGTTTTTGACCGCCCATAGCCCTACCTGCTGCAAAGCGGTTTGCACGCGCTCGGTTTTTTGGGCTGCTGACAAAGGTGTTTGGTTTTTGAAATCCAAACCAAAACCCACGTTTTGGGCGACATTGAGCCAAGGCAATAAGGTGGGGTCTTGAAAACCCATTGCAATATGTGGGTGAGGCTGGGACAGGGGGGTGCCATCAAAATAAATCTGCCCCTGAGAGGGTTTTTGTAAGCCACTTAAACATCGCAACAGACTGGACTTGCCGGCACCACTGGGGCCGACCAAAGCGACGAACTCACCGCTTTGGACT
>CANQRK010000209.1 GCA_947626245.1 uncultured Paenalcaligenes sp. | reverse complement strand
CACCGAAGAAAACCGTCCCTTGCAGGCCGAACAAGGCGTTGCTGTTAGTCCAAACGGCTCAAGTCAAGTCGTACCTCTATTAGCAGCGCCTCAACTATCAGAGCCGCAACAAGGCTCTCAAGGTTGGCAAACAGACCTAAAACCGGTATCTGGAGCGGATAGTTATACAGTACAAATCGCCCTAGATCCCGAAGGCAGTCGAGTAGTACGACAATTTACTATTCCTAGCGATCAAACCGTGATTCCTTTACGCGCATCAGGTCCTGGCGATCATTATGCGTTTGTACGTGCAGTCGATCAGTACGGCTTAATGGGCCTCAATGCGTCGTTGCCCTTTAAAGGTCAGCTTACCTTGGTCTCCTCCACAGGCACAATGATTCTAAGCCAATACGGTCTGCCTATACTCTTAACCGATTACTAGGCCATGAGCACACAACGCCCAACAGCCGAGCTAACTCGCTCCTCGATGTTGGCAAAGCAAATAAAAAAAGACTGGTGGTGGACCAGTCTTTTTCTCATTCTGTTTAGCCTAGCATTCTCTTTTTTAAAAACAGAAACCGAACTACAGCGCTTCGATTTACTCTTTTACGACTACGCATCGGCCATAGCAAAAACCCAGCCGCCAACCCAAACACCTTCACTTCGTCCCGCCCTAATTATCATTGATGATGAAAGCATCAATAAAATGGGACATTGGCCTTGGCGCCGTAATACCTATGCACGTATTTTAGACCATTTGCAACTGGCTAAAGCCGTCGGTATTGATGTTATTTTCCAAGACCTAAACCCCTTGTATCCACACGATGATGCCTTTTTAAGTTACAGCATCAAACAACATGGTCGTGTCGTCCTAGCTGGCACGATGGATGCCAATCAGACAGCCTTACATCCACCTATCCCCAGTCTAGCCGAGTCAGCTGCTGCCTTAGGCTATATCAACATCTACCCCAATAGGGATGGCGTAGTCCGTACGACCCAACTATTTACAGACATAAACGACCAACCCATTCATCACTTTGCGTTAGCACTGCTAGCCGCCGCAAAAGACAGCGATTTAATTTCCAAAACGACGTCAGACCCTATGGGACCTAATCGTCTGATCCCCTTTGCAGGCCCTACGGGTTCGTTTGACACCTACTCTTTTTATGATGTGTACAGTGGCGCCATTAGCCCCGAAGTCTTTAAAGATCGCTATGTCATTATTGGTGCCTGGAGCAGTGGCTTGGGTGACTATTACCCCACTCCTTTATCCTCCAGTGGTCACACCAGCATGTCAGGAGTTGAAGTATTAGCCAACATACTGGAAAGCACCCTGCAACAACGTTGGATTCAAACGTTATCCCCTACCACGAACGCGCTGCTTAGTATTTTGCCAGTGCTCTTAATTTGCTATATATTGCGCTCGTTACCACCACGAGCAGCGATTTTAGTGACCTTGTTAATCGTGGTAGGCGTCTTGTTAGGTAGTAGCTTGCTATTACGTATTTTTGCCATATGGGCACCACCTTCTGCCGCTTTACTGGGTACGCTCTTGGCCTATCCTGTGTGGTATTGGCGTAGTCAAGAAACGGTCATTCAATACGTCAACAAAGAATTAGCTGAAATGCGTCGGCACGATCCCAGTTTAAATCAAGCCCTGCAAAATAGCCCAGACACGCATTCGTTACCAGAACGTTTAGGTCATTTACACCAAGCCATCGACTTATTACGTGAGGCTCAGCAGCGTCGCGAGGAAACACTACGCTTTATTTCTCATGATATGCGAGCCCCACAAAACTCGATTCTGTCTTTAATTAGCATGCAGCGTAATCACGAGCTAGATTTAAGCGTAGATGATATGTTGAAGCGGGTCGAAAGCTACTCTCAAAGCACTCTGGGCTTAGTCGATGATTTCATTGATTTAGCTCGCGTCGAAGCCATGGAGCTGCACTTTGAAACCCTGTGTGTCAATGATGTGTTGGCTGAGGTCTGTGATGATGCTTGGATACGAGCCAAAGCAAAAAACATTCAGGTCGAATTCCACGAGCCAGACCATACCCTTTGGGCTGCTGTTGACCCTAAGCTTTTTAAACGTGCTCTTAGTAACCTAATCGACAATGGGATTAAATACAGCTCAACTAACACAACCATCTGCTGCGACATGCATCAACAGGACTCCAATCTAATCATTCGCATTAGTGATCAAGGTTGGGGCATCCCCCCCACTGACCTACCCACTATTTTCCAAGCCTTTAAACGCGCCCATGCCTCTAGGTCAGATGGGCCTACAGGCAGCGGTCTAGGACTGGCCTTTGTACAAACGGTGATTCACCGCCACTTTGGTGATATTTGCGTCAGTAGTACCGAAGGGGTAGGTACTACCTTTACCATTTACCTTCCTGCAGAAAACGCTCTCTTGCAATAGAGACCGTTCCTCTGCACAAGCAGGCCATGCCTGCGATGCAGTGTTGGTCGGGGGCATGGCCCCCTCTTACAAATACCACCTACCCTCTGTACGAGCAGGCCATGCCTGCGATGTGGTGCTGATCAGAGGCATGTCCCCCTCTTGCATACAAAAAAAAGACCGCCGGTTAGGGCGGTCTTTTTTACGAGCAAGCTTGACGCTTATTCAGCAGTATCACTGTCCTCGGT
>CANQRK010000208.1 GCA_947626245.1 uncultured Paenalcaligenes sp. | reverse complement strand
GGTTATCGACATGGATACAGGCGAAGTTAACCCCAAACTGGTGAATACGTTTTTCTGTCATTGCAGGCATTGCCAGTTGTGTGACGGTAGAAAATCACTGGTGCGCATGGGGCGGTTTAAGGACGAATTACCCAAAATCGAAGCAGAACACCCTAAAGCCCGTTGGATACTGCTAACCCTGACTGTG
Source organism: uncultured Paenalcaligenes sp. (assembly GCA_947626245.1). Lineage (GTDB taxonomy): Bacteria > Pseudomonadota > Gammaproteobacteria > Burkholderiales > Burkholderiaceae_B > Paenalcaligenes. Next base: position 2,473 of record CANQRK010000208.1, on the reverse strand, counting down.
CCTAATCCGCCCGTAAACGAGCTTAGAGCGACTTTAGGCAGGATGAATAAGGCTTGGCAGCGGTTAAGCCAACGTAAGGCGTTTAAACCCGTTCTAGGGTGGATTAGAGCCACAGAAGTTACCCAAGATAAAAAACGCTCTGATTATGCGCATCCGCATTTTCATTGCTTGTTGCTAGTGCCGCCATCAATGCTTGGTGGTAAGCAATACGTTAAACATGCTGAATGGTTGCAGCTATGGCGTGATTGCTACCGTGACCAGAGCATTACGCAGGTGGACGTAAGGGCTATCAAGGGTGGCACAATGAAAGGCGCTGTAGAGACGTTAAAGGCGTTTAATTACTCTATGAAAGTGGACGAGCTGATAAGCCGTAGCCCTGAATGGATTTTGCAATACATGGAGCAAGTTCATAAGCTGCGTTTCTTAGCTACTGGTGGCGTTCTCAAAGACGTGTTGAAACGGATTGAGGACGAACCAACGACAGAAGAAATGCTGCAAGTCGATGATGATAAGCCAGGCGAAGTCGATGAGATTAAAAAATTCTTTACTTGGCGTCCGACTGAAAAAAAGTATCTTATGAAACGTGATTAGCGTATTAACAAAACCCCGTCTATGTGATGGGGTTTTTTGTTTTGCAGGGTATCGGGGCGCAGCACCTGATCAAGGTCACAGGGTACTCTGTGTATCCTTGCTTAGCTTTTAAACAAGGCTACCCCGTGTTGCTACGCACCCGTGGCCTTGTCATGTGGGCATAGCCCCCCTGAACCCCCCAAGCTACCGCCTCACTTCGTTCGTTGGTTCCTCATTTTTACCAGTCGATGGCAAGCCATCACCTGCTAAAAATCGAGGTCGGTTTTTGTGGTTTGAGTGGAGAGGTGTCAAGGGCATGAGCGGAAGCCGCAGCGGAGCGCAGGGCGAAGCCCGAGCACCGAACGGGTGAGCACATGGCGAAGCGAACCCTTGACGCATCGGAACGATTACACGCTAGGGCAAGGGGGCAGAGAGAAGCGAAGCGTACGAACTGCACCCCTGCCACGTGGCGAACGAACAAACCCCCCTCAGGGGGGTGCGTTAGTGGGGTGGTTTTAGGGGCGTTTTCGCCCCGTTTTCCTTATATTTATACTTAAGGGATAACTAGCGGATGTGAAATAGGGCTGTAACCCTTATATGGCGTGGCTTTGCGGTGGTTTCGGTTTCGCAATGACAAAACGGAAAAAACCTCGTATTATTGAAGTTCTCACACACCAATAAAAACGAGGTTTTCCGATGGAGCAAAAGCCCCTTTGTGTTAATTCTACACCAAGCAGTGATAACAGCAAAGATATACCGTTAACGGATTACAGCGCACGGGATAAGCCGTGGGATGAGCACCGCTCACAGGCGCAAGACGTGATGATGATTTACGACAGAGCCGAGCAATTCGAGCGATACGCCGAGCGTATTAGCCATTGCAGCGGCGTGTTGCGATTCGGTCAGGTGATTGACCAAGAAACGGGCGAAATTGGCTTAAAGCTGCGAGAAGCGCAGTTTTGCCGTGTTCGGAATTGTCCCGTATGTCAGTGGAGGCGGTCGCTTATGTGGCAAGCACGGTTTTATCAAGCCTTACCCCGTCTTGAACAAGAACACCCAAAGGCACGGTGGATCTTTCTTACGCTGACCGTGCCTAATTGCCCCGTAGAAGAGCTTAGAGCTACTTTGCAGGAGATGGGTAGGGGTTGGCAGCGCCTAATCAAACGTAAGGAGTTTAAGCCCGTTCTGGGCTTTATACGCACGACTGAAGTCACGGCAGAGAAAAAGCGTCCTGGCTATGCTCACCCGCACTTTCACGCATTGTTGCTGGTGCCGTCTTCATGGTTCGGTGGTGATTACTATGTAACTCATGCCCAATGGTTGGAGCTGTGGCGGTCGTGTATGCGTGATGACAGCATTATGAGCGTGGATGTTCGGGCGGTTAAGAGCTTGAACAAGGACGACCCGAAAACAGGCTTGCAGCGAGCCGCAGCGGAAACGCTGAAGTACAGCGTTAAGCCTGACGACATGATTAACAATCCCGACTGGTTTCTAGCCATGACCGAGCAGGTGCATAAACTGCGGTTTATGGCCACTGGTGGAGTGCTCAAGGATGTATTACGCCAAGACGATGAGACAGATCAGGATTTGATCGTGGCTGATGACGTAGCCGAGCAGCCAGACGATGGGGCGAGGTTGGCGTTTAGTTATCGTCCATCCGATAGGCGATATCGACGATTTGCCCGTGGCGATAAAGTCGCAGATTGAGCAGACAAAACCCCGTCTTTGTGGCGGGGTTTTTTATTGCCTGTTTGCAGGCAATCGCACGCATCGGTTCACCGATGTATAAGTGCGCCCTTGCAGGGTGTCGGGGCGCAGCACCTGACCAAGGTCACAGGGTACTCTGTGTATCCTTGCTTAGCTTTTAAACAAGGCTACCCCGTGTTGCTACGCACCCGTGGCC
>CANQRK010000207.1 GCA_947626245.1 uncultured Paenalcaligenes sp. | reverse complement strand
CTTAAAAGGTTTAGGGTGGTCAATTTTAAATTGCCGATTTACCACATCGGGGGGTCAGAATTAAACTGCCGTTGACAGCTCCACTTTCTTCTCCTTCTTTATAGAGCTTTGATTATTCATCAATGGCGTTTTTTCCTAAAATTTCAAGATGAAACAAACGAACCTCCTTTATTTATTTGATTCTTTTTTCTACCAATCGACCGGTAGTGTTATCCATTCGATAATGGACAATACTACCATCAATGATGCGTCTTACAACCTCTCTCGCTGTGTCTAATGACACAGAAAACCACTCCCTTGGGTTGTAGGTTTTGCCATTATTAGCGACCAAGGTCATTTGTAAACGCTGGGCATGCAAAAACCCGTGAATCAATGATTCAAACTTATTGGGATTGAGGTTATAGCATTCGATTGTAGCGAGAATCTTAACAGGTGCTTCTAAAAAGGCGATATCTCGGTCCGCGTTTTTTATTCTTTCTTCTACGGTTTGTTCTGTGTAGCCAATTTTAATAAGATTCGGTATGGCTTTTAGAACAGGATTGTCGCTAAGGGTGGTTACAAAATAAATCTGCCCTGCTCGTTTATCTTTGTGAGAAATATTGTTAAACGCATCTACGACTGATTCAGCACTGCGCACCACCCTACGCCCTGTCTCATCCATGTAAAGACGCTTAGCCAATGACTGTAAAAGGTGATTGGACTCGGTGCCATTCTCAAAAATGACACGGAGCCTTGGATCATAACGCCCTTGGTTATCCTCTCTGTAGTCACCTATCTCATCAATTAGGCAGAGCACGCCTTCCATGATGAAGAGATCGCCCTCCTCTACTTGCGAAGCCAAGTTAAAACGGACCGTTTCCATTTCCCCTGACTTAAGGGCTTGCTGAGCATCCAAAAAGATAGACTTAAACTGATAAAAATCCTCGCACACCCGACGTTGAGCAATTTCATCGGGTTGCTCTCGCTCAGTTACCGCAGGAATATGCTTGATATCAAAAATACTCTGATCGCCTAAATCTAATTCATTGAATTCAGCACTGGCAAAAATATCATCTAAAGAGGTAACTTCCTCCGGCGCAATGCTCTTAGGTTTCTCATCATCGATCGAAACCTGAGTAACCAGCTCCGGTTCCACTGATACCTCTTCCACTTCGTTTTGTATAGCACCTAACAAGCCATAACGGTCATACGGGGCTAAAACGTCATGCAAGCTGACGTTGTTTTGATAACCTGTCAAACGCCTAGCTAACAGTTTTTCTGCTAAATCACCGTCTTGACTAGGTGCGCGTCCATGTTCATCGACAAAGGTATTAATCGCTTCAAAATTTGTAATTTCAATGGGTGCATGTTGACTTATTGCTTTGGGTGCTACATCCAATAAACCAAACTCGTCTGGCCCACTAAAAACATCATCCAGTGACAACCGACTGGCTGCTTTAGTTTGACTATGTCTAATTGCCATAACCCTACCCTATGAAGCGTTAACCTGTGCGGCCTTACGCTCCTGAGCCTTACGCTTCAAATAGGCCAAGCCTTCTGCCAAACGCTTTTCATACGGATCACCAGAAGTCACAGAGGGCTCTCGTCCTTTTTCTTTTCTAAAGGTTTGAATACGCGGCCACAAAACAATGGCTTCTTCTTCTGACATAGTGGAACGCATAGAAACGACAGTGTCTTGGATGGTTTTTAACACGTCAGGCGTGACCGCTTTAGAGAGAATTTCATATGCGCCTTGGAACGGGTTGATCTGACGAATCAAGTCCACATTTAAATGCTCGATATTGACAAACTTATTACTAATCAGGACAAACTTGCGATTAGGCTTAGGCGGTTCATTATCATAAGGTATGCCCACATCTTGAACTTCATTAGGCACGAAAATCTCAGCCCCTTCGGGTAAATCTGCCTCATCAATTAAGCCACCCGTAGCCTGTACACCTAATGAAAGTTGCACTGCTTCCGATAGGGTCTGTATCTCGTTGTCATCCATCTCGGGATAGAGCTTTTCAATGATTTTAGGGATCTCTACCTCGCCTAACACCTCGGGGTCAGCCTCGCCCGTCACCGCTGGCGCAACCACCTCTGGCTTTTGCAAAATGGCAGCCTTGATGTTGTCCATATTTTCCAGTGCTTTCATCACCTTTTCAGAAACAGGTGCAGTGCCGTCCTCAATCACCACCGTGCCGGGCTCTACTTTTTCTCCTAATGCCATACGGGAACGCGGCTTAAACTTAATTGATGGAGCAAGGACTTGCTCCATCAATAACGACACCGTGATGGCCTTCAACATGTTATTGACAGAAACTCTTACGTCCTCATCATTAGCATCTGGTTGTGCAATCAGGTTCGTAAATTGCGCATGTGTTTTTCCCGCACTATCTCGTGTAGCGCGCCCAATAATCTGCACGATTTCCGTTAAAGACGACCTATAGCCCACGGTCAGCACATGCTCACACCACGGCCAGTCAAAGCCTTCTTTAGCCATACCCAATGCAATAATAATGTCCATGTCCTCCGCTTTAGACACATTGCGTAGGTAGTTTTGCACCTCGACTCGCATGGGGTTGTCATCGACCAAGTCAGCGACTTTTAGCAAACGACCGCTTTTGTCTTGGACCGTGATAATCCCAGTCGTCATATCCTTTTCAATAACAGTGCCGATCACATCCAAGATATGATCC
>CANQRK010000206.1 GCA_947626245.1 uncultured Paenalcaligenes sp. | reverse complement strand
ACCAAGTACTGGTTGTCTTCGGTTAGCTCTACCTCTGCATTGAAACGGCCATGCACCGAATCGTAACGTGTCAAGTGACGAGCCACCACGTCTTGACCGGGAGCGTTAACAGCAACGATCTCAATACCGTGTTTTTTTCCATACTCGTAATGAGCACGCAATGTCATGCGGCCAATGCGACCGTAACCGTTAATAGCGACACGAATGGTCATGTATGTATCTCCTTTACAGAACTTGCTCTGCGGCATTCACTAGATGTGCCGCGGTAATACCAAAATGTTCGAATAACGCGCCAGCGGGAGCAGACTCACCATAGGTGTCTAAACCAATAACCGCCCCGTCTAGGCCTACGTATTTATACCAGCCAGAGGTAGAACCTGCCTCGATAGCCACACGCGGTACTCCGGGTAAGAGCACGCTATTGCGCCATTCGATGTCTTGCTCGTCGAACAGATTTGTACACGGCATAGAAACCACACGAGCAGCAATCCCTTTTTCTGCTAGCAAGGTTTGTGCATCGAGTGCAATTTCTACTTCGGAGCCGGTCGCAATCAGAATGACTTGAGGTTGATCTGCGTCGGCCAACACGTAACCGCCTTTAGCAACGGCCGCCAAGGTTTCAGCGTCTCGTGGTACAAAGCGTAAATTTTGACGTGACAGTAACAGCGCGCTAGGGCCACCCTGTTTGACTTTCAGACCAACACTTTGAGGACGGCTAAGGGCTTGAATCCATGCCACGGCCGTTTCAGTGGTGTCGCAAGGACGCCAAACGTGTAGGTTAGGGATTAAGCGCAAGCTGGTTGCATGCTCGATAGACTGGTGCGTAGGGCCGTCTTCGCCTAAGCCGATAGAATCATGCGTAAAGACGTGGATAACGCGCTGTTTCATGAGCGCAGCCATACGAATCGCATTACGAGAATAATCGGAGAAAGTGAGGAAAGTACCGCCAAAAGGAATGTACCCACCATGCAAGGCCATACCATTCATGATGGCAGCCATACCGAATTCACGTACACCGTAGTTAATATGGCGACCGAACTCAATGCCATCGGTGCCTACACGCAAAGCACGTACATCAGGCCAGTTCGTTAAGTTGGAACCCGTCAAGTCAGCCGACCCACCCACCATTTCAGGGACTTGGGGGGCTAATGCACTAATAGCCAACTGAGAGGCTTTACGCGTCGCAATGGTTTCCGCTTTGTCATTGGTTGCTTGCAAGAAGTCTTGGGCAATTTGATCAAAGTTAGCAGGTAATTGACCTGCCATACGGCGGATTAATTCAGCGGCTTGCTCGGGGTAAGCGGCTTGATAGGCAGCAAACTTTTCGTCCCAGGCAGATTCAACTTGAGCACCACGTGCTTTGGCATCCCATTGCTCGTAGACATCCGCAGGAATCTCAAACGGAGCATGCGGCCAGTCGATAGCAGCACGCGTCAACGCGATTTCCGCATCACCCAAAGGGGCGCCATGGGATTTTTCTGACCCAGCTAAATTAGGGGATCCTTTACCAATTTGAGTGCAGCAGCAAATTAAGGTAGGACCTTGGTTTTGTGCAGCAAAGCCTTTGGCTTGAATAATGGCAGCATTGATGGCCTCGGCATCGTGACCGTCTACCGCAGGAATCACATTCCAGCCATAGCTACGGAAACGGGCTGGCGTATCATCGCTAAACCACGGTTGTACCTGACCATCGATGGAAATACCGTTGTCATCATAAAGCACAATAAGCTTAGACAATTTCAACGTACCAGCCAATGAACAGGCTTCGTGGGAGATGCCCTCCATTAAGCAACCATCCCCAGCGAAAACATAGGTAAAATGGTCGACAATAGAATGATCGGCACGGTTAAATTCTTTAGCTAGCATGGCTTCAGCCAAAGCCATACCCACCGCATTAGTTAAACCTTGACCCAATGGGCCAGTCGTGGTTTCCACACCTGCTGTGTAGCCTACCTCGGGGTGACCGGGGGTGCGTGAATGAAGCTGACGGAAATTTTTCAGCTCATCAATAGGTAAATCGTAGCCAGTTAGGTGCAATAAAGCATAAATCAGCATCGAGCCATGGCCGTTAGATAACACAAAACGGTCACGATCAAACCAATCGGGGTTCTTGGGATTATGCTTTAGGTGACGGTTCCAAAGAACCTCGGCAATATCAGCCATACCCATTGGGGCACCGGGATGACCCGATTTAGCACGTTGAACAGCATCCATGGCCAAAGCACGAATTGCGTTAGCCATAGTCTTTGCGGTGGAAGGTGGAAGATCCATGAAATGCTCTCTAGGGGGTGACAGCTGGGTTAAAACAACCCAATAATCAATCAGAAACTCTAAAGATTTCGATTTTAGCATCATTGGGCCATACAAACCGCCCCCTCTTGACTACCACTTCGTTCTATTCTTATTTTTACCTTCTAACTTTGTTTTTATACAACTTTGACGTCTGCCCTAACCCAACGGAAGGGGACTGCCGGAGCACTTCGATGAGTTTGCCTCGTTTTTATTACCCTCACCCCATTCAACTTCACCAGCACATCGAGCTTCCCAAAGAGCTTGCTCACTACATGCAACGGGTCTTACGGTTAGCAGACCAAAGCCTAGTGACTCTATTCAATGGCTTGGGGGGCGAGTTTCAAGCCCAACTCCAGTTTTCCGGCAAGCAGGTCATGGCTCAGATACTCGATTTCAATGC
>CANQRK010000205.1 GCA_947626245.1 uncultured Paenalcaligenes sp. | reverse complement strand
GCTCAAGCACGAAGCCAAGACACCCCACCGCGTATCCAATCCTTTGCTCCACGCTATGCATTGGTGTCTGCACGGCACGAACACCAATTTAATCGACTGTTTCGCTCTTGAAAGCTTGGTTTGATCGCCTAACCTGAGCCAATATTTAAGTAAATCCGTTTAACTTATTTCCATTCACTCAACAAATACAATCTATATTTATTTAAATTTACTCTTATCTTTCAATCCCTTACCCCTGAACTCCACCCTCTCAATTTTCCCTGACCATCACTCATAAAGGTCTGTTATGTCGACACACACCACCATGCGTACCAAGCCATTGCCTCCCTTGCGAGTCGGAGTAGGGGGGCCGGTAGGCTCAGGTAAAACCACCTTACTTGAGATGCTTGGCAAAGCCTTACACCCCAGCTATGACCTCATTGCCATCACCAACGACATTTACACCAAAGAAGATCAGCGTTTACTAACCCTATCGGGGGCCCTGCCTGCGGAACGCATTTTAGGAGTAGAAACAGGGGGTTGCCCCCATACTGCCATTCGTGAAGACGCGTCCATCAACCTTGAAGCCATCGCGCGTATGCTCGACAAATTCCCGAATGCGGACATTATTTTTATTGAATCTGGTGGCGACAACTTAGCCGCTACGTTTAGCCCAGAGCTCTCGGACTTGACCATTTATGTAATTGATGTGGCCAGCGGCGAGAAAATCCCCCGTAAAGGTGGTCCAGGCATCACCAAGTCTGACCTACTGATCATCAACAAGACCGATTTAGCCCCCTATGTGGGTGCTTCGCTTGAGGTCATGCATGAGGACGCAAAACGTATGCGAGGAGATAAGCCGTTTTTAATGTGCAATTTAAAAGAAAATACGGGAGTAGCCGAAGTGGTTGAATTTATTAAAAAACAAGGCTTATTAACATAAACAAAATCAAATATAAAAACCACCAAACAAACCAAACTAATGGCTACACCTAAAAGCAATCAAGCTAAGACAAAAACATACAGAATTAAAATAAAAACACCAAAAGCCAGCTTGCTTTATGAATACTTTTAAATTTAATTTATAGCGAATGAATATTCTCATTCGCTTTTTTTATAAATATTTTCTATTGTTAGTTATTAATTATATATATCGTTCTTCTATAACAAATAGCACCAGCGACAACTATTTATGATAGTAAAGGGTGGTTCGCCCTCCCAAGCCCACTTTCAGAGCACTAAACAATCTTTAACTGTGGCCAATTCGGACCAGCAGCCCCACCCCAGCAACCTTCTAATACTCCGTTTTTCTGGTAAATGGCGGCACTACGCCTACAATGTAGAGAACAAAAGCTGTGGATAAGCTCTAGGTTGGCTTGTGTGCACAACTTGTGCACAGAAGCTGAGCAAGCTAGACATTGGAGTTATACACAAAACTTGTGCAGAAACCCTCCACCTCAAATCACATGCTTATCAAAATGTGAATAACTTTCTAACCAGTTGGTTTGTAAGGTATAAAAGAGCTTATACCACTTATCCACAGACACCCATTCTTATACTAAGATATATATAAAGAATATTGTATAAGTTTATCCTAACTTGGCTGTCTACCATGTCTCATCCTCTCGTTGCTCCCTTACACTCTGGCCCCATTGATATCGTGGGTGACATCCACGGTGAGTACACAACATTGATGAAATTACTCTCTAGCCTGGGCTACCAAGAAAATGGCGAGCATCCAAATCATCGAAAACTTGTGTTTGTTGGAGACTTCTGTGATCGAGGTCCACAAAGTCCTGAAGTTATTTTCAAAATAAAAGAATTGGTCGACAACAATACAGCTCAAGCCATTATTGGCAATCACGAACTGAACTTACTCATTAATGATAAAAAAGACGGCTCAGGATGGTATTTTGATGAACGTATCGAAAGTGATAATTACTATTACGCCCCTTATAGTCGAGCTGCGTACACGGATAAAACAGAAATTTTTAATTTTTTAAATAGTCTTCCGGTTGCTCTAGAAAATAATGAGTTACGTGTGGTGCATGCCTGTTGGGAAAAGCAGGCAATAATTAAATTAAAATCACAAGATTTCAATTCATTGGTTGAGGCTTACGATTACTTCGAACAGACCATGCTTAAGCAGCCTGAATACATGGCTTTAGCTGAGGCTCACCAACACAGTCTTGATCAATGGGCAGATCAGTTAGAAAACCCGAAAGCCAACATCCCTTATTTGCAAGCAATCGCTGACTACGAGTTGTTCCTACAGCGTGCTAACCCATTGAAGCTACTGACTTCTGGCTTTGAAGTCGCCAGTCATTCACCCTATTTCTTGGGCAATAAATGGCGTTTCACAGCACGTACCCCTTGGTGGGACCAGTACGACGGTGCTTTACCCGTAGTGGTGGGGCATTACTGGCGGTTACGTGACCCCAAGGCTGCTGCAACAGGCTATAGCAAACTTTTTGCACAGATTGCGCCCACCCAGTGGCACGGTCATCAGCACAAGGTTTTTTGTGTGGATTTTTCAATTGGTGCCAGTTGGCGTCATCGTCATCCCGATTTTCAACATTTGGCGCTGCCTTATTTTTTGGGTGCTTTGCGCTGGCCTGAAAACACCTTGCATTTGCATACAGGAGAGAGTTGGAGGCTGCACACGCCAGGCTGAGGGGCTTGTGTTCAAGCTGTGGGCAGTGAACGACAATACTAAAAATAATTTTCCTGTGGATAAGCTCTAGGTGGGAGCCTTGTGCATAACGTGTGCATGATCTAAGCACAACTGTACC
>CANQRK010000204.1 GCA_947626245.1 uncultured Paenalcaligenes sp. | reverse complement strand
AACTGATTTAAATGATAGCCTTTGCGAGATTGCTCGGCATCAAAAATAATTGTCCCTGGAACATCTTTGTAAGGTTTGTCCAGTGCCACTATGCTCTCCTTTATTTTGAACGTAATTCTTCGGGCCAGTACAGACGCATTGGGTTGTCAACAAGCAAAGCTTGCTGCTCGTCTGCGGTTGGCGCAATGTGAACTACATAATCAACCAATAGTCCATCGTCAGGCATATGGTCTTTAAGGTTAGGATGCGGCCAATCGGTGCCAAATAGCACACGATCAGGGAATTCCTGCATCAAGCGACGTGCAAAAGGCACGACGTCTTGGTATGCATTTTGCTCGCCATCTAGTGCCGCTGGCCCTGTTTTGCTTAAACGCTCGGGGCATGAAAGCTTTGACCAGATATTGGGGTGTTCTTTCATGAGACGCACAAAGAGATTGAACTCCTCGCCATCGACCGGTTTGGACACGTCTGGACGGCCCATATGGTCAACCACTACCGTTGTAGGTAGCTCGGTGAAGAAATCCCAGAGCTCGGGAAGATCTTGTGCCTCGAAATACACCACCACATGCCACCCTAAAGGTGCAATTTTGTTTGCGACCTTTAGTAGCTCCTCTTTGGGAGTGAAGTCAACTAAGCGTTTAACGAAGTTGAAACGTACACCACGTACGCCGGCCTCGTGCAACTGCTGTAGTTCTTCGTCAGTGACCTCGGAGGACAAGGTCACGACTCCGCGCGCTTTGCCATCAGCAGACAACAAGGCATCAACCAATGCGCGGTTGTCTTTACCGTGACACGTTGCTTGTACGATAACATTTCGACTAAAACCCAAGTGATCACGCAAAGCGAACAATTGTTCTTTGCTAGCATCACAAGGAGTGTATTTGCGCTCGGGAGCGTAAGGGAACTGCGCCCCTGGTCCGAATACGTGACAGTGCGCGTCTACGGCGCCTGCCGGCATCACAAATTTAGGTTTACTGGGGTTAGGGTAGTAGGCTAACCAGCCGGGTGTGACTTCAAATTCCATATTGCACCTATTTTTTGTTTTAGTCGATGTATTTCAAACCGGCTTTAGCCAAAGGCTCACGCATGTTGTACATGTCTAGACCCAATACACCATCAGCCAATTTTTGACGCTTGTCGGCTTCGTTGGCTTCGCGCTTTTCAGCCGCATCAGCGACTTCAGCGGCAATAGCCTTAGGTACAACAACCACACCATCTGCATCGGCAATCACTACATCGCCCGGATTCACTACCGCACCAGCACATACGACTTGGATATTGACAGAACCCAAGGTGGCTTTAATAGTGCCCTTGGCAGAAATGGCTTTGCTAAATACGGGGAAACCCATTTTCTCTAGGTCTTCGACGTCGCGCACACCACCATCAATAATCAGACCTTTAGCGCCACGAGCGATAAAGGAAGTGGCTAACAAGTCGCCAAAGAATCCATCGGTACATGCGCTAGTGCAAGCGGCTACGGCGACATCGCCGGGCTGCAACTGCTCGGCCACCACATGCATCATCCAGTTATCACCGGGCTGCAACAAGGCCGTTACGGCAGTACCACAGATTTTAGCACCATGGTAAATAGGACGCATGTAAGGCTGCATTAGACCCACACGGCCCATGGCTTCGTGGATGGTTGCTACGCCAAATTTAGATAAACGCTCGACGGCGACGGGGTCTGCACGCTCGATGTTTTGCTTAACAATACCTAGTTCGTTTAACTGCGTCATGATTATCGTCCTTGTTGTTTGAGTTGTTCGTCTAGACGAGGGAATACACGGCGTGCGTTGCCCTCGTATACATTGTGGCGCTGCTCTGAAGTCAACGCACTGGCCTCGATGTAACGCTTGGTGTCATCGAAGTAGAAGCCAGTCGTAGGATCAATGGTACGTACCGCACCAATCATTTCAGACGCAAACAACACGTTGTCGTGAGGAATCACGTCAAGCAATAAGTCGATACCAGGCTGGTGATACACGCAGGTATCAAAAACGATGTTATTGAGTAGGTGATGCTCGAGCTCGGGCTTGTTTAGCATCATGGCCAAACCACGGAAACGACCCCAGTGGTACGGCGCTGCTCCACCACCATGAGGCACGATCATGCGTAGCTCGGGGAAGTCTTTAAACAAATCACCTTTTAGCAACTGCATAAACGCAGTGGTATCTGCATTGAGGTAATGGTCGCCAGTGGTGTGGAAACATTCTTTGCAGCTAGTACTAACGTGTACCATCGCAGGCAAATTGTACTCGACCAATTTTTCGTATAGCGGGTACCAGTAACGGTCAGTTAAAGGAGGAGAAGTCCAGTGACCACCCGATGGATCTGGATTTAAGTTCACACCCACGTTACCGAATTCGTTAACACAACGCTCTAGTTCGGGAATACATGTTTCAATGGCCACGCCGGGTGACTGGGGCAACATAGCCACAGGCACAAAACGATCAGGGAATAGCTGAGCAACTCGGTAGCACATTTCATTACAAATGGCAGTCCAAGCCGCTGACACCTCGAAGTCACCAATGTGGTGAGCCATAAAACTGGCGCGAGGGGAGAACAAGGTGACATCGATACCGCGCTCGTTCATCAAACGTAGCTGGTTTTTTTCGATGGTTTCACGAATTTCGTCATCGCTGATCTTTAAGTCAGCAGGATTTGGCTTGGGACCATTGCCATTAAATGCGGCAATTTGCTGCTCTCGCCAGTCAGCTAGAGCTGGGGGAGCCGTGGTGTAGTGTCCATGACAATCGATAATCAAACTCATGTCTATTCCCTTGTAGTAACTTTAATTACATTGACGCATTTCAACTATTATCGC
>CANQRK010000203.1 GCA_947626245.1 uncultured Paenalcaligenes sp. | reverse complement strand
AAAAAAAGACCGCCGGTTAGGGCGGTCTTTTTTACGAGCAAGCTTGACGCTTATTCAGCAGTATCACTGTCCTCGGTAGAGGGAGTGTCCATGAATGGGTTTTCCAGTTCACGGGCTGCACGACGTTCAGCAATCTCAAACTCTTCTCTAGCATGGCGCGCTTGGTGATAGGCCATTCCCGTACCTGCAGGAATTAAGCGACCTACGATTACGTTTTCTTTTAGACCACGTAATTCATCACGTTTGCCCATAATAGCGGCTTCGGTAAGAACACGTGTGGTCTCTTGGAAAGACGCTGCCGAGATAAAGGAGTCGGTCGATAGTGACGCTTTGGTAATACCCAACAATACGTTGTCGTAAGTGGCTGGAATATTGCCTTCGCTAACTACGCGATCGTTCTCGTTTAAGAGCTCAGAACGCTCTACCTGCTCACCAGTAATGAACTCAGTATCACCTGCATTGGTAATATTGACACGACGTAGCATCTGACGCACGATGACTTCAATATGCTTATCGTTAATCTTCACACCCTGGAGACGGTAAACGTCTTGAACTTCGTTAACCACATAACTGGCCAACTGCTCAATACCTTTGAGGCGTAGGATATCGTGAGGATCGGGCGGACCATCAACAATGGTTTCACCTTTGTTCACTACCTGACCATCATGGACCAAGACCTGTTTCTCTTTGGGGATGAGGAACTCATGGCTTACACCGTCAAAGTCAGTAATGACCAGACGTTGTTTGCCTTTGGTATCCTTACCAAAAGAAACGGTACCAGTGATTTCAGCCAACAAACCAGCGTCTTTGGGTGAACGTGCTTCGAAGAGCTCGGCCACTCGTGGTAGACCCCCGGTAATATCGCGGGTTTTCTGAGATTCCTGAGGAATACGAGCCAGAATTTCACCCACTGATACCTGTTGGTCATCACGCACAGTAATCAACGCGCCCACTGGGAACGAGATGTTTACCATGTGATCCGTACCTGCAATCTTGATCTCTTCGCCTTTTTCGTTCAGCAGTTTGATCTGCGGACGAGTGACTGTTTTGCCACCGCGAGTCTTCGGTGTAATCACAACCAATGTGGTTAGACCTGTGACCTCGTCAACTTGGCTAGCTACCGTTACACCCTCAACGATGTTCTCGAAGCGAACCGTACCCGTGTACTCAGACACGATTGGACGAGTGAGAGGATCCCAGCTAGCAATACGCTGACCCGCTTTGATGGGCTCACCGTCATTAACTGCAATGGTGGCACCGTATGGGATCTTGTGACGCTCACGTTCACGACGATTATCATCATAAATAATGATTTCGCCAGAACGAGAAATAGCAATGCACTCGCCCTTGGCGTTAGTCACATAGCGCAAGCCCAACGCAAAGCCAACATGACCGGCTGTTTTGGTCTCAACCGTACTGGTTGTCGCCGCACGCGACGCCGCACCACCAATGTGGAACGTACGCATCGTTAACTGTGTACCTGGCTCACCAATAGACTGAGCAGCGATCACACCAACTGCTTCGCCACGGTTTACCAACACACCACGACCTAGATCGCGACCGTAACAGTGAGCACATAAACCATGACGTGTTTCACATGTTAGCGGTGTACGGATCTTGACCTCATCAATACCGAACTGATCGATAAGATCAACCAGATCTTCATCAAGCAACGTGCCGGCAACGACAACAGTTTCTTGAGTATCAGGATTAATGACATCAATAGCGGCAACACGACCTAGAATACGATCACGCAATGGCTCGATAACCTCACCACCATCTAGAACCGCTTTCATGGTGTAACCACTGCTGGTACCACAATCGCTCTCGGTAATAACCAAGTCTTGGGTTACGTCAACTAGACGACGAGTTAGGTAACCGGAGTTAGCCGTTTTCAACGCCGTATCTGCTAGACCTTTACGCGCACCGTGAGTAGAAATAAAGTACTGAAGTACGTTTAGACCTTCACGGAAGTTAGCAGTAATAGGTGTTTCAATAATGGAGCCATCAGGCTTAGCCATTAGACCACGCATACCAGCCAACTGACGAATCTGAGCAGCTGAACCTCGGGCCCCGGAGTCCGCCATCATGTAGATGGAGTTAAAAGACTCTTGGCGAGTGTCATTGCCATGACGGTCAACCACTGGCTCGGTAGCCAATTGTTCCATCATCGCCTTACCCACCTGGTCACTGGCTTTACCCCAAATATCCACTACGTTGTTGTAGCGTTCTTGGGCGGTCACCAAACCAGAGGAGTACTGCTTATCAATTTCTTTAACTTCTAGCGCGGCTTTCTCGAGAATTCCTGTTTTGGCTTCAGGCACTAACATGTCATTCATGCCAATGGAAATCCCACCACGAGTCGCTAAGGCAAAACCAGACTGCATGAGCTTATCCGCAAAAATAACGGTAGCTCGCAAACCACAACGACGGAAAGAGTGGTTAATCAAGCGAGAAATTTCTTTTTTCTTCAACGCTTGGTTTAACAGCTCGAACGGCAAACCATGAGGCAAGATCTCGGAAAGCAATGCACGACCTACTGTGGTCTCTGCACGTTTCTTAGAGGCTTCCCATTCGCCTTTGTCATTTTTGTGGAACTCGTCTATACGTACTGTAATACGTGTTTGCAGTTCAACTTCGTGACTATCGTAAGCACGCTGTACCTCGCTAATATCAGCAAAGAACATCCCTTCGCCCTTGCCGTTTACACGGGCACGGGTCGCATAGTACAGACCCAAAACGATATCTTGGGATGGTACGATGGAAGGTTCGCCGTTAGCAGGGAACAACACGTTGTTGGATGCAAGCATCAAAGTACGGGCTTCGAGCTGGGCTTCGAGGGACAACGGTACGTGTACCGCCATTTGGTCACCGTCAAAGTCAGCGTTAAAGGC
>CANQRK010000202.1 GCA_947626245.1 uncultured Paenalcaligenes sp. | reverse complement strand
GCATTTTGGGCTATGTAGTGCGCTGGATTGATCAAGGCGTAGGCTGCTCTAAGGTCTTAGATATTCATGACATCGGTTTAATGGAAGACCGGGCTACATTGCGTATTTCTAGCCAACACATTGCGAACTGGCTCTTGCACGGCATTATCACCGCAGATCAAATTAATGAAAGCCTGCAGCGTATGGCCGCCATTGTGGATCAACAAAATGCTGACGACCCGTTGTATCAGCCCATGGCTGGACATTTTGATAGCTCCTATGCCTACAAAGCCGCCCATGACCTGATTTTCAAAGGCTTAGCCCAGCCAAATGGCTATACCGAGCCACTATTGCACCATTGGCGCCTTGCTCTAAAAAAGGAGCTATCCACCACCGCAATGCAAGCCTGATCGGGGTCATGGATCTCTCCTACACAACAAGCTCTACGAACTACTGCATCTCTTGTACTTGCTGGTAAAACAACGTTTTCAACTCCTTTCCATCCAGGTAACGCTCTTGAAGCTGACTCGCTACCGCTTGGAAAGGGGTTACATCAATCTCGTTGATCTTAACCCCCAGCTGTCGGACCGCCGCAAGACTGTCTGACTCCGCTTCAATAGCGCGCTGATAGCCCCACTCCTCTGCTTCTTTAATGGATTTTTTCAGGAGCTTTTGTTGGTCTTCATCCAAGCTATCCCAATAGCTTTTGGACACCACAATCACAGCGGGATAAGCCATATGGTTAGTTAAGATTAAATAGGGTGCTTGTTGATAAAAATGACTCTTGGCTACCGCATCCAAATCCACATCTAAAGCATCCAATACATCATTTGTTAAAGCAGAGTTCACCTCAGGCAAAGGAACTGCCGTGGGCACAGCCCCCACCCCAGTCCACCAACTCTCAAAAGCAGTATTATTAAAAGCTCGCACCCTTAACTCTGCTAAATCTGCAGGCTCAGTAATCGGCTTCGTGGATAAAACATGGCGCATCCCAGAAAAAGCATAGCCCAGGCCTAACATCCCATGATTTTCTAAATGTGTGAGCATTTGCTGTGCTGAATCGAGTTGGGTGGCTTGAGTTGCCTGCTCTACATCATCAAACAAATACGGCAAAGACCAAGCCAATAACGTGTCATCACGACTCATTAGCCCGCCTGTACTCAACACACCTAGCTGCATTTCTCCTGATTGCAATAAATCAATCATTTGCTGCTCGGAACCCAGCTTGCCGCCTGAGTTGACGTCTACTTGCAAAGAACCATTGCTGTTTTTTTGCACGTTATCATTGATTCTTTCACTCAGTTGCGACCAAACATGAGCGGACGGCGTAATCACCCCCAGCTGCAATACCTCTGTTTGCGCCTGGACTGGAGTCGTCAACAGAAACACAGCGCCTAACAAACTCGCCCCCACCACAGGAAGCTTTTCTACCAATCGGATCATCTCTCCACCCTTTCTATTATTTATCAATCTAAACAGAAAAGCATACACCGCTGGCCCCACCACCTGCCTCTGCGACTGCTAGCAAAAAAGGCAAAGCAGATAATCACAATTCATCGTTTCTGCCGCACATACAAAGCTCGGCAGGCGCTTCCCCGCCTACCACTCCAGTCTCATTGGTGCCATCTAGGCCTTTATTAGAAAATCAGTCGCTCTAAATTATCCGGTTCTGCTAACAAGGGGGCGCTTGAGCCGTAATAGACTGCTTGCCCTCTATCCAATACCAATGCCTGCTCAGTAATAGATAAGGTCATGCGCGCATGCTGCTCTACCATAATCACCGTCAAACCTTCCTCTTGGATTAAACGCTTAATCACAGCTAAAAGCTCTTGCACAATAATAGGAGCTAACCCTTCCATGGGTTCATCTAATAACAACAATTTAGGATTCACCATCAACGCGCGCGCAATCGCTACCATCTGCTGCTCGCCCCCAGAAAGCTGGTTGCCCATATTCTGCTGACGTTCCTTTAAACGGGGAAACAACTGATAAATACTAGCGAGATCCCAGCGTCCAGGACGGGCAATCACCGTTAGGTGCTCTTCCACCGTCAAAGAAGGAAACATATAACGTTCTTGAGGTACCCAACCTATGCCCAACGCGGCACGTTGATGTGTATCTACCTTTAGCAAGGACTTAGATTGCCACTCTATGCGCCCCCCCTGATGCGTGTTTAAGCCCATTAAACTCAACAACAAAGTGGATTTACCCACTCCATTACGACCTAATAACGCTAAGCTTTGCCCCTCGTCTAAATTAAAAGAAAGCTGATCTAAGATGCGAGACTCGCCATAGCCAGCACATAATGAATCCACGACTAAGCACGGTTTACTCTTAGACATCGCTTTCTCCTAAGTACACCTCTTTAACCCTAGGGTCTTGGGCAATCTGTGCTGGCGTCCCCTGAGCAAAACATTGCCCTCCCACTAACACCGTAATGTACTCAGCAAATTGAAAAACCAAGTTCATATCGTGCTCAATAAATAAAACTGTCACCTCGTTAGGTAGAGCCGAAATCACCTCAAATAACTCTGTACTTTCTTTGGTGGGAATTCCTGCTGCAGGTTCATCCAACAACAAAATTTTAGGTCGTGTAGCCAAAGCCAAAGCTATTTCTAGCAACCGTTGTTTACCGTATGGCAAAGAACGCGTTATTTCATGAGCTTGGGCCGCCAGTTGTAGTTGCTCTAATAACTGCAATGCTTCTTCAATCACAGCAGTATGAGCTGAAACGGGTTTAAACCAATGGCGACTAAGACCCTCTCGTTCGCTAATAACTAAAACGACCGACTCCAAGACCGTCAACCCAGCAAACAAAGTATTAATCTGAAAAGTACGCGTCATTCCTAAGCGCACACGCTCATATTGCGGTAAGGTCGTAATGTTTTTATCACCTAAAAACACCTGACCTGAAGTGGGCGTAAGCACCCCTGTCAGTAGATTAATAAAGGTGGTTTTACCGGCACCATTAGGCCCAATAATGGCGTGTCTGGCTCCCGCTTCAAAACGTAAACTCAAGTC
>CANQRK010000201.1 GCA_947626245.1 uncultured Paenalcaligenes sp. | reverse complement strand
ATCAATTTTCATCTAGTTATCCTTTAAATTCGTCTATTTAGTCAAAGCTAAAAGCGGAAATTCGAGTCTTCATCACGTGCTCAGAATACACTTTTTGCCCTAACGATTCGCCCGCTGCACCCGCTATGACCATAAGCGGAATCAAATGTTCTTCCGCTCCTTGGGGGTGACATAAGTAGGCATGGGGGGCTTGAGCCCACTGTTGTAATTGCTGATCTCGTTGTGCCGGTGCGCTTTCTGCTGCTTGGGTCAACCAGGCATCGAACTCATCCGAGATTTCGGAAAAACGACTATCCCCATAAGCACGCATATTATGAAAGCTCATCCCGCTACCAATGATAAGAATATTTTCATCCCGCAACGACTGCAAAGCACGCCCCATCTGTATATGAGCTGCGGGGTCTAAGTCTTGGCGTAAGGACAGCTGAACCACGGGAATATCAGCCTGAGGAAACATCAATTTCATCGGTATAAATAAACCATGGTCAAAGCCATAGCCGGTGTCTACCTCGGCCTCTAGGCCTTGGGCTTGAATCAATTGCACCACATGCTCTGCTAACTGCGGCTGCCCGGGAGCCGGATAGGTCAACTCGTACGTATGCGCCGGAAAACCATAGTAGTCATAAATCAACTCGGGCTGAGCTTGTCCTGTAACACGAAACTGTGGGCCTAACCAGTGCGCTGACACCACTACAATGGCGGAAGGTTGCTGTGGTAGGCTCTGAGCCACATTCTTTAAAAAATGTCCCATTGCCGTCCATGTGTCAGCCGGTTGCCAATCCATAAAAAAACAGGGGCCGCCGCCATGTGGAATAAACCAAACAGGTTGGCGTTTCACTTTTTGTTGTGTCATCTCAGTCACCTTTTAAGCTTGAATGAGTCTAGTATCACCCCTAACCATAGGTAATAGAACCTGCTAAGATTAACTAAGACTTCATACCAATAGTAGGAACTAAAGATGGATAGAGTCATCAGTATGCGGGTATTTGTGCAGGCTGCCTTAGCAGGGAGTCTATCGGCTGCCGCTCGTCATTTAGATATGTCACCCGCTATGGCCACCAAGCACGTCAATGCCCTTGAGTCCCGCCTAGGCGTAAAACTGTTTCACCGCACGACTCGTGGTCTGACCCTAACTGAAGCGGGCGCTAATTATTTGGAAGCCTGCCAACGTATTTTGCCCGACATAGAAGCTGCCGAAGCCGAAGCGGCTTCGCAACGCCTAAAGGCCTCGGGTCTACTGCGTATGAATGTGCCGCTGTCTTTTGGCACGTTGTATATCGCCCCTTTGCTGGCCGAGTTTACTCGTCGCCATCCCGAAGTCACCCTAGAATTAGGGCTTAGTGATGCCCAACTAGACCTGCTATCCGGTCATTGGGATTTGGCCATTCGCATTGGTCGCTTAGCAGACAGCAACCTACACACGCGTCAATTGGGAGATAGTGCAATGAAAGTCTGCGCCGCCCCCGCCTATTTAGATCGACGCGGTATTCCTCGCAGTGTGCACGAGCTCATTCAACACAATTGCCTCAGCTATACCTTGTCCACTACCCAAAATCAAAAACACTGGGTCTTTGGTCATAAAGGAGAAATCCAAGTCCCCGTCCAAGGCGACATATTGGCCAACAACGGCGATGCGTTGGTCGCCGCTGCCCTAACAGGCCACGGCATTATTTATCAGCCTCATTTTATTGTGTGCAACGCGCTCAAACGGGGTGATCTGGTCACCTTAGAATTAGATAAACCGGTGATGCCTCTTGGGGGGATTCATGTACTGTACCCTCCCGATCGGCGCCCACCAGCCAAAGTACGAGCCATGATTGATTATTTGGCCGAGGCCTTTCAGAGCACCCCTCCTTAACCTTGTTTGGGTGTGCAGAGCAGACTGTGTTATTTGTCGTCTCCTAATCACAAAAGGAGTAGAATTAAGCTCATCTTAATAATGATAATACGACTTATTGCTATTCCCTTTGCTTATGAGCCTTCAAGCGGATACTTTTACTCAAACTGCGGTTCTTTTATTACGCTCTAGAAGTTTTTTTGGCGCTAATATTGTCAACTTGCCTACTATTTTTTTTGCTAAGACCTATCTGCAATCAAAACAGCTCATTGTTTTTTCAGACATCCATTTACAAAAATTCTACCAAGACATTTCTTGGGTCAACCAACACTATGATTCCCAAGGTTTTTTTCGTATTTGGAAAAAAATACCTAAAGACTGCTCTTTGCTCTACTCCATGCGTCCTAGTATGGATGCCGCCCCCTTTTTAAAATGGAAAGGTATCCCTACGGTTATCGGACTGAACTTACGTTCCAAGGTGCTCAATAGCCTGTTTGATTTACACCAACCGTGCTCCAAGAACGAATACCGTGCCATTACTCATTTAAATCCATTGCTAACGTATGGCAAAGCCGAGCAGCCTGCCGCCTATTATTTAAGAGAAGCCATGCTCGCGTTAGCAGGCCCCCACTTCCACCCCGAATTCTCTGTCTGCTTGATGCCAGGAGCGGGCGGCGGTGAACATAAAAAGTGGGGTATCCAACATTTTTTTGATTTGGGTCTGGCGCTACAGAAAATCCATCCAAGCTTACGCTTTCACTTTATTTTGGGTGGTAATGAAAAAGCGGAAAAAGATTTTTTATTACAGCAACCAAGCCATCTGTTGAATTTTACTATTCAAGAAAATCTCAAGCTCAATGAGCTCACTCAACTTATAGAAAATAGTCGTCTAACCGTTGCTAATGACTGTGGTCCTTCACATATCAGCCAATGCTTAGGCAAACCTTTTATTGGTCTTTATCAAGAGTCAAACCCGGAGTGGTTTCATGATCACTCTCTTAGCATAAGTCTTTGCCCCTCTGACCAAAATATTCGCTCTATTAAAGTAGACACCGTATTAGAGAGCTGCCAAGACTTATTAAAAATGATAACGCAATAAAAAAGCACAAAAAAACCCGCTCCAAAGAGCGGGTTTTTAGATCTAACGGTAAGTCCTAAAAGGAATTACATGTTTTCGATCATAACTTTACCGAAGTCGGAGCAAGAAACCTGAGTTGCACCTTCCATTAGGCGTGCAAAGTCATAAGTTACTTTCTTAGACTGGATGGCTTTTTCCATGCT
>CANQRK010000200.1 GCA_947626245.1 uncultured Paenalcaligenes sp. | reverse complement strand
TGGCCGTAGGCAACGTTGCCTGCAGCACATAAAATATGGTTTTGGCTACCGTCGGCTTTGAGTTGGGTAGCAATAATACCGGGCTCGTCGGATTGGCTTAGGATCACAGCACCAGCACCATCACCAAAGAGCACACAAGTACCTCGGTCTTTCCAGTCTAGGATAGAGGAAAACACCTCGGCACCAATAACTAATGCCTTGGTGGCATTGCCAGCCTTGATCAGCGCATCGGCGGTGGTTAACGCATACACAAAACCACTACACACGGCCTGCACATCAAAGGCTGCACCCCCAGAAACACCTAGCTGGTTTTGGACTAAACATGCGGTGCTAGGGAAAACAAAATCGGGCGTGGATGTAGCCACCACGATCAAGTCAATATCGGAAGCGTCTAGCCCAGCATCCTCGAGAGCAGCTCGTGCTGCTAAGGTCGCAATTTGACTCGTTGTGACGCCACGATCGGCAATATGACGCTGTCGAATCCCGGTGCGCTCGACAATCCACTGGTCGGAGGTTTCGATGCCATCCTGAGCCAATTGAGCTGCCAAATCATCGTTGCTAACGATGCGCGGAGGTAAATAAGCACCAGTACCGATAATTTTGGTATATGGCATTGTGAAATCCTTGATATGCAGCGCTTAAAGCGCTGGCTCAGACTGCGTATCCGAAGGAAGCGCCTTGCCGTTATTGGCATCGAGTTGATGGCGCAAACGATCAATGGCCTCGGTAGTTCCAACAAGCAAACCGTTTTTCACAGCATCTCGTGCACGCTGCAATGCATACCCATACGCATACGCATCGGCAGAGCCATGACTTTTGATGACGATTCCTCGTAACCCCAGTAAAGCCGCCCCGTTGTAACGGCGATTATCAACACGATGGCTTAAGCGACTGAGAACAGGTTTAGCCACCAAACCCGCTGCCATAGATAAGCTATTGCGAGTAAATTCCTCTCGGAGCATAGAAGCCACCATTTTGGCCAAGCCCTCGAGCGATTTTAAGACCACATTGCCTACAAAGCCATCGCAAACCACTACGTCAACGGTGCCTTTACAAATATCGTCACCTTCGACGTTACCGTAAAAGTTTAAGCCACTGCACCGTAAAAGTTCAGCAGCCTGACGCACGACCTCGTTCCCCTTGATGACTTCTTCGCCAATATTCAAAAGGCCAACCGATGGGCTGGGCTGTTTGTCTACGATGGAAGTCAGGGCGGTGCCCATAATGGCGAACTGCAACAAGTGCTCTGCACTGCAGTCCACATTGGCTCCCAGATCGAGCATCGTTGTTGCGCCCCCAGTTTGATTGGGTATGGAGGTCGCTATAGCCGGACGACTAATGCCGTCTAATGTTTTGAGTACATAGCGCGAAATGGCCATCCATGCACCCGTATTACCGGCTGATACACACGCGTCCGCCAAATTGTCTTTGACAGCTTGGGCTGCAACACGCATGGAAGAATTTTTTTTGCGCCGTAATGCCACCTCGACGGAGTCGTCCATAGTAACGACCTCTGAGGCATGTGCTATTTCATACCATTCACGATTAGGACCGCGATGCTGTTTAAGTTGCTCGGCAATGGCGGATTGATCTCCGACCAGCAAGCAAAAAACATCATCATGTTGCTGAGCAAACTGAGCGGCAGCAGGAATGGTAACAGCCAGACCTACATCACCCCCCATGCAGTCGATGGCGATACGTATGAGTTGATTAGACATGTGAGAAGCAACGGCGCAACAAACGAAAATTCAAAGAATTAATCGTCGTTTTTAGTTTGCAATACTTTGCGACCACGGTACACGCCGTTAGGGCTGATGTGGTGACGCAAGTGCAATTCGCCTGTGGTTGGCTCGATTGCGGTTGAAGGACCAGTTAACGCATCGTGTGAACGACGCATGCCACGACGAGATGGGCTCTTTTTGTTTTGCTGAACAGCCATGATGACTCCTGTACACAGAGCAGATCTATTGATCGGCCCTGTAAATGAAAAATAAAATAAATCTACGATTTTTTAAGTTGGCTGAGGACGGCAAAAGGGTTTGGCTTTTCGTCTTCGGCCTCTTCGTTTTGGATGACCAGCGCCTCGGGCAAATGAGGGCATTCTTCGTGGCGCGGTACATAAGGCAAGCTGAGGATTAACTCATCCTCGATTAATTCTAGCGCATTTAACTGGGCGGAGCCCAATATACGCTCTAGCGCATCCGGGTCGTCCATATCCACGTCCAGATCCCGCTCGTGAGCAACCACTAAAACTTGATTGACAGTATCGACATAATAATCAAAGTCTTTCATGCAGCGCTGACAGGTCAACACCACATAGCCAGACAAGCGTATTTCTAAAAATTGCTGTCCTGCACTGTCCACCCAACCACGCATGGACCAACTAATGAGTTGTCCTTTTTGATTGGGCAAGCCTTCTAGGGCGCGTTTGAAATCAGAAACTGGGCTTTCAGCCGCAAAAACTTCACCGTTGCGTGTAAACGCCGCAGTATCTACTAGATATTGTGTTGGCTGCAAGGCAAGTATTTCCAATAACGAAGAAAAAGGGAGATAATAACGCGATGACCTTTAGCTAGTCAAACACTTCACTCATTTTACACCACAAAGCAAACATGCGTCTTATTCTGGCCTCTGGTTCTGTTTATCGCCGCGAACTCCTTGAGCGGTTGCGCCTACCTTTCGAGGTATTAGCGCCCGACGTTGACGAAACGCCGCAGCATAACGAGCTCCCCGAGCAGCTCGCGCTACGCCTTGCCACCCTCAAGGCACACACCATCGCTCAGCGCTATCCAGACGCCATTGTGATTGGCTCGGATCAAGTCGCTGCCTTGGGTAATCAGTGCTTGGGGAAACCGGGCAATCACACCAAGGCCGTGGCGCAGTTGAAACAATTACAGGGACAAACGGTGATTTTTCATACCGCGTTATGCGTGGCACAAAACACACAATCCCAAAGCCTAAACGTTAAAACCCGCTGCCAGTTTCGCCCTCTGGATGACCAAGAAATAAAAAACTATTTAGCTTTTGAGCGTCCCTACGATACCGCTGGCAGCGCCAAAGCCGAAAGTTTGGGCATTAGCCTAATGCAGTCCATGCAATCAGACGACCCCACTGCCATTATCGGCTTGCCGCT
>CANQRK010000199.1 GCA_947626245.1 uncultured Paenalcaligenes sp. | reverse complement strand
AGGTTAATTATGGCTTTCGCTCGTAAAGGCAAAGAACGCCGTCGTCGTTTTGGTCAACAAAACCCCCTATTCAAACGTCGTAAATTCTGCCGCTTCACCGTGGCTGGCGTTAAAGAAATCGACTACAAAGACTTAGACACTTTGCGTGATTTCATCCAAGAAAACGGCAAGATCATTCCTGCACGTTTGACAGGCACAAAGGCAAACTACCAGCGTCAACTCGACACCGCTATCAAGCGTGCTCGTTTCTTGGCTCTGTTGCCTTACACTGACAACCACAAATAATCTGGGGAGTAATCATGCAAGTTATTTTGCTAGAAAAGGTCGTAAACCTAGGTGATTTGGGTGATGTAGTTCGCGTACGTAATGGTTACGCTCGTAACTTCCTCATCCCACAAAAAATGGCTCGTCGTGCAACTGCCGCCGCACTAGCTGAGTTTGAAGCCCGTCGTGCCGAGCTAGAAAAAGCTCAAGCCGAGCGTTTGGCTGCTGCTCAAGCTTTGGGCGCTAAATTGAACGACTTGCGTGTAGAAGTGACACAAAAAGCAGGTGTAGACGGTCGTTTGTTTGGTTCCGTAACCACAATGGACATCGCTGCCGTATTGAACGAATTGGGTCATACAGACGTTTCTCGTTCTCAAGTTCGTCAAGCTAACGGTGCTTACAAAGCAGTGGGCGAGTACCCCGCTACTGTTGTTTTGCATCCTGACGTAAGCGTTGATATCACCGTTGCTGTATTGGGTGATATTGCCTAAGACCTTCCGTCTTAAGGCATGGTACAGTTAAATTTGTACCACAGTAAAAAGCCGGTGCGAACCGGCTTTTTTTGTTTTATTTTGAGGGCTTATGTTAGAAGAGAGTTCCATTGCAGACACGCCAGAGCTAGGCTATTTACGTGTGCCCCCACACTCTGTAGAGGCAGAGCAGTCGGTACTAGGCGGGCTATTATTAGACAATGGTGCCTGGGATAGCATTGCCGATGTCATTGCCGAAGATGACTTTTATCGTTTCGATCACCGCTTAATTTGGCAACACATTACACGCTTAATTGGTTTAGCACGACCTGCGGACGTGGTCACGGTGTTCGAGTCGCTAGAAACCGCAGGCAAAGCCGAAGAGTCAGGTGGCTTGGCGTATTTAAACGCCTTAGCACACAATACGCCTTCGGCAGCGAATATTCGACGCTATGCGGAAATTGTGCGCGAGCGTTCCATGCTACGCAAACTAGTAACCGTAGCCGACGAAATTTCCTCTGCTGCGTTTGACCCTAAAGGCAAAGAGGCGCGTCAAATCCTCGACGATGCCGAGGCACGCGTTTTTAAAATTGCCCAAGAAGGTGCCAAGGGCAATAAAGGTTTCCAAGACATTCAGCCATTATTGGCGCAGGTCGTAGAGCGCATCGATGAACTTTACCACCGCGAGGGTGACTCTGAAATTACGGGTGTGCCAACGGGGTTTGTGGATCTAGATCGCATGACTTCCGGACTGCAGCCCGGCGATTTAATTATTGTGGCAGGTAGGCCCTCCATGGGTAAAACCTCCTTATCTATGAATATTGGCGAGCACATTGCTATTGAGCAAGGGCTGCCTGTAGCGGTGTTCTCTATGGAGATGGGGGCGGTACAGCTAGCGATGCGTATGGTGGGTTCGGTGGGTTTACTCGATCAGCATCGGATGCGCACGGGTAAACTGACTGATGAAGACTGGCCGCGCTTGACGCATGCAGTAAAAAAGGTGCAAGAGGCCCAAATTTATATTGATGAAAGCCCCGGCTTAACTGCCATGGAAGTCCGTGCTCGTGCACGTCGACTGGCTCGTCAGTGTGGGCAGTTGGGCTTGATTATCATTGACTACTTGCAGTTAATGTCAGGTAGCTCAGGTTCAGAAAACCGTGCTACAGAAATTTCAGAAATCAGTCGAGCCCTAAAAGGGTTGGCGCGTGAACTCAATTGCCCCTTAATTGCCTTGTCGCAGCTTAACCGTAGTCTAGAACAGCGCCCTAATAAACGTCCTGTTATGTCCGATTTGCGCGAATCAGGCGCTATCGAGCAGGATGCGGATTTGATTTTGTTTATTTATCGTGACGAGGTCTATAACCCTGACTCTCCTGACAAAGGCACCGCCGAACTCATTATAGGCAAGCAGCGTAATGGTCCCATTGGCACGGTACGAGTCGCATTCCAAGGTTCAAGTACACGTTTTTTAAATTACAGTCCAGTTTAAACCTCATAGTAGCTATCAATTAACCCCTCTTTTTGCTCGATAGGAAAAGAGGGGTTTCTTTATACTGTAGTTTTGGGTTGTTTTACATTTTGGTACTAATTTTTAGCTTTGTAACTTATTGAAATAATTGTATAAAAGTGGATGTACTAATTTTTTCAATAAATCTAAATGAATTGCCGTGTATTTATTGGATTAAGGAAATAATGTGTCCTATTTAACAAGATTTAGAGTTAAAACTAAGCTGTTGGTTGGCTTTTTGCTTGTGTCGCTGATTGGAGCGTTAATTGGTGGCGTGGGTTTAATGTCACTGCGCAGCGTCGATAGTATGTCCGAGCGTATGTACCATCAGGAAACATTAGGGATACGTGATTCATCTCAATCTCATATTACCTTAGTCGCTATTGGTCGCGAGTTACGTAGTTTAGTGCTGGCTCCTAACGAACAGGCTCGACAGAAGCGCGAGCAAACCATTCATACCTTATTCCAAGATCTTGAAAAAAACCTAAGCCAAACTAAAACGCGCTTTAGCACTACCGAAGGGCAGGCTATGGTGCAGATGTTAGAAAACGAAGTAGCAGAATACAAGAGAAACGTAGAGAATGTCTTGAATCGCTTGGATAACGAGCCCTTTTACCAAGAGTCTGATCTGACGCGTTATATTGCTGCAAACGTAGTCACTGTAGGGGATAAAGCCGAAGAC
The DNA here is from genome assembly GCA_947626245.1 of uncultured Paenalcaligenes sp. Lineage (GTDB taxonomy): Bacteria > Pseudomonadota > Gammaproteobacteria > Burkholderiales > Burkholderiaceae_B > Paenalcaligenes. The sequence continues at coordinate 227 of CANQRK010000199.1, read as the reverse complement.
ACCATGGATAGGTTGGTGGTGCGTAAAGAGGCTGCCGCTGAAGGCTACAACACGGAAATCGCCGAACTGTTTGCTAGCTCTATTACTTGGCTTATTGGTTTTATTGTGGCGGGTGTTTTGTTAGGTGTGGCCTTAGGGGCTGTTTTGGGACGTCACCTGATGCAGCAGTTGGGGGCCGAGCCAGTGCAAGTGCGCGAGGTGGCGAATGCGATTGCCCAGGGCGATCT
>CANQRK010000198.1 GCA_947626245.1 uncultured Paenalcaligenes sp. | reverse complement strand
TTTGGCTTTTGCCTTGACTGCCAGACCTAGATATATAGGCCCTCCGGCTAAAACCATACGCCAAAGCGCCCATCTAAGCGCCCAACATTTGCTTGAGCACCCTACGGCGGAAATAGCTATTGTATTAGGTACTGAGCGCACTGGACTAGAAAATAACGCAATTAATCAGTGTCAATACGTTAGCTATATTCCAGCCAACCCTGATTACAGCTCTTTAAATGTAGCGCAAGCACTACAGCTTGCTGCTTGGGAACAGCGTCACGCCCTACTCGACGCCCAAGAGCTACACCCAACGCTCATCACCCCCGGAAAACAACAGGTAACGGATTTACCTGCTAATCAAGAGCAAGTTCAAGAGTTTTTAACTCATTGGGAACAAGCATTAATAGAAGTAGACTTCTTAGACCCTAAGCACCCAAAAAAGCTCAGGCTACGCATGCAACAACTTTTTACCCGATGCCAACTCAGTCAAAACGAAGTCGCTATGCTCAGAGGGGTATGTACGGCCATGATTAAAACTGCCCGTAAAATACACGTATCTCTGGACGCTCAGGTTACCCCAGCACCTTCTAACACAGATCACTAAGCCCTCCCATCACGCCTTATGTTTAAACAGCTAAGAGAAGACATTGCCTGTATCTATGAACGAGATCCTGCGGCTCGCAGCCGCTGGGAGATACTCACCTGTTACCCAGGCTTACATGCTATTTTATGCCACCGCCTCTCACACAAATTGTGGAATAAAAACTTTTTGTGGTTAGCGCGCTTTTTATCACACCTAACTCGGATGTTTACAGGTATAGAAATTCATCCAGGCGCTCAAATTGGTAAACGTGTTTTCTTTGACCACGGCCTAGGTATTGTGATCGGAGAAACCGCAGTGATTGGTGATGATTGCACCATTTACCAAGGCGTGACCTTAGGTGGCACCAGTCTTTACAAAGGCACCAAACGTCATCCTACGCTAGAAAATGGGGTGGTCGTAGGCGCTGGCGCCCAAATTCTAGGTGGATTTACGGTAGGTGCTCATGCCAAAATCGGCTCTAATGCGGTCGTCGTCAAGCCTGTACCTGCCCACGGTACCGCCGTCGGAAACCCGGCACGCATTATCAGTGCCGAAGACCGAAAACAAAAAAAAGAACAACCCGAGCACGCCGCACCCCCCCCTTCCACCAGCACACCTAGACCTCCTTGTCACTCTGACTGGACTGGAGAGCCCTTGAAAGAGCTTTTAGAGCGCAGCACACGTTCACAACTGGGTGCAAACGCATCCAATCCATCGGATGCCTTTACGGCGTACGCAGTGGATACCACCAACAACGACCCATTAGTACAGGTGCTACACGAACTAATCAACCACTCAGCCCAACAAGAACAGCGTATAAGCCAACTCTGTCAGGCGCTTGAGGACTTAGGTCAAAAAGTCGAAAATGGTCAGCAACCGCTGGATGTAGAACGTCTTAATAAAATGATGGAGTGAGGCAATGACAACAACCCAAACCGATAGTAGCGCAGGTCCCAGAACACTAAGACGCGGGTTACACATACTTCAAACACTCCAAGCACACGATGAGCACGGCCTAAGCGTGACCGAGCTTTCTAGGCTTACCGGCTTGCAGCGCCCCACGATCTACCGTCTTTTAGCAGCTCTAACTGAATGCAATTTCGTACAAACCGTAGGAAAAACCAGACGCTATGCAGCTAGCAAACAAACGCTAGCTCCTGCTGAGTCCGAACATCACTTGGTTGAAATTGCTAAACCCTTTATGCGCGAGCTGGCCTTTAAGGTCGGCGATGCCGTCTTTTTAATTATTCGTGAAAACAATAATGCGTTAACCTTGTGGCGTGAAATTGGCCCATACCCCGTGCAGATTTTGGGTACCTACGTTAATAAACGTCAGCCTCTAGGGGTAGGCTCGGCGGGTATGGCATTATTAGCACAGCTAGATGACGCCACCATTGACCAAATTATTGAAAACAATAGCAATACCTTGGATCACTATGGCGCCATGACTCAACGCGAAATGCGTCAACTAATAGAAAACACCCGCACTCGAGGCTATTCGGTGGTGGGTAACTATGCCGTACGCGGTGCGTTAGGCGTGGGTTGTGCTCTGTGTAGCAGTCAGGGTCACCCTTTATTAGCCCTTAGCGTCACAGCGATTACTGAGCGCATGCCCGCACGACGTCAAAAAGAAATCGCACGCCTAATCAATCAAACGCTAGAGCAAATCGCCGAAAAACTCTAACCCCGTGCAAAAGGGGCAAGGCCCCTTGTACGAGGAGGCCATGCCTCCGATCACTACCTATCGCACGCATGGCGTGCTCGTACAAGGGTATATCGAGATCACCTAAAGATGAATCTTAGGCTTCTGGTTTATCCAAGGCCACCACTTCACGGATGGGAATGGGGTTGCTAAGACCTGCTTCTTTGAGTCTCTGTAACGCCACGCGGTTCAACTCAAATTGTACATCCCAGAAATCAGAGGTTTTAGTCCAAACGCGGATATTCACGACCACCGTGCTATCTTTGTATGCGCTGACAAACACCATCGGTGTGGGCTCTTGAAGGATTTTTTCGTGGTTAGTGACCAGATCTTTCAACACCTCAATGGCTTTATCAAGGTCATCGCCATAACGTACGCCAACGGGGATTTCCATACGACGAGTTTCGTTACGACTGTAGTTAATAATCGGATTGCCCCAAATCAAGCTATTGGGCAACACAAATTTAACCCCATCCGTTTGTTGAAACTCGGAGATAAACAAACCGACTTCAAGAACAGTCCCATCGCCTTTGCCTACTACCGACACAAACTCGCCAGCACGTATAGGACGCAAGATCAACAACATAATGCCTGAGGCAATATTTTGTAGCGTATTTTGCAAGGCCAAGCCAATGGCTAAACCCGCCGCCCCTAATACCGCAATAATACTGGCTGTCTGAACACCAAAGCGCGCCAATACTGCCACCACCACAAAGATGCGGATGGTCCACATGGTAACCGCTTGAGCCATGGGCACAATAGTGAAGTCGATATGGGTAGAACGATGCGCTAATTTACGAACCCAGTTCCCTAAGAAATTAGAGAACCACCACCCTACTACTAACGTAACAATAGCAAACAGTAAATTGAACGCCATACTCTCTAACCATGGCAAACTCGCCAAAATGACTTCTTTAGTCTCCATCA
>CANQRK010000197.1 GCA_947626245.1 uncultured Paenalcaligenes sp. | reverse complement strand
ACCGAAGTGGATCAGGCAGTAGAAGAAGCCATTATAGAAGTTTTATCCGAAGCCTACCCAGATCATGCGTTTTTAGGCGAAGAATTAGGTGAACGTTTGCCCGATGCCAGCAAGGTAGGCAAAGACGGTGCAGAATACCAATGGGTTATTGATCCTTTGGACGGTACCACTAACTTTATTCATGGTTTCCCTCATTATGCCGTGTCTATTGCGGTCTTGCACCGTGGTCAACCTATGCATGCCGTAATTTTCGACCCAAGCAATAACGAAATGTTTGCTGCGAGTCGTGGTAGTGGTGCGTTTTTGGACGACCGTCGTATTCGAGTTTCTGAGCAGCGTCGTTACCATGATGCCCTTATTGGTGCACATGTGACGGGTTCAAGTGGCGCGCTAACCTCGACTTCACCTTTTGCTGCGTTGTTGTCCGAGTGTGCGGCAGTACGTCGTACCGGTTCCGCCGTGTTAGATTTAGTTTATGTGGCGTGTGGACGTTTAGACGGGTTTTGCGCAGTTAGCTTAAAACCGTGGGATATGGCTGCAGGCTCGTTAATCGCTCAAGAAGCCGGAGCATTGGTTTCCGACCTCGAAGGCGAACAAAGTTGGTATAAAACGGGTCAGATTTTAGCGGCAACGCCTAAAATACTGCCCCAAATGATTATGCATTTACAAGACTAATGTCTTCTGAGGCCACTGCTTGGGCGGTGGCTTTTTTACCTCATTGCTACATGGAGCCCCTTAAATGGAGTGGATGGCAGACCCGACGGCCTGGGCCGGGTTATTAACACTAGTCATACTTGAAATTGTTCTAGGTATTGATAACCTTATTTTTATCGCCATTTTGGTCGATAAACTACCCCCTCAACACCGAGATAAAGCACGGGTTATCGGTTTATCGTTAGCATTATTAATGCGTCTCGGTCTTTTAACCGTGATCTCGTGGTTGGTAACACTGACTACCCCTTGGATAGAAATCTTTGGGCATGTGTTCTCCGGTAGGGATGTCATTCTAATCATAGGGGGCTTGTTCCTGTTATTTAAGGGAACTCTCGAGTTACACGAACGTTTGGATCCACGTACACAGCATGCATCCGGTTCTAGAATGTACGCCAGCTTTTGGGTCATAGTGACTCAGATCGTTATTCTGGATGCGGTGTTCTCTATTGATGCGGTGATTACTGCCGTTGGTATGGTAGATGAGCTGCCTGTCATGATGATTGCGGTGGTTATTGCGATTGGACTTATGATCGTGGCGTCTAAACCGCTAACCGCTTTTGTTAATAGACACCCGACAGTGGTGATTCTGTGTTTGGGCTTTTTGCTCATGATCGGTTTCTCCTTATTACTCGAGGGTTTTGGTGTGCATGTGCCCAAAGGCTACTTGTATGCTGCGATTGTGTTCTCGGTGCTTATCGAGGGCTTCAACCAAATTGCGCACCAAAATCAACGCAAGGCCGAGGCGCGCCGCCCTATGCGCGAGCGTACAGCAGAGACTGTATTGCGTATGTTGGGCAAGCGACAAGTCGCTGAGCTCGAGGGGGCGGGTTTGATGACGCATCATGATCCTGCTTTTGTGTTTGGTGACGAAGAGCGCAACATGGTTAGTGGGGTATTAACGTTATCTGAACGTAATGTTCTTTCCATCATTACGCCTCGCAATAATGTGTCGTGGATAGACTTAAACGAAGAGCCTGAGTTCATCCGAGCCAAGCTCGAAGCGGAACCGCATAGTTATTTACCGGTATGTAGAGGTAGCTTGGACGAGGTGATTGGTTTAGGTCAGGCCAAGGAAATGTTGGCTGATCTCATCACTCATGGCCAAATTAACGTCAAAAAACTACGTGAACCCTTAATCGTGCACGAGTCCATTGGTATTTTGAGACTGATGGATTTATTTAAAGAGGCTCGAGGTCAGTTGGCTTTGGTTACAGATGAGTTCGGGGCTATCGAAGGGGTCGTTACGCCGATTGATATTTTTGAGGCTATTGCAGGCGAGTTCCCTGATGAAGATGAGCAACCGGATATTATCGCCACTGGCGAAGGTCAATGGTTGGTCGATGGTGCTGCCGATTTACATCACTTAGAACAAGTGCTGGATATTGATGGTTTAGTGGATGAGGACGAGGAATACTCAACCTTAGCGGGCTATTTGCTTGAGCGTTTTGGTACCTTGCCTCAGCCCCAAGACCAGTGCAGCCTAGAATGGGGGCAGAGCCGTTATATCTTTACGGTTAACGAACTAGACGGTCGTCGTATTGGACGGGTGGCCATTTGTCGTGAACCGTTGGAAAACACACCGATGGATGAGGAAGAAAGCGAATAAGCATGGATTATTACTGGTATTTACTTAAAGCCCTTTTTCTTGGCCTCGTAGAAGGCTTCACTGAGTTTATCCCTGTATCAAGCACGGCACACTTGTTGTTATTGGTCGAGTGGATTTCGTTCCCCTCCGATCAAAATAAGGTGTTCGAGGTGGTTATCCAGTTTGGTTCCATCTTGGCGGTTATTTGGTTGTTCAGAGCACGGATTATTCAGCTTCTCAAAGGGGTGATCCAAGGCGACCACACCGAGCGCATGTTTATGCGTAATTTAATTATTGCGTTTTTACCGGCAGCGGTGATTGGTGCTCTGACGATTCAGTACATTAAGATGTTATTCCATAACCCTATGGTCTTTGTGTTTACCTTGATCGGCGGTGGTTTGATTATGTTGTGGGTCGAGCGCAAGCCGGCCTATGCGAAACAGTTGCCGGGTGATTCCAATGTGACGGCGACCACGGCTCGGGCTACAGCGCATCAGATTGAGCAAATTACGTGGAAGCAGGCGTTGGTCGTTGGTTTTGCGCAGTGTTTGGCCATGGTGCCGGGCACGTCTCGCTCGGGGGCGACCATTATTGGAGGCATGCTTTCAGGCATAGACCGCAAGGCCGCGACGGAATTCTCCTTTTTCCTTGCTATGCCGACTATGCTAGCCGCTACCGTGTACGATTTATACCGTAACGGCGGAGCGCTAAGCACAGATCAAACGTGGGCCATCGTAGTGGGTTTTGTGGCTGCGTTTTTTAGTGCGTTATTTTTGGTCAAAGCGGTTTTACACTTTGTGTCCAAACACACGTATCGGCCTTTTGCTTGGTACCGCATTGCGCTAGGGTTAGTCGTTTTTGCTTGGCTGACTATAGGTTAGGTCGCTTGGACAAATAGCGAC
>CANQRK010000196.1 GCA_947626245.1 uncultured Paenalcaligenes sp. | reverse complement strand
TTCCAATCGGGATGCTCGGCTAAACGAGCGTTGATCTCGATGAATTCGGCTTGATCTGGACTGATTTCAGTTGCATTCACAATGGCACCGACGGGACATTCGGCCACACAAATAGAACAATCAATGCACTCATCAGGATGGATCACTAAAAAATTAGGCCCCTCGAAAAAACAGTCCATCGGACACACTGCCACACAATCAGTATATTTACACTGAATACAGGCTTCGGTTACTACAAAGGGCATAATCTACTACCTCTATCGTGGGTAACGCTAAGCAAAACGCTACCCATTGTTACAACAAGAAATTAAAGCTCTCTAAAAAAGAACCACAAGAGTAATTTAACTTTTTTAGCCAAATAAATCTAGTTCATGTCTTTGAGCGAAATAGCCAATCATAGCCGCTCACTAAAACCAACCCTATCACCACACAAATGGCTCCTAGCATAAAGCTGCTTTCAATGGGCTCGTTTAACAACAACACACCTAAAATGACCCCAAACAAGGGGGTCATAAAAGACAGCACGCCTAAACGAGAAGCAAGAAATCGACGTAGCAACCAAAACCAAACCATTAAGCTAGCAAAAGACAGCACAATAATTTGAAAGAGCAAACCCAAAGTCAGCGTCCAGCTCCAGCTTACCTCTAATTGCTGCGTTAAGCCCGCAGCCAACAATAACAACACAAAGGCGCCAATTAGCTGATAAAACAAGGTTTCAGTTACAGGTGCATTTTTTAAACGACTGCCACGCACCACGACGGTGGTAGCTCCCCATAGCGCACCAGCCACTACCGACAACGCATCGCCTAACACAATATTTGGGCTACTTTCCGTATTCATGTTGCTATCTCTGGCTAAAAAGCTAATGGCTACCCCAGTAAACGCCAATAATACCCCCACCCACTGCACGGGCCGCAGCCGCTCTTCGGGCAAGACCACATGCAACCCCAGTGCTGCAAAAATCGGCGCCGTATATAAAAAAATAGACACATGAGACGCGGTGGTATAGCGTAAAGCCTCCCCTACAAAAAAGAACTCGCCAGCAAACAAGGCTCCGACGAGTAAACCGGGTTTCCACGCCCCTACTAAGGTAAACAGCTGACGACCTCGCCAACGCACAAAAGCCCAAGTCAGCAATGCCGCTCCGGCCGAACGCACTGCAATTTGCAACGTAGGTGCCATGTCTGCGGCGGTGTATTTTAATACCACTTGCCCTAAGGCCCAGATCAAACAAATAAGCGCCATTAATCCCGTCGCTTGTAGGCCGATATCTTGTCGTTGTTTCATTAATTTTTATTGTAGTGGCTAAGCTAAAGATGCAACAAACCCCACCGAAGTGGGGTTTGTTGTAGGACGTGTCTAATCTAATTACAGAATAGATTTCAACAATTTGCCCATTTCAGATGGATCACGTGTGGTTTTGATACCGCACTCTTCCATAACGGCCAATTTAGCATCAGCCGTGTCATCACCACCAGAAATAAGCGCACCGGCATGACCCATGCGTTTTCCGGCAGGTGCTGTCACACCAGCGATAAAGCCAATAATAGGCTTAGTCATGTTGTCTTTAGCCCAACGTGCGGCTTCCACTTCGTCTGGACCGCCGATCTCGCCGATCATGATAACCGCATCGGTATCAGGATCATCGTTGAACATTTTCAACACATCGATGTGCTTAAGACCATTGATGGGGTCACCACCAATACCTACTGCAGCAGACTGACCTAGGCCAAGCTCTGTCAATTGAGCAACGGCTTCGTAAGTAAGAGTGCCGGAGCGGCTAACCACACCAATACGACCTTTACGGTGAATGTGGCCAGGCATAATACCGATCTTGATTTCATCAGGAACGATCAAACCAGGGCAGTTAGGGCCAAGCAACAAGGTTTTCTTGTTTTCGTCGCGCATACGGTTACGTAGCTCGAGCATGTCACGCACAGGGATACCTTCAGTGATACAAATCACGAGGTCTAAGTCGGCCTCAACAGCCTCCCAGATAGCGGCAGCTGCGCCTGCTGGTGGAACATAAATCACAGATACCGTTGCGCCCGTTGCATCACGCGCTTCTTTGACGGTAGCGTAAATAGGCACACCTTCAAAGTCTTCGCCTGCACGACGTGGGTTTACACCAGCTACAAAAGCTTCCATACCGTTACCGTATTCACGGCACATACGAGTATGAAACTGACCTGTTTTACCAGTGATACCTTGTGTAATAACCTTGGTATCTTTGTTAATCAAAATTGACATGTAAACAATCCTTTCCGGTTACTTAGCGGCGGCAACCACTTTAGTGGCGGCTTCTGCCATGGTGTCTGCACTGATAATAGGCAAGCCAGACTCGGCTAGCATTTTCTTGCCTAGCTCTTCGTTGGTACCTTTCATGCGCACCACGAGAGGGACATCGAGGTTGACGGCTTTACATGCTGCGATCACGCCTTCGGCGATAACATCACAACGCATAATGCCACCGAAAATGTTCACCAAGATTGCTTTAACATCTTCATTTTTCAACATGATTTTGAAAGCTTCGGTTACTTTTTCAGCCGTTGCGCCACCACCTACGTCGAGGAAGTTAGCAGGCTCGCCACCAAATAGCTTGATGGTGTCCATAGTAGCCATAGCCAAACCTGCGCCGTTTACCAAACAACCAATATTACCTTCGAGTTGAATGTAAGCGAGGTCGTATTTGCTGGCTTCGACTTCGGCTGGATCTTCTTCGTCTAGATCACGGAACTCGACCAATTCAGGCTGACGGTACAGCGCGTTGGTATCAAAGTTGAATTTGGCATCTAGAGCCATGATGTCGCCAGAACCGGTTAGGATCAATGGGTTGATCTCGGCCAAGGAGGAATCCGTATCCCAGTACACCTGATACAGTTTCTGGAACTGATCGGCGGCTTGGGCTTGAGATGCTTCTGGAATGCCAATACCCGCGGCTAGACCAATGGCTTCTTCGGTAGTTAGACCCGTTTTAGGATCTACAAATACTTTTAGAATTTTCTCTGGGTTAGTGGCGGCTACCTCTTCGATTTCCATACCACCTTCGGCCGAAGCCATAACGCAAACGCGCTGTGACTCACGGTCAGTCACAATACCCACGTAGTATTCTTTTTGGATATCAGCACCGTCTTCGATCAACAAACGACGTACTTTCTGACCCTGAGGGCCAGTTTGGTGCGTGATCAACTGCATACCTAAGATTTCAGAGGC
>CANQRK010000195.1 GCA_947626245.1 uncultured Paenalcaligenes sp. | reverse complement strand
ACACGAGAGGCTTCTTCGTGTTCACGGCGTTCGGTAATATCGCGAGCTACCTGTAGGCGCACCCGTCTACCATCTGTCCATGCGAGCATACGATGATGTACTTCAAACCAGCGTTGCGCTGACAAAGAGAAGATTTCTACGGTTTCGTCTGTGAAGCGACCTAAACGTCCGCCCATCAGTTCGGCGTGGCCGTTGGCTTGTGCACCAAAAATACGGCGGTAGGTACGGTTGGCAAAAAGCAGTTCTGAGCCTTCAGGCGCGTCGGCTACGACAGAAATAGCATCGTCTAAGCCTTCGAGTACCGTCATAAAACGCTCGTGCGCAGCGGTTAAAGCCTCGCGAATGCGTTTGGGTTCGGTAATATCTGTCATGGACGTCATCCAACCAATTTGCTCGCCATTGGGCGCGCGTAGCGGAGACACATACATACGGGCAGTAAAGCGAGAGCCGTCGCGACGTTGGGCTTCGAGTTCGATGCCGCTGCTAGGGGTACGCCCTGACATCAACAGTTCGAGAATGTCTTCGTGTTGGTGATGGCGGCCGGGTAACCAATAAGGAAAGGGGGCGGTGCGCCCAATTAGGTCTGCCTCATTCCAACCAATCATGCGGCAAAAAGCAGGGTTGACGTAGGCAATACGACCATACATATCAAAGACACGCATGCCGGTAGACATGGAGTTTTCCATAGCGCGCCTAAAACCGGTTTCGGCAATTAGGGCGGCTTCGGCATGTGATCGATAACGCGTATAGCGCCATAAGGCTAATAAGCTAAAAATAATGACCAACGAGAGTCCTAGTACCACTAAGAACAAACGTTGCTGGCGAATTTCTTGGTCTATGGTGATAAACATCACGCTGTCATTTTGTAGACGCTGTAGCCAAAAAAAGGCACCCATCACACACAGATAGAGGACCAAGACGATGACGGGTGTTAGCCAGTAAAAACCACGCCGATTTTGTCGAGCTTGCTCGTAGAAGGTGCTCGGGATTAACGACTTTTTAGAATGATTAGCCATAGCAGTACACAGAAAGACCAGCGCATATTGTAAGCGTAATTTCTAATGAATTGTTGCCTTGGTTTTCCCGCATTGTGAAAAGCCGTATCATAAAATGAAAATTTACTTGAGCCTGACGCGTTTCTTTCCTAGAATAAGCGAAAACATAACCCTGTTAATTGGTTTTGTGATTGCGGTTCGTGGCACATAACAAGGTATAGTGAAACATCAGTTAAGACTTGTTGATACGGACTTCATATTCATTCTCATGGAGACACGCTTTATGTCCTCTCTAGATCAAGCACCCAATTCGGCAAATGAAAGTCACGACGAAGCCCTAGAAACCCAAGAGTGGTTAGAGGCTTTAGAAGCAGTCTTAGATCGTGAAGGCCCAGCCCGAGCCCATTACCTTATCGAACGTTTAACGGATGTTGCTCGTCGATCTGGCTCTACTATTCCTTTTTCGCCACATACGGCGTATGTGAATACCATTCCGGTAGGCTTAGAGCCTAAGTACCCTGGCGACCCCGTTCTCGAAGAGCGTATCCGTTCCTACATTCGTTGGAATGCGATGGCGATGGTGGTTAAGGCCAACCAGCATACCCCCGAAGACGGTGGTTCTTTAGGTGGGCATATTGCCTCTTTTGCCTCCTTGGCTACCATGATTGAATGTGGTCAAAACCACTTCTGGAAAGCTGACGCGAATGGTGAGGGTGGCGATTTGGTGTACTTCCAAGGCCATACTTCTCCCGGTATGTACGCACGTGCTTACCTCGAAGGCCGTCTCAGTGAGGAGCAGCTCGACAATTTCCGCCAAGAGGTAGATGGCAAAGGGTTGTCTTCCTACCCTCATCCCAAGTTGATGCCTGATTTCTGGCAATTCCCTACCGTATCCATGGGTTTAGGTCCATTGATGGGTATTTATCAGGCTCGCTTCCTTAAATATTTGCATGCTCGTGGCATTGCCGATACCTCTCATCGTAAAGTATGGGTATTCTTGGGCGATGGCGAGATGGACGAACCCGAGTCTTTAGGCGCCATTGGTTTGGCCGCGCGTGAAAAGCTCGACAACCTGATCTTTGTGGTGAACTGCAACTTGCAGCGCCTAGATGGTCCAGTACGTGGCAATGGCAAAATCATCCAAGAACTCGAAGGTGTGTTCCGTGGTGGTGGTTGGAACGTTATCAAGTTGATCTGGGGCGGTTACTGGGATCCACTTCTTGCACGCGACAAAGAAGGTATTTTGCGTAAAGTCATGGAAGAAACTATCGATGGTGAGTACCAAGCGTACAAAGCCAACGACGGAGCTTATGTACGTGAGCACTTCTTTGGTAAGCATCCCAAACTATTAGAAATGGTTAGTCGCATGAGCGACGAAGACGTGTGGCGCTTGAACCGTGGGGGTCATGATCCTTACAAGGTATATGCTGCATTTGACTCTGCGACCAAACACGAAGGTGAGCCTACTGTTATTTTGGCTAAAACCATTAAAGGTTACGGTATGGGTCATGTGGGTCAGGCTAAAAACCCCACACACCAACAAAAGAGCTTGGATGTAGAGTCCATTCGTGAATTCCGTGATCGCTTTAATATTCCTATTCCTGACGATCGTCTCGAAGAAGTGCCTTACTTCAAGCCTGCTGCGGATTCGCCAGAAATGAAGTACATGCATGAGCATCGTGGGGCTTTGGGTGGTTATTTACCTAAACGTCGCGCTAAGGCCGACGAGCATCTGCCTACCCCTGAGCTGAGTGCGTTTAAAGCCATTCTCGAGCCTACAGCCGAAGGTCGTGAAATCTCGACCACACAAGCTTTTGTCCGTTTCTTAAACCAGTTGTTGCGTGATAAGCAACTGGGTCCGCGTATTGTTCCTATTTTGGCTGATGAGTCCCGTACCTTTGGTATGGAAGGTCTATTCCGTCAAATTGGTATTTATGCACATGAAGGGCAGAAATACGTGCCGGTGGATAAAGACCAGGTCATGTACTACCGCGAAGTAGAAAACGGTCAACTGCTCCAAGAAGGGATTAACGAACTGGGTGCGTTTAGCTCCTGGATTGCGGCGGCAACGTCCTACTCCAGCAATAACCGCATCATGATTCCGTTCTTCATTTATTACTCCATGTTTGGTTTCCAACGTTTTGGTGACCTAGCATGGGCGGCTGGCGACATGCAAGCACGTGGTTTTGTGTTGGGTGGGACCGCAGGTCGCACTACACTAAACGGTGAAGGTCTACAGCACGAAGACGGCCAAAGCCATGTTCAAGCATCGGTGAT
>CANQRK010000194.1 GCA_947626245.1 uncultured Paenalcaligenes sp. | reverse complement strand
GCCCGTTTGCTTACTGTTGTGGATAGCAAACAGCGTCAAAATAACGTGTTGCGTCTACGCCGCTCCTTGATTAAAGTGCGGGGCGATGCGGGGCAGCGCTGGTATGAGCAATTTTATCTGGCTTATCAGCAGCTTTCTCAAGCCTAGTCGTATTTTTGGCGTTTTTGAAAAACGTCGACTCGCCTTTGGTTTTCCATGTTTTATTTAAAGGGGTTCAACATCATGAACTTCGGCTTAGCCAAACAACTTTTTGTGGGGGCGGCACTGACCGCTGCTTTTTCTGCAACTCAGGCGCAGGAAAACGTTGTAAACGTTTATAACTGGGCAGAATACACGGCACCCGATACCATTTCAGGCTTCGAGGAAGCCTCGGGTATTACGGTGCGTTACGACACCTTCGATAGCAACGATATTTTGCAAGCTAAGTTGCTCACTGGAAAATCAGGTTATGACGTGGTAGTGCCATCAACGCACTATGCGGCGCGACAAATTGAGGGTGGTCTGTTTCAAAAACTAGACAAGTCTAAAATCCCTAACTGGGAGCATCTTGACCCAGATCTGATGGCTATTTTGGCCGAAGTCGACCCCGGCAATGACTACCTAATTCCTTGGGGGTATGGGACGAATGGCTTAGGCTTTAATGTCACCCGCGCTAAGGATATCTTGGGCGAAGACATCGATCTAGCCGATTGGGATTTGCTTTTCAAGCCAGAAAATGCTGAAAAAATGCGTGCTTGTGGTATTTCCATGTTGGACGAGGCCGCTCAGGTATTCCCTGCCGTATTGCATTACTTGGGCAAAGACCCCAACAGTTCAGACCCCGAAGACTACAAAGAAGCCCTAGCCCTGTTAAAAACCATTCGTCCTTACATTCGTCAGTTCAGCTCCTCGGGCTATATTGACGAGCTGGCAGCGGGTGATTTGTGTATGGTGTACGGGTTTTCCGGTGACGTCATGATTTCCTCTTACCGTGCTAAACAAGCCGGCAAAGACTACAGCGTGGATTATTTTATTCCTGCTGGCGGAGCCCCTGCGTGGTTTGATACCATGGCGATTCCTAAAGGTGCATCCAATGTAGATCAGGCACATGCCTTCATTAACTACATTGAAACCCCCGAAGTGCATGCGGCCATTACTAACACCATGTTCTTCCCCAATGCGAATAAAACGGCGCGTGATTTTGTGATGCCCGACGTGGCAAACAATCCCATGATTTATCCTCCTGCTGAGGTCGCCCAAACCTTGTATGTGATTAAGCCACAGCCTTTAAACATTCAACGTTTACAAACACGCATGTGGTCCGAGCTCAAGTCTGGGCGCTAGTTTTTACCTACACTCACTAAAGGTAAATCAATGATTGAGAATCGTTCGGCCGCCGCCTCCTCGTGGGGCGGCGTGGAAGATGAATTTGTGCGCGTAGACAATGTCGTTAAAATTTTTGGCGATACCGTAGCAGTGAAATCAGTGAACCTGTCGGTGCGCCGCCACGAGTTTTTTGCTTTATTGGGCAGCTCGGGTTCGGGTAAGTCTACGTTGTTGCGTATGTTGTCAGGTTTCGAGGAAGTCACGTCGGGACGCATTTACTTAGATAACGAAGACATTACTGACTTACCGCCCTACAAACGTCCTATTAATATGATGTTTCAGTCCTATGCGTTGTTTCCGCACATGACAGTAGAGGCGAATGTGGCCTTTGGGCTAAAGCAAGAGGGCGTGGCTGCCAATGAAATTCATGAGCGTGTTTTTGAGGCCCTAGACCTGGTGCAAATGGCCGGGTTTGCGCGTCGCAAACCAAACCAGCTTTCTGGTGGGCAGCAGCAGCGAGTGGCTTTGGCACGTAGTTTGGTCAAGCGCCCTAAGCTGTTATTGCTGGATGAGCCTATGTCAGCGCTAGACAAGCAAATTCGTCAGAAAACACAGGTTGAGTTGGTCAAAATTTTAGAACAAGTGGGTGTGACTTGTTTAATGGTGACGCACGATCAAGAAGAAGCCATGACCATGGCCGATCGTATTGCTGTCATGACAGATGGGCAAATTGTGCAGCTAGGCACGCCTTACGATGTCTACGCCTTCCCTAATTCCCGTTTTGTGGCCAGCTTTATTGGTTCTACCAATTTGTTTACGGGTGAAATTGTGGTGGATGAGGCCGATTTGGTCGAAGTCGCCAGCGAGGATTTGCCTGTTAACTTATATGTGAATCATGGTGTTAGCGAGCCCATGGGCATGGAGGTTCATGTGTCCATTCGCCCAGAGGAAGTCAAAGTCAGCCGCGTTAAACCTGCTCAAGACAAAAACTGGGGACGAGGTGAGGTCACTCATGTAGCGTGGTTAGGTAGTTATGTGCGCTATCAAATACGTTTAGATGGTGGCATGTTGATAGAGGCCAACGTACCCAGCATGATCTTAACTCAGGCCGAAGCCCCCGAGGTCGAAGACGAGGTCTATGTGTCTTGGTCCGCCGACAGCGCAACGGTCCTAGCCTCATGAAAAAGCTCACTCTGTCTAACTTAAAACCATCGGGGCGCACTTTACTGATTGCTGCCCCGTTTGCTTGGTTGTTGGTTTTCCTATTTGTGCCGTTTTTACTGGTGTTTAAAATCAGCTTTGCGGACCTACAATTTGGCATTCCACCGTATACCCCGTTAATTGAGTACAGTAACGAGACCCTCAATTTGATGTTGCATTTGCGGGGGTATATTTTATTAGTCAGCGATAACCTCTACCTTGCTACGTATTTAAGCTCGGTAAAAATGGCTCTGGTTACCACACTGTGTTGTGCCCTCATTGGGTACCCCATGGCGTATTACATCGCGCGGGCTAATCCGGCCACCAGAAACCTGCTGCTATTAGCGGTGATTTTGCCTTTCTGGACCTCTTTGCTGCTACGCGTTTATGCTTGGGTGGGTATTTTACGCAATGACGGTATTTTGAATTCGTTGTTGCTGTGGTTAGGTATTATTGATGCACCTCTGGAAATTTACCGTACCGACTTAGCGGTCTACATTGGCTTGGTTTATGCTTATTTGCCTTTCTTTATTTTGCCGCTGTATGCTAGTTTGGTGAAATTAGATACGCGTTTGCTCGAGGCGGCTTACGACTTAGGGGCGCGTCCTTTTACGGCTTTTAGGCAAATTACTTTGCCACTGTCTATGCCGGGCGTGATCGCCGGGGCGATGTTAGTTTTTATTCCTGCTGTGGGTGAATACGTGGTACCAGAAATGCTGGGGGGCGCCAATACCCTGATGATGGGTCGAGTCATGTGGAATGAGTTTTTCAATAATGCCGATTGGCCCATGGCTGCAGCCGTTAC
>CANQRK010000193.1 GCA_947626245.1 uncultured Paenalcaligenes sp. | reverse complement strand
CCTTGCATAGGAACAGCGCTCCTTGGTGAAAGGATCCCACCCCTGTCGAATGAGCAGGGATGAAAAAAGCCCGAAGCCACGATCCATAACCCCTTGCTATGAACCGGACTTCACGAAAAGCTAGCATAATACAGCAATACAACTACTGCTCATATGCTTAAACAATAAAATTAGTACGATAGCGGCAAATACACCACAATTAACTACTTTTAATCTATTTTAATCACGTATTACCACGCAGCTAAAGCGCGCCCCAAGGCTAGCACCCCAAGCACAGCAAAAATCAACGCCGCTATGCCGTGGATCCAGCGTACAGGAACTTTACCTGCGATCTTATCCCCTAGCAGCACCGCAGGTGCATTGGCAATCATCATGCCCAACGTTGTTCCCAACACCACCCAAACAAAAGACTGATACTGAGCGGCTAAGGCCACCGTTGCCACTTGAGTTTTATCCCCCATTTCCGCCACGAAAAAAGCCAACAACGTCGTAGCAAATACCCCAAAACGCGCTAGCTTTGCGTCATTTTCATCAAATTTATCGGGAACAAGCATCCATCCCGCCATTAGCAAAAAGCTAATACAGAGTATCCACGCTAAGGTAGTAGGATCAAATAAGCCGGGTAAGAACGTACCCAACGCACCGGCAAGCGCATGATTGGCTAAAGTTGCAATCAAAATACCCCAAATAATGGGCCAAGGTCGTTTAAAACGAGCCGCTAAGATAAAAGCGAGTAATTGGGTTTTATCACCCATTTCTGCTAAAGCCACAATACCGGTAGAGACGAGGAAGGCATCCACTTTATTATTTTCCTGGCCGGATTACAGACGATTGACCGTATGGCTTCCCCGGCCATAACAGGAAGCAATACGGTCAAAGGTCTTGCCAGGCATAGAGCTGTTAACGCCATGATCCAAGTGGGATCAAGTATGTTGACGAAAACCTCTAAACAATTTTTTGTTAGAGCGGCTACTCCCCAATGACGACGCAAACTATAACTGAAATCTCCCCTGTTGTCTAACCTCGAAGAGAGTCAGCCCCCTTGATATAACTCAAACGAGCATCCACTCGTACCGCTTAGAATACAACCAAAGACAATATACTTATAAGTAAAAGGAATTTAAAACCTCCTTTCTTTTTAGGGCAGCCTCATGAGCAATACGGTAAACACAGACTCTCCCCAAGCCAGTAAACGCGGTTTTTTAAAACAGCTTTTAGGCGTTGGAGCAGCCGCAACAGTTATTCCCATTCATCCTGCACAAGCAGGAATCAACGATCAACCTCCTCGTCGCCCTGGCATAACGGGCAAACGCTATGGCATGGTCATTGACCTTCGCAAGTGTATAGGTTGTCAAGCCTGTACCGTTGGTTGCTCTATGGAGAACCAACCACCTATAGGGCAATTTCGTACCACTGTCTTGCAGTACGAGGTAGAAGACTACGACGCAGGCTTACCCGCCATGTTTAACCTGCCACGCTTATGTAACCATTGTGATAATCCCCCTTGCGTGCCGGTTTGCCCAGTCCAAGCGACCTTTCAACGCGAGGACGGCATTGTCTTAGTCGACAGTGATCGCTGTGTAGGCTGTGCGTATTGTGTACAAGCCTGCCCTTATGATGCCCGTTTTATTAATGAAGAAACACAAGTCGCAGATAAATGCACTTTCTGTGAACACCGTCTTGAGGTCGGTCTATTACCGGCCTGTGTAGAAACCTGTGTAGGTGGTGCGCGTATTATTGGTGACCTCAATGACCCTAACAGCATGGCTTCGCAACTACTGGTAGAAAACCAAGAGGACATTAAGGTGCTTAAACCGGATATGAACACCGCCCCCCGTGTCTACTACATTGGCATGCCTGACGAATTCGTAAACGGGGTAGAAGGTCAAACTAGCGTTCGCTTAGTGGCCGCATATTAAAAATAAAAAGGCATTGTTATGACTATTATTGAAATTCTCACTCCTGCCTATGATGCTGCATGGTTACCTTGGGCAGTGCAGTACTTCTTTCTCGTTGCCATAGCCTGTACCACGGCCATCACGGCCACTTATTTGGTTTTTAAACCCAACCATGCCGCCGAACGCCAACTGCTACCTGCAGCCATTGTCGTATTAGCCGTTAGTGCTATTGCTGCCCCTGTCGCTCTATTAGCCGACTTACACCAACCCGGTCGTTTTTG
This sequence comes from uncultured Paenalcaligenes sp., assembly GCA_947626245.1. Lineage (GTDB taxonomy): Bacteria > Pseudomonadota > Gammaproteobacteria > Burkholderiales > Burkholderiaceae_B > Paenalcaligenes. Next base: position 1,198 of record CANQRK010000193.1, on the reverse strand, counting down.
GCATTTTTATGCTTATATTAGCCCTTGGTCTTGGATGTCGATTGGAGCCCTGCTTTTACCCATTTTCGTTAGTTTGTCTCTACTTTTCTGCCTACTTTGGTGGTTTGGCAAACACAGCCTGCTACGCATCTGTGGCGTAGCTTTAACCCTTTCCGCACTCTCTATCTTGCTCTATACCGGCGCTGAGATCATGGTGCTGCGTTCACGCCCGTTGTGGCATACCTATTTTCTGCCGGTGAACTTCGCTTTAACCGGATGGTTAGGTGCTTTGGGCGCTATGATTCTGGTCGCCCGCTGGTTACCCGGTGGTGTTAGCGCTTTACCGGCCGTTTTTATGCGCAAGCTTTGTATGACAGCTATCACCCTGCTCGCTATTTGTGCTTTGGCTTGGGCTCTAAGCGGTCTTTTAGGCTTAGATGCCTCTTTCGCTGCTGCGTTTGAGTTGTTTAGCAACTATCCTGCTTGGCGCCTCAGTTTATTTGGCTCGCTCATTTTGGCACTGGTACTTTTTATTTTACTGCGTGTTCCTGCTCAACGACTCTGCACCCCCTACCACTCCTTGGTAGCCGCTTTAGTCATGCTAGCAGCCGCTTGGGTATTCCGCTGGATTGTCCTTATGAGTGTCCAAGGCGTACCTAAATACGGGGCCGGCCTTTACCTACAAAGCATGCCTCTAGGTAGCAATGGCTTACTGGGCATTTTAGGTGTTTTTGGCTTATGTGTGGCCTTACTAGCCATCATTACTCTACTCATGGAACGCCACTCTTCTTACGTCTCATCACGTCCCCAACACGCTTAATTACGGTTCAATCTATTGCTATGAGTAAACAAGACAAACCCAACAACGACAGACGCAAACTTCTAAAACACGGCTCCTTAGCCGCTGGAGGTTTGGCTGTATTTGCCGCTGGTTATTCAGATACTGTAACTAATGCGGTCAAGGGCCTCACTCAAGGTTCAGCCGGCGTGGTGCCTAAAAGTGCCACTCGAGGCAATGCTCTTATTCCTGAGTTCGCTATTAATCCAGAAACAGGCCAAATTAGTCCTCAGCCCGGCCAAATAGTCAGCCCTTCATTGTGCCTAGGCTGCTGGAGTCAATGTGGCGTACGGGTACGGGTAGACCAAGAAAAGAATCAAATTCTCCGTATTGCAGGCAACCCCTACCACCCCCTGGCCACCACGCGCCCAGCGCCCATGG
>CANQRK010000192.1 GCA_947626245.1 uncultured Paenalcaligenes sp. | reverse complement strand
CGCCAGCAGCAGGAACCCACCGAAGCGACTCAGAGGCGGCTCAATGCCGCGCCTGAGCGCCGTAGGAATCCTCCGGCTTTAGGCGGGGGAGGAGGTCAAGAATGATGTATTTATTCATAAACCAGAGTCATAACATAAGGGGCTTTGTTTTAGGCTTCAAGAGAGGGTTTGTTCTAGGTTGAGCATACTAAAAGAAAAAACGCTCTCAAATGAGAGCGTTTTTTGTGCTAAGTGCGGCGATTACGCGCTTAAACGAGCTAACTGTTGCTGTACCTTTTCTAATGTTTGAGTAAAGTTATCTAAGCGTTCGCGCTCTTGTTGAACAACCGCGGCGGGTGCGCGTTCTACAAAGCTGGCATTACCAAGCTTGCCATTGGCTTTGGCGATTTCAGTGGATAGGCGTTCAATTTCCTTGGTTAAACGGGCGGTTTCGGCTTCGATGTCAACTTCGACGTGCAGCATAAGCTGGGTGGTGCCGACAACTTGAACCGGAGCACCTAGGTCAGGCAGTTGGTCGTGAATTTCGACTTCAGCCAGTTTGGCTAGTGCTTTTAAGTAAGGCGTATTTTGTGTCAGTAGTGCGGTATCCCCTTGGGCCAACAAAGGGGCTCGTTCGGAAGGAGATAAACCCATTTCGCTGCGCAGGGCACGAATCGCATCGACTTGAGCTTTGAGTTCAGTGACGTTCTTTTCAGCGGCTTCGTTGATTTCAGAGGCATTGAACTCGGGGTAGGGCTGAACGCTGATACTGATGTCTTGGTCTGCACTGCGTTTTCCAGCAATCAAAGACACTTTCTGCCAGAGCTCTTCGGTGATGTACGGAATAATGGGGTGAGCCAAACGCAAGACGGTTTCTAGCACCTCGATAAGAGTCCGTTGTGTACCCAAGCGTTGTGCTGGCGTGCCTTGTTGGATTTGAACTTTTGCCATTTCCAAATACCAGTCACAGTATTCGTCCCAGACAAAGTGATAAATCGCATTGGCAATGTTATCAAAACGGTACTCGGCAAAGTTGCGTTCAACTAATTGGATAAGTTGTTGCAGCTGGCCGCGGATCCACTGATCCACCGCAGAGTATTCCGCAATAGCATCTGGTTGAGCAAAGGGTTGCTCGGCTTCGGTATTCATTAAGACAAAGCGCGTCGCATTCCAGAGCTTGTTGTTAAAGTTGCGATAGCCTTCGCAGCGCTTTAAGTCAAAGTTGATATTGCGCCCTAAAGTCGCATACGCCGCCATCGTGAAGCGCAAAGCGTCTGTGCCGTAAGCGGGAACGCCATCGGGGTAATCTTTGCGTGTGCGTTTGGCAATGCTTTCGGCTTGTTTGGGGTTCATCAAGCCAAAGGTGCGTTTTTCTACTAGGGTATCAAGGTCAATACCGTCAATGAGGTCAACGGGGTCAATGGTATTGCCGCGTGACTTACTCATTTTTTTACCTTCCATGTCGCAGACTAAGCCGTGAACGTAGACGGTGTTGAAAGGGACTTGACCGGTCATGTGCATGCTCATCATGACCATGCGTGCGACCCAGAAGAAAATAATATCAAAACCAGTAACCAAAATACTGGAAGGTAGGTATTTGGCTAGATCTGGGGTTTTTTCAGGCCAGCCTAAGTCCGTAAAAGGCACTAAAGCAGAGGAGAACCACGTGTCGAGTACGTCTTCGTCACGGCGTAAGGGGCCGTTAATGCCTTGAGCTTGGGCTTTTGCCTGGGCTTCGGCTTCGTTGCGAGCCACAACGATGGTGCCGTCTTCGGCGTACCAGGCAGGAATTTGATGACCCCACCATAACTGGCGAGAGATACACCAGTCTTGGATATTATTGAGCCATTGGTTGTAGGTGGTAGTCCAGTTTTCAGGGACGAACTTAACGCGACCGTCGGCTACGACATCTAAGGCGACTTCAGTAATACTTTTACCGGGGTGCATAGAGTCCTCTGGGGCGGCTTTGCTCATGGCGACAAACCATTGGTCGGTTAGCATGGGCTCGATCACGGAGCTGGTGCGATCGCCGCGCGGTACCATCAAGGTATGGGGTTTAATGCCTTGAAGGGCGTCAATAGCTTCGAGGTCAGCAACGATTTGTTTGCGTGCTTCGAAGCGATCTAGGCCTTGGTATTTTTCTGGGGAGTTTTCATTGATTTTAGCATCCAAGGTTAGGATGTTAATTTTTTCTAAACCATGGCGCTCGCCAACCGCGTAGTCATTGAAATCGTGAGCGGGTGTCACTTTGACCACACCGGTGCCGAATTCACGGTCTACGTAATCATCAGCAATAATCGGGATTTGGCGACCCACTAACGGTAGCGTGACGGTTTGCCCGATCAAGTGCAGATAACGCTCGTCTTCGGGGTGTACCATGACGGCGACGTCGCCTAGCATGGTTTCAGGACGCGTGGTCGCTACAACCAAATGAGTAAGCTCGCCAGCAGGCTGCGTTAGGGGGTAACGAATTTCCCACAAATGACCTTGTTCTTCGACGCTTTCTACTTCTAGGTCAGAAACCGCTGTACCTAATACGGGGTCCCAGTTCACCAAGCGTTTACCGCGGTAAATAAGACCTTGCTCGTATAAGCGCACAAAGGTTTCAGCTACACCGCGGGTCAGATTTTCATCCATGGTGAAGTATTCACGTTCCCAGTCGCAAGAAGACCCTAGGCGACGAATTTGGCTAGTGATGGTGTTGCCAGACTGTTCTTTCCATTCCCAGACCTTGTCTAGGAAACGATCGCGGCCTAGATCGTGGCGTGAAATATTTTGCTGATCTAATTGGCGCTCTACAATGATCTGAGTCGCAATACCAGCATGGTCTGTGCCAGGGATGAAAGCGGTATCAAAGCCTTTCATGCGGTGATAGCGTGTGAGGCCATCCATGATGGTTTGGTTAAATGCATGGCCCATGTGCAAGGTGCCAGTCACATTGGGAGGAGGACACTGAATGACAAAAGCAGGGCTAGAGCCGTCTGCGGTGGGTACATGTTGACCGCTGCGAAATAAACCGGCTTGTTCCCATTGCGCATAACGCTGACTTTCAATGTCTTTGGGTTCAAAGCTTTTGGCAAGCTGATCGAGTAGAGAGGTATTGGAAGAGTTGGTCATTGTGTTGCTAGTTAAGGCAGGATCTGGGGGTGTCCCCAAAAAGCCGCGATTAAAAATAATAAGTCTAAAAGCAGTATTTTAAGATGCAGCATGATGCTGTGGGCATGTTAAAATACTTCGCTATCTTAAAAACATCAAAAGTGATTGTTTTTTTTGATAAAAACAACATTTTCTTTGTCATTGTCGTGTTTGTCTATGCAAGCTCGACATCATTTTTGTTTATACTGGGATTTTACATGGCTATTGAACGCACCCTATCTATTATTAAGCCTGATGCTGTTGCTAA
>CANQRK010000191.1 GCA_947626245.1 uncultured Paenalcaligenes sp. | reverse complement strand
ACACGTATGAAATCCAGCGAATTGAGAGGGAAAAGGAGAAAGCGGAAGCCGAGCAAAACCAACCCAAGCACACAGAACCACTAGCATATGAGCCAGAGGCTGTACAACAGCCCACACGCGTTAGACCCCGTGGCTAGCAACACCGTTGACCACCAACACTTGCGCGCTCTGCTTGCCTGGACTGCACATAGCGATGCTATGCGCAGCCCCTTAAATAATCATTCGATTCCTTGGCTCGCTTCATATCCGCCGCCAAAATCTTATCAAAAGCATCCAAAGCAGCCGCCACACGGTTTTCACTCGCCCGACCATATCCACCTACAGCCGATAAGCCTTGCGGCTCTATCGCTCGCTGCGGCGGCTTTAACGCCTGATCTAAATCAGTGCTATCGCCTACCTTTTTACGCCCTCTTTTACCACCACCAAAGAACGAAGCAAACACGCCCTTGGTCTTGTCGTACACCGATTCTATTACTCGACCGCTTAATCTGCTTTTAAGCCAGATTTTCTCGCCGTCCTTTATCTCGTTATTCCTTTTTACCCCTTTACTCTTATCCGAAAAAACCCCCCTGAATATCCCCCCTGATGCGTACTTAATCATATTACTTAACATCTTCACAGACGCGCCGAAAAACCGCCCTAAGCGCCCCTCTTTACACACACTAGAGAATGACTTGGATATATAACAGGCATAAGCAATAATCGAATCGCTTAACTCCTTATATTGACCCTGCGGCTGTATCATCCTTAAATCAAACGAGTGAAAATACTTATTAGACAGGTCATTTAAAACACCCATATTCAAATGCCCTTTTTTAAAAGCAATCAGCACATGAACATGGGCATTTACACGCCCCTCAGCGACCTCTTTTAGCTCTACAGACCGCATATAGCCTAGCTCGCCCTGATTCCCATAGGCGACCGTTTCGCGCATGTTAAGCAGCTTATTCAGGTCACGCCTAACCCTGCGCCTTACATCCTGCACATCCAAAACTTTATTGGTTATCGTCAGGGCTACTAACACCAAATCATCGCCAAACTCTTTAAGAACCAACCCCATATTTCGGCTTACGTTTAATCGCCGCTTCTCGTCTAAACGCGATGCGCAATATTGGCAAACTGATAATGAGCACGTTCGAGTTAAAACCGGATAATTACCGCCCGCACGCTTCACATAAACGGTATAACCGCCGCAAGCCGACAGCTTTTTACGAGTCGCTTCGTCATGCGGCTCATACACGCTTAAATTTGTACGACCAAATTTCTTATTATTGCCTTTCAGGACTGGAGAGCTTATACTATTAAGCATAAAACCTCCGGTTGGATTTTGATTTTTTCCTTCCTTGGTTTATTGCCCTAACTTTTTTGTGTTTCATCTTGAATCTCAAAAAAATCGCCGTCAAACGATCTGGGTATGAAAAATGCAAATAAAGGGTGCTGATTACACCCTTTTTTTGCGCCTGCGCTATCTGAAAATCAATATAAAACAGCGCTCGGTAACGTATTAGTAATATATCACAAGAACTTAGCTATTAATCAATTCAAATTAACAGCTTTTCACACCCCAGTCTTTACACCCAACTCAGCAAGCGCCCTATATACCGTCTGGCGCGTCACTCCGAACTGCGTACCTATCTCCCTAACCGTCAACGCGCCACTTCGGTACATTTCCGCTATACGCTTTTTATCCTCGTTATTTATCTTTCGCACCCCGCCACCCATGCGCCCGCGCGCCCTAGCAGCAGCCAACCCCGCCAAAGTTCGCTCCCTAATCAAATTCCGCTCAAACTCTGCAAACGCAGCAAAAACCGTCAGCATTAACTGCCCCATTGCCCCCCGCGTATCCAGTGACTCAGACAACGACTGAAACCCCACACCTTTCTCAGCCCACCCGTTAACCAACCCCAACAAATCAGCCGTAGACCGCCCTAAACGATCCAACCTCCACACAACCACGGTATCCCCCTCGCGTAGAGTATCAATCATCTTTTGTAGCTCTGGACGCGCTGTATTCTTACCGCTAGCCATATCCGTATAGATCCTTTCGCATCCAGCCGCTTTCAGTGCGTCCATTTGCCCATCTAGGTTTTGATCCAACGTGGATACTCGCGCATAACCTATTTTCATAACAATCCCCTTTTTCCTGTGTAACATAGACGGCTCCATGCGTTTCACAGACAATGTTACAGCTCATGTTACTACAAGTCAATGCTTTTACCCCTCTTTTCCCCGCCTCCCCCTTTTGTACCTTAGATGGTCGTCTATGTTACACCTGCCATTAAAAAAAAACCCCAACCCAAAACCCTTTGTTTATGCTGATCTCGGGATATTTTTAGCCTATAAATAACAAAACCCCAGCACAACCCAGAATGAACACTGCCATCATTATGATAACCACCATCAATTGATAATGACAGTCAATTGATACCCACCTGCCAAGACCCGCAAACCCTTTGTTTATGCTGATCTCGGGATATTTTTAGCCTATAAATAACAAAATGAGCGATGTTATCATCTTGATAACCCCTATCAATTGATAACCCCGCTCAAAAACAACCCCTACAAAACCCCTGTTTTGATTGCACAAAAAGCCCCCCTCGGCATTGAGCTTGAGCGGGGCTTTTTTTCTTAGCCATAAAATCACCATCGCGATATCGCGTTTGTCATGGCCCCACCATGTGCCGCTTGCAGCCCGTCAGGGCGTGGGTCATGAGTAGCCCTTTAGGGCGTCACTCATACCTGATGGGTTTGTTGGAGTTAGCGAAACAGTGACTGTAAAATATCCTCACTCGGGCTTTATATTCAAATCCCTAAACATCTCCTCGTAAGGTTGGTGTTGTTCGGCTACCATCCTTTCCAATGACTCAGCAAAATCTTTCCCTAGCGTCATCTTGATATAACTCTCCTCCGCTTTTTTGAGGGCTTCTTGCTGTTTCAAACGGAACTCCTCGGCTTGGCTAAGATGAGCCAAAATAGCTTTCTGCGCGCTTTCAAGATTGCGGCTAAGTGATTTTGACTTCTCGCAAGAAATCAAAAATCTCTCAATTGCATTTGGGTTTTTCTTCGCCCGTATCTTTTTCATCACATCCATATTTTGCTTGGCAATTTTTTTCATAATTGCGTCCTTTTATCAATTAATACTTATGTTAAGTAGGTAAATTTGATGCTAATGGACGCGCATAAAAAGACAATGTGATAAATGGAAAATCGGGAAATTCTCTTTTATTCCCCCTCTTTTCTGCACGGTGATTTTGGCTCAAAAATGTGTTTGCGCCTGAAACCTCCTAGGTTAAGCGCCACAGTGATGCTAAAAAAAGCGGAGCGTGACGGTTGATGCGCAGCAAGAAACTGTACTCACTACAGAATTTTAAAAGACTGCGCT
>CANQRK010000190.1 GCA_947626245.1 uncultured Paenalcaligenes sp. | reverse complement strand
TCTAGAGCCCAGACCTCCATCTCACCAAAACGCTGACCACCGAACTGTGCTTTACCACCTAGAGGCTGCTGCGTTACCAAGGAGTAAGGTCCTGTGGAACGCGCGTGCATCTTGTCATCAACCAAGTGATGCAATTTCAAGAAGTGCATATAACCTACGGTAACAGGACGCTCGAACTGCTCTCCGGTACGACCATCATACAAAGTAATTTGCGTACGGTCTGAGCTGAGTTTTAGTTTTTCAGCGATTGGATCAGGATAAGCCAGTTCTAGCATGATCTTGATTTCCTCTTCGGTCGCACCATCAAATACAGGTGTAGCCAAAGGCAAACCAGCACGCAAGTTTTGTGCCATTTCCAGAACTTCAGTCTCGGTTAGACCTAGGATATCCGCTTTTTTACCTGTGGTGTTGTACACCTTGTCTAGGTAAGCACGAATCTCAGCAACTTGAGCACCTTGCTCTTGTTCGACCATGGCATTGATACGATGACCGATACCTTTGGCAGCCCAACCTAAGTGAACTTCTAGTACCTGACCTACGTTCATTCGAGAAGGAACACCCAAGGGGTTCAACACGATGTCCACAGGAGTACCATCAGCCATGTGAGGCATGTCTTCGACCGGAGTGATGCGAGAAACCACACCCTTGTTACCGTGACGACCCGCCATCTTGTCACCTGGCTGTAGACGACGTTTAACGGCTAGGTAAACCTTAACCATTTTCAGTACGCCAGGAGGCAACTCATCACCTTGGGTGAGTTTTTTGCGTTTTTCTTCGAAAGCCAAGTCAAACTGATGACGCTTGTGCTCGAGCGAATCTTTGGTTTGCTCTAGAACTAAGGCGTGCTCTTCGTCGGCTAAACGAACATCAAACCACTGCCAACGATCTTCGATGCTTTCGAGGTACTCGGCGCTAACTTCGGAGCCTTTAGTCAAACGACGAGGACCACCATTAACGACTTTGCCTGTCAAGAACTTAGAAATACGATCAAAAGCGTCGTCTTCAACAATACGCAACTGGTCATTTAGGTCTAAGCGGTAACGACGTAACTCGTCATCAATAATGGACTGAGCACGTTTATCACGCTCGATCCCTTCGCGGGTAAAGACTTGAACGTCAATAACCGTTCCTACCATGCCAGACGGCACACGCAAAGAGGTGTCTTTTACGTCAGACGCTTTTTCACCGAAAATAGCGCGCAAGAGCTTTTCTTCGGGAGTCAGTTGGGTTTCACCTTTAGGGGTGACTTTACCAACCAATACGTCGTCAGCACTGACTTCAGCACCAATGTAAACAATACCAGAATCATCCAAACGGTTTAATTGCGTTTCGGATAGATTGCTAATATCGCGCGTGATTTCCTCTGGACCTAGTTTAGTATCACGAGCCACGACTGTGAGCTCTTCGATATGAACAGAGGTATAACGATCATCGGCAACCACACGCTCGGAAATCAAAATCGAGTCTTCGAAGTTGTAACCGTTCCAAGGCATAAAGGCGATCATCATGTTCTGACCTAAGGCGAGCTCGCCCAAATCAGTGGATGCACCATCAGCCAAGACATCACCACGAGCCACCAAGTCGCCACGTTTTACGATAGGACGTTGGTTAATGTTGGTGTTTTGGTTAGAACGTGTGTATTTGGTCAGGTTGTAGATGTCTACGCCGACTTCGCCAGCTACGTTTTCTTCGTCGTTAACACGAATAACAACACGCTCTGCATCAACGTAATCAACTAGACCGCCACGACGCGCTTGTACTGTAGTACCCGAGTCAACCGCAACTGTACGTTCTACACCGGTACCGACCAAGGGCTTTTCTGGACGCAAACAAGGCACCGCTTGGCGCTGCATGTTGGCTCCCATCAAGGCTCGGTTCGCATCATCGTGCTCTAGGAACGGAATCAAAGATGCCGCTACCGATACAATCTGCGAAGGCGCCACGTCCATGTACTGCACGTTATCAGGTGACGTCATGAGGGTTTCACCCGCTTCACGACACGCCACGAGGTCATCAACAAAGCGGTGATCTTCGTCTAGCTCGGCGTTAGCCTGCGCAATAATGTAGTTGCTTTCTTCGATAGCCGATAGGTAAACGATTTCTTCGGTGACTTGTTTGTCCACGACTTTACGGTACGGAGTTTCTAGGAAACCGTACTCGTTCAAGCGTGCGTACAACGCCATCGAGTTAATCAAACCAATGTTTGGACCCTCTGGGGTTTCGATAGGACACACACGACCGTAATGCGTTGGGTGTACATCTCGAACCTCAAAACCAGCACGTTCACGAGTCAAACCACCAGGACCTAGGGCTGAAACACGACGCTTGTGCGTAATTTCAGACAAGGGGTTGGTTTGGTCCATAAACTGGGACAACTGACTGGAACCAAAGAACTCTTTGATGGCAGCAGAAATTGGGCGAGAGTTGATGAGATCATGCGGCATCAAGTTTTCACTTTCAGCCTGACCTAAACGCTCTTTGACCGCACGTTCTACACGCACCAAACCAGCACGGAATTGGTTTTCAGCTAATTCGCCTACACAACGCACACGACGATTGCCTAAGTGGTCAATATCGTCAATCTGGCCAATACCGTTACGCAAATCAACCAAGACTTTGATGGTATCAACAATGTCTTCGTCTGTTAGCGTCATAGGACCAACGGTGTCTTCACCACGGCCTAGGCGGCTATTTACCTTCATGCGGCCTACACGAGATAGGTCGTAGGTTTCTTCGCTGTAGAACAAACGCTGGAACAATGCCTCTACCGCTTCTTCGGTAGGCGGTTCGCCCGGACGCATCATACGATAGATGGCAATACGCGCAGCCATTTGGTCTGCTGTATCATCTGTACGTAAAGTCAGTGAAATATAACCACCCTGATCCAACTCGTTGATATACAGGGTTTCAATTTCACGAATATTAGCCGCACGCATCTCGACTAACATAGTTTCTGTTAGCTCGTCGTTAGCTTTAGCGATGATCTCTCCGGTTTCGGGGTTCACCACGTCTTTGGCCAAAGTACGGCCAACTAACGAATCCTCTGGGATAGAGATGTAATCGATTTTGGCTTCGTCTAAAAGACGAATATGACGCGCGTTAATACGTTTGTCTTTTTCAACAATGATATTGCCGTCGCGATCTTTAATATCAAAGCTCGCCACTTCACCACGCCAGCGTTTGGACACAAACTGCAGGCGGCCGCCATCATCAAGTAGATCGATGTGATCAAACTCGAAGAAGTGAGCCAAAATGGCTTCTGGTGTCATACCGATCGCTTTGAGCAAGATGGATACAGGCATCTTACGACGACGGTCGATACGGAAGAATAGAATATCTTTAGGATCGAACTCAAAATCGAGCCACGAACCACGGTAAGGAATTACGCGCGCAGAAAACAGCAATTT
>CANQRK010000189.1 GCA_947626245.1 uncultured Paenalcaligenes sp. | reverse complement strand
GGTTTAAGTGTTGAAGGTCAAGAGGCATTAAAGCGTAGTATTGCTAACGCGCAGGTTCCCCTCATAGAGGGTGAGACGGTAGGCGAAGTTATTGAGCAGTTAAGACAACGTATACATGAGGAGGTGGGGGCTACGTGGCCTTTGCTAATTAATGTGGGTGGGTCGGTGGCCGCACTAGGTACTTGTGATTTGGGCGCTCTATTACCATCGGGTTTGATCCAGCAGCCTCAGGTTTGTGGTGAAGGCGAGCCAGGGCTAATCCATGTCACGCTTGATCAAGGAGGAGCTGTTTTACACCTATTAAATATAAAAAATTTAGCTGGGCAGTGGGGCCTACCTTATGACCCTATCCCGTTACCTATGCCAGGAAATAATCCTTTGGTTTACGGGAGTGATAAAAAATAACTGTGTGCAAACACAGAATAGAAAACATTCAAAGGAGAAGGAACTTGTTAAGTCCTAGTGTCGGTTTTTTTGCTAGTGTTTTGATCTTAATCGGGGTGATGGCTTGGCTGCGGCTGTCGCTTTCCATCGCATTGGTGATTTTTTCAATGGCGATGGTGCTGTTGATTAATGGTGATCTACCATTTAGGCATCTGGTTGAGGGTAGCTTTGGTTATTTGAACTTGATTTTAGCTTTATTTGCAGGTGCTTTTTTTGGTCAAGCGATGAGGATGTCTAGGGCCGCCGATGCGTTTGGAAATGCCGTAATACGTTGGTGCGGTCATCGCCAGTTGGTAGTGGTTGTAGTGGCTGCAGTACTTTTATTTGTGGCCGGGGCTATGGTGGGTATTGCGGGGGTAGCGGTATTAGCTACAGGCGTATTTGTTGTACCTATGTTAAAGCGTTTGGGCATGTCAAATGAAAGAGTCGCTGCATTTATCGCCTTGCTCTCGACATGCGGGATGATTGCTCCGCCTGTGAATGTGCCAGCTATGGCCATTGCTGATGGCGTAAATATGCCCTATGCCAATTTTGAGTACGCTTTGTTCATTTTAGCAATTATTCCGGCGCTAATTACGATAGCTCTTTTTTCCAGATCCAAAATTCTAACCCCTCAAAATAAGCCGACCTTAGAGGAAAAAACGGAGTCTACAGTAGAGGGGCGTATGGAGCTATCTGTAGCCATTCTGGGCTTGGTGTTGACCTTAGGGTTTTGGTTGCTGCAGCGCTCTTTGCCTGCTTATGTGATTGATCCGGCGGTACCTCTTGTGTTGGTGGTGGGAAGTCTTGTTGCTTTGATCCGATTAAATAAACACAGTTTACGGCAGTTGATGGATGCGACCTTCAGTGGAACGCCTCTGATCTTGGCAGGTGTTTTGGTGGCAGTGGGAATAACTGTACAGATTATGACGTTGACTGGAGTCAGAGGCTGGTTAGTGATTACTGCTTTATCATTCCCCGAAGCTTTGTTGTACGTGGAATTGTTAATGCTGCCTCTGTTTGGCAGTGTGTTGACGAGCATGGGAACGGCAAACGTGCTCGGTGTGCCTTTGGCCTTTTCATTTATCCATCAAGACATGATTATTAATGTGGCGGCGCTCTCGGCTATTTCGGCTATTTCAGAGTTTATGCCCCCTACAGCGATTGCAACGGCTCTGTCGTTATACGTGGTGGGTGGGCAGGCGAGCTTATTTAAAACATTGCGCTATTGCTTGATACCAGTAGCCAGTATTTTCATTATCGCCGTACTTATGTTGGTGTTTGCTACTCAGCTGAGCCCATTCATTTCAGTCGCTTAAAGACAAAATAGAAATAAATAGAGGGAGACTTTTTATGTTTGGCATTTCTTTATTGCTTGTTTATAAATTGATGGCTATTTTGGTGGCCTTAATGATGGTTTTTGCGATGTTCAGAGAGAAAAATTGGCAAAATCAGTTGGTGGCTTTAATGGTGTTTGTGCCGTTTGTCCTCAGAGCAGCGGGGGTTAAATGACGGCTATGGAAAATCAAACTAGTTTTAAGTTGCCGGGGTGGCTTGTATTGTTGTTGGCCTTGACCCTTACAATCCCAGCTGGGTATCTGTTTAGCGCTATGCACGAGCAAGAACCCATTGTGGCAGGGCCAGGGGTCACGCAAATAAAAATGTTAAGTGATTATGAGCCGGCTATGCTGAATACACCAGCAGATACCCCTGTTTATATTTTAGAGGGTGAGGAGCCAGGGGCTACTGTTTTAATTTTTGGAGGGACGCACGCTCAAGAGGTCTCCGGATTATTAGCTGCGGTGGTAACTATTGAAAATGCAACGCTTCAAAAAGGACGTTTCGTTGTCATTCCACAGTCCAATCAAAGTGGATTTACCTATACGGAACCCTTAGAGGGCTTTCCGCATACCTTTAATATTGAAACACCTTTTGGGCAACGATGGTTTCGTAATGGAATGCGTTTGACGAATCCTATTCATGAGTGGCCTGATGCGGATATTTATGTGCATCGTCAGTCTCAAGAGCATTTGGTTGGTTGGGAGGGGCGTAATTTAAATCGAGCCTACCCGGGGCACCCCGAGGGTACATATACGCAACGTTTGGCCTCGGCTTTATTAAAAGTGGCAGAGATAGAGCGAGCAGATGTGGTTTTGGATTTACACGAAGCGTATCCTGAATACCCAATTATTAATATGTTAGTAGCGCATGAGCGAGCCTTTGAGTTGGCGACGTTGGCAATGCTCGGTTTGCAAATGGAAGGAATTCAGATGGATCTTATGCCTTCACCTAAAGGGTTGCGAGGATTAAGTCACCGTGAATTTGGTGATGAGCTAGATCATGTGCATGCGATCTTGACTGAGACGGCTAACCCAGCGATGGGGCGCTTACGAGGTCGTACTGATGAACAGTTAATTGTTGAGGGTAAGGATGAAAACTATGTGCGAGCAGCAGAGCAAGGCCGTTTGTTTGTACCATTTACCGAGGAGGGGCATCCGTTAGCTGAGCGTACCGCTAGACAGGTAGCCACCATTCATGAGGTAGTGAATGCTTATAATGATGCTCAACCAGATGCCATTTCTCTAGAAGGGTTACCAACGTATGCTGATATTATGCAAAACGGTTTGGGTGCTTATTTGTTAGAGCCGGTAATTAACTAAGGGGTTAATAAGAGCAGCTTCTGCTTTCAGTCTGTTGGGGGACTCAGAAGCTGCTTTGGTATAGCGGAGTTCGATCAGGGTTTATCGCAGGCATGGCCGCTCAGCCCCCTAACAGACGAAAAAAAGCCCCAAACAAGTGTTTGAGGCTTTTTTAAATTTGGTTGCGGGAGCCAGATTTGAACTGACGACCTTCGGGTTATGAGCCCGTCAATTCGCTTTTTACCTTAATGTACCTTAATATAAATCATATATAAATCAATAGCTTATGTGGTTTGCTTGTTTTTAGCAACGGCCAAATAGCAAAAAACTCTCTAACAAAATATTTCGTGATTTTGCATGTTTTTTGAG
>CANQRK010000188.1 GCA_947626245.1 uncultured Paenalcaligenes sp. | reverse complement strand
CATAAACATCACAAAACTACCCATATACATGCCGGTAGGCAACACAGTGATATATGGAGCGACTTCGACTAGGCGTTGTGCTTTTTGCTCAGTCACTGGCATAAAGACACCGTCAGTCACTCCCTGCTGCAATAGCTCGTAAACCTTATTACCTGGTGCAGCAACAGGAGTCACATCTAGGCGCTCACCAATCTGAGCCTGAACCCCACCCCCAATACGTATTTTTTTACCTTTGATGTCATCTAGGCTTTCCACGGGAAAGTTGGTTTGCATTACCCCAGGCCCATGGGTAAACAACGCAATCACCTCGACACCATCATGCTCATTCGCCTGTTTGAGGTATTGCTCATTAATGCGCCAATGAGCGACTGAAGCGGCTTCGGAATTCACGCCTAGGCCAGGTAACTCTACAATTTCTTGCAAAGGGAACCGACCGGGAACAAAGCCATGAAAACTATATGATGCATCAGCCACTCCGTCTTCGACCATTTGGAATAGCTGCGCCGGGTTGGTAGAGGATCTCTCGATGTTGACTTTAACGCGCCCCTCGGTGGCTTCTTCAACCCATTCTGCCCACGTTGGCCACACCACTTCATTTTGCACATGAGTAGGAGGCAACCACGTAGCCACGTTCAACACCGTTGTTGCCATGCTAGCCTGCGCCATAGTTAGACCGGCACCAAATAGACATGTAGTCAGTAATTTTTTAACCATTTTTTGTCTCCAAAAGGATTTCTATAATGCTGATTTCAACTATTTCCCCTTTGCCCTAAAGCAGCAGGATATAAAACCATTGCCTGTTTCTCATTCTTTTCGGTTAAGCACACTGTTCTGATGCGCACTGAACACGATGTATTTCTACTGTGATCTTGATCCTATTTTTTACTTATATCGGACACTTCATATCTTATAGTGAACGATATGTATTTGAAAAAAGCCCCAAAGCAGCGTCAACACACAGAAATAGGGGTTTACACCGTAAGAGGCTGTTTAATTTCCGCTCAACACATAAACTCCTAATACTCGCTACATAACTACCCCAACCTAACAATGAAAAACACACTACAAACGCTAGACAGAGGCTTACAAGCCTTGGAGCTTGTTTCCAAATCCGATAAAGGTTTAACGGTTAGCCAATTAGCTTCGGCGCTAGACATTAGCCGACCCATCGCCTACCGTCTTGCCAAGACCTTAGAAAACCACGCCTATATTTATCGAGGTACTTCGGGTTATTTACGCTTAGGCACGGCCGCGGTTTTACTCTCTCACACCGCTTCCAACCCCAGCTTCTTCATGTAGCGCGCCCCTTTCTCATTGAGCTTGCCGAAACCCTTCAAGTCACGACATTTATGTCTATGGCCCAAGGCTCCAATTGCTCTGCCATCCTAGTAGAAGAGCCCACTGAAGGCTTTATTAAAGTCAGCTATAGAGTAGGAAGCAGTCACCCCTTGCACACGGCAGCAGGCGGCCTCGCCATCCTCTCCAACCGACCTGCCTCTACAACCGATTCCGAGGCGGTTCGCTTAGCTCGCCAACAGGGCTACAGCATCACTCAAGGCGAGCTCCAACGCGGAGCCATAGGCATTGCTGTGCCACTAAAATTTCCGACCCCAGCCGTTCTACCTGAATACAGCATCGGCGTTGTCGCCCTTGAGGACCTGAATGTAGAGCTGGCCACTCAGCACATTCAAGCTATCGCCACACGCCTCGTCGCCGAATTGGCACAATCGTAAGCACAAAAAAAAGCAGGTCTTAATTAAGACCTGCTTTCTCAACTGCCTGACATGCAAAAATTTAGTCCTTGAGACGTCTGGCAATCCAATCATGCATTTCTGGAACAGAAGCCACGATAGCGGTAGGCTCAGACTTTTCTAATGTAACCACATCATGAGCCCCATATGTCACCGCCAAACAATCTACGCCTGCATTGTGTGCCATGTAGGTATCGTGCGTGGTGTCTCCCACCATCAAGACACTCTCAGGCTTTAAGTCAAGTTCCCAAAGAATTTCATGCAACATGAGGGGATCAGGCTTGCTACGTGTTTCATCAGCACAGCGCGTCGTATTAAAATAATGGGCCAAATCAACCACCTGCAACACACGATCTAAGCCCGCACGGCTTTTGCCTGTGGCCACGCTAATCGGAACCACACGCTGACGTAACTGATCCAACAGCCCCACCGCCCCGTCAAACATTTTAATGCTGCTATCACGCTGAAAAAAATGATGACGATAACGTTCAAGAAAATCTGGCATTTGCTCTGCAGTCAAATCGGGAACGGCTTTATACAAACCACTTTCTAGGGATAATCCAATAATCCAGCTAGCTTGCATAGTAGACGGTACCGCTAAGCCTAAATCTGCGCTGGCTAACTGAATGGACTCAATAATGGAATGCGTAGAGTCCATTAAGGTTCCGTCCCAATCAAAAATGACTGCATCGTAATGTTTCAACGTTGTTTCTCCAAAAACTCAAGAATATCTGTACACGCTTCGGGTAAAGGGGCCTCTAGCTCTAACCACTCCTCGGTGATGGGGTGGCGCATGCGCAAACGGACTGCATGCAAAAACATACGTTTAAAGCCCCATTTCGCAAACTGCGCCCGCACCGCATCTGAGCCATATTTATCATCGCCTATGATAGGAAAACCCTCATGGGCTAAATGCACTCGAATTTGATGCGTACGCCCTGTTTTAAGCTCGGCCTCGAGCAGGCTGTAATGACCATAACGTTTTAACAAGCTAACGATGGTGTGTGAAGGCTTGCCTTGTGGGTCAACGCGAACACGACGCTCGCCAGAAGCGGTTAGCCAACGTAGCAGCGGAGCTTTAAGATGCTGACGGCTGTTCACCCAGTCGCCTTCGACCAATGCCTGATAAAACTTTTCAACCTGCCCCTCTCTAAACATATCATGAATGGCAACGAGTGAACGTCTACGCTTGGCAATCAATAACAAGCCAGAGGTGTCACGATCCAACCTATGCCCCAGCTCGAGCAATTTTTGCTCGGGGTGCGCCGCTCGCAACTGCTCGATGACACCAAAAGACACTCCGCTACCACCGTGTACCGCCACACCGGCAGGTTTATTGATGACGAGCAGATACTCGTCTTCGAACACCACTGGAAACTGAGCGGGCGGCACCGGCGGTTCGTCCGCAGGGTCTGGCATACGCATAGGTGGGATTCTCACCACATCGCCTAGCTCTAAACGATATTCATTTTTAACGCGCCCCTTGTTAACTCGTACCTGACCGCTACGAATGGCTTTATATATGTGGCTTTTAGGCACACCCTTGCACTCCCGCACAAGGAAGTTATCTAGTCTTTGACCTGCCCACTCGGCACTTATTTCTAGCATCCGGACCTGCGGCATGGTCTTTTTCTCTGCTAATGGTTTTCTCATACTCAAAAGAGGCATATAATCGCTTCAGCCTATGGGAACTGTGACACCGCTAGACGTA
>CANQRK010000187.1 GCA_947626245.1 uncultured Paenalcaligenes sp. | reverse complement strand
GGCAGCAAAACCGTGCATGAGGAGTGGGGGCCGTCGTATAGGAAGCATCTCTATTACCTAGGGACGAAGGCATACATGGATGAGCGGTTCAGCGCGGAGCGAGTAAAACGAGCGAGCACTGCTTAGCGAATCCATGTATGCCACAGTACCCATAGGATGATCGGAGGCATGGCCTCCTCTTACAGGGAACGGTTACAGGGAGTGTTTTAGTGTTAGGCGCCAGTGATGTAGTAATGGCTCGGTGTAGCCGTTGGGCTGGGTTAGGCCTTTGAAGATCAAATCATGGGCAGCTTTGTAGGCATAGGAGCTATCAAAATGACCGGACATGGGTTGGTATAAAGGGTCGCCAGCATTTTGTGCATCAACCACGGCTGCCATGCGTTGCAGACTTTCATTGACCTGATCTGCACTAATAATGCCATGCAGCAGCCAGTTGGCAATATGCTGACTGGAAATACGCAAGGTGGCGCGATCCTCCATGAGTCCAATATCGTGAATATCGAGCACTTTAGAGCAGCCTACACCTTGGTCAATCCAACGCACCACATAACCCAAAATACCTTGAACGTTGTTGTCGAGCTCTTCTTTGATTTCTTCGGCGCTCCAGTTGGTATCCGTGGCAACGGGAATAGTCAAAATATCATCGAGCACTGCGACATGTTCTTGTTCTAGTTGTTGCTGAACGGCTTGAACATCAAGCTGATGGTAGTGCAGCGCATGAAGGGTGGCTGCGGTGGGTGAAGGTACCCAAGCCGTATTACCACCGGCTTGTAAATGGGCGATTTTTTGCTCAAGCATAGCAGCCATTAAGTCGGGCATAGCCCACATCCCTTTACCAATTTGCGCTTTGCCTCGTAAGCCACTTTGTAAGCCAACTTGAACGTTGTTGCGCTCGTAAGCCGGTAGCCACGCCTGATGACGCATCTGTGCTTTGCGTACGACTGGCCCCGCGTGCATGCAGGTATGGATTTCATCACCTGTCCGGTCTAAAAAGCCTGTGTTAATAAAAGCGATTCGTTCTTGGGCGGCGGCAATGCAGGCTTTGAGGTTAATGGAGGTACGACGCTCCTCGTCCATAATGCCCATTTTTAAGGTGTTGCGAGGCAAATTAAGTAGGTCTTCGGTGCGTGCAAAGAGTTCGTCAGCAAAAGCCGCTTCTTCGGGGCCGTGCATTTTTGGTTTGACGATATAAATAGAGCCTGTTTGGGAGTTGAGCTTGAGTTGTAGGTCGCGCTTGGCTATTAGGCTGGTGATGACCGCATCCATGATGCCTTCGGGAATGTCGTGGCCGTTCTTATCCAAAATGGCGGGGTTGGTCATGAGGTGACCTACATTGCGAATAAACATCAAAGAGCGGCCGGATAGTGTTTGGGCATTGCCGTCTAGATCGGTGTAATCGCGGTCGGGATTGAGTTGACGGGTAAAGGTGTGATCGCCTTTTTGAATGGTTTCGGTCAGCTCGCCAGTGACCAGTCCTAGCCAGTTTCTGTAGGCAGGGGTTTTGTCGGCAGCGTCTACGGTAGCAACCGAGTCCTCGCAGTCCATAATGGTGGTGAGGGCGGACTCTAATAAAATGTCTTTGATACCAGCCGGGTCGGTTTTACCAATAACGTGACTGGGGTCAATCAAAATTTCAAAATGCAGGCCATGATGGTTAAAAACTAGAGCCTGAGGCTGTTCTAAAGAGCCGCGGTAACCGATTAAGGTGCTGGGGTCTTGGAGTTGAGTGAGCTCGCCATTGTTGAGGCTAATAACCAATTGTTTGTCCTGGATGGCGTAGTGCACGCTTTGGCTGTGCGATCCATGTTTGAGCGGAAGACTTTGGTCTAAAAACTGACGACCAAAGGTGATAACGTGTTGACCGCGAGTTGGATTGTATTGGGTTGTTTTCTCTGCGCCGTTTTCTTCGCTGATGGCATCCGTGCCATAGAGGGCATCGTATAGGCTACCCCAGCGCGCATTGGCGGCGTTTAAGGCATAGCGCGCATTGGTAATAGGAACCACCAGTTGAGGGCCTGCCTGCTGGGTGATGGCGGTATCAATACCCGTGGTTTCAATGCGTACCTGTTCGGGCTCATCGACCAAATAATCAATATGACGCAGAAACTGTTTGTAGGCGGCCATATCGGTAATGGGGCCGGGGTGTCGCTGATGCCACGTATCGAGCTGCGCTTGAAGTTGGTCGCGCTTGGCGAGCAAGGCGTGGTTGCGAGGGCTAAGATCGTGGACTAACTGACTAAAGCCAGCCCAAAACGTATCGGGGTCTAGGCCAACGCCGGGGAGCGCTTCGTTTTGGATAAAGTGATAGAGCTCGTGATCTACGTGTAACTGATGGCATGGAATACGATGTGTCATGGCTTGCCCTTGTCATTCATAAAAGAGTTAATCGCTTTTGTTATGCTTGTTACGGTTTATTATGACTATTTCAGGGCAAGATCAGAACAGCAGTTTAGGTTGATTTAGGCCGTACTAAAAGTATCGACTATTTCGACTTTATGGCAGTTATAGGCGTTTAGTACCTAACAAAGGATATGTTTATGCATGAGTTTGATGAAGAGGTCATCACCCATTTACCTCCTACTATTGCGTATGAGGGGTTCATGGATGCGACTGCAGCAACCCAACGTTTAGTGGAAATTTATGCACGTAACACGTGTTATATTCGCGAGCAGTTTGCGTTGTGTGTGCAGCAGGGCTTTCCAGAGCATACGCGTTTTAGAGCGTATTATCCGGCCATACGAATTCGAGTCAGAACGTATCAAGAGGTAGATAGTCGACTTTCATACGGTTATTTGGTCGAGCCGGGTTTGTATGCCACCACGGTGACTCAGCCTGAGTTATTTTTTGAGTATTTTGAAGAGCAAATTGGGTTGCTTATTAAAAACCATGGGGTGGCGGTAGAGATCGGGGAATCCAATCAGCCTATTCCTTTGCATTTTTGCTTGGATGAAAGTGATGGCAAAAAAATGCGTTATCCCGACTCGTTAGGGCATCCGTTACGCGATCATTTTGATGTGCCTGATTTGGCCGATATGGACGATGCCATTGTGAATGGGACGTGGCAACCCAAAGAGGGCGAGCCTTTGCCATTGGCGCCATTTACTGCTCCACGAGTGGATTATTCGTTGCATCGGCTACGTCATTACACCGCGACCAAGCCCGAGCATTTTCAAAACTTTATTCTGTTCACTAATTACCAGTTTTATGTGGATGAATTTTGTGCGTGGGCTAAGCAGACCTTGGCCAGTGATGAGGGCGGTTATACGGCGTTGGTTGAGCCGGGCGGTGTGGTGACGACGGCAACCGGAGAGGCGTCTGGTATACCTCCCGTGCGCCTGCCACAAATGCCTTCCTATCATTTATTACGTGAAAACCATAGCGGCATTACATTGGTCAATATTGGAGTAGGACCATCTAATGCCAAAACCATTACGGATCATATTGCTGTGTTGCGGCCATCGGCGTGGATTATGGTGGGGCATTGTGC
>CANQRK010000186.1 GCA_947626245.1 uncultured Paenalcaligenes sp. | reverse complement strand
AAACAAAAATTACATCAGCATCTACTCACTCATTCTACGATGAAGTACTGCTAAAAATGGGGGGATTACCCCCCTACAGAAGACACAACCACCATTGCTGCAGTTTCTAAACAAGCAGGCAAATACTGAGCCACTGCCTCTTGAGAAGCCGCTTCAATAATTAAGGCTGGTTTTCTGCTAAAAACGGTTCGATGTCTGTATAAACCGTCGCTCCATCGACTGGAACCTCTTGCTGTCGTAACACCACGACTTTGGCTTGCAATGAGCTAAGCAGGGGTTGCAAAGAAAGCAATACATCTTAATTAATTGCTTCAAAACCTATTAAATCCACACAATACGTCATTTTTTGATCCTATAATAATAGCTAAGCACACACTGCTTATAAACCTACTATTATAGGCTAGACCTTCAGTTCCTTTTTAACACTCTCCCCCACATAGTCTTGCACGCTGCATTGGAGATACTGCTCAATTATCTAGGTGCCGACTACGTTGATCTGCTATTTCGTTAACTATCACACACCATAGCCGTGTATAAAGACCATCACCGCCTCATCGATAAATACATGTAGCTCCTCTTGAATCAACGGTATCTCTATCATGGCTTTATGGGTAGGGTAAAAGCTAATCATGTCATGAAAAAGCGTCGCAGCTAAGAGCGGCTCAGCCTCTCTTAGCTGCTTTTCCTGTTGTAATTCATAAATGAACTTAGCTAAAACTCGGCGCGATTGCTGTGGTCTGCTTTCTAGCCACACTTTGCCCAAATCCTCAAACCGACGCGACTCCGCAATAATTAAACGCTGAAAAGCCAAATGACGCTCATCTAGCAGTTGATTTAATAAGTTATGTGCAATTTGACGTAACCCTTCCTCTGGACTTTTATTAGTGATCTCGGTCGTGCGCAAATGCTCTAAGAGTTCGATAGCTAAGCTTCGTACTACCTCGATGAATAGTCCTTTTTTTACCACCAAAATGGCGATACACATTGGTTTTAGAGCCACCTACCTTTTTTATAATTTCATCTACACTTACCGCTACATAGCCTCTTTCCAAAAAGCGCTCTGTGGCTTCGGCAATAATTAACTCTCTTCGGTCTATACCGTTGTAGGTACGTGTAGGTCGCGCAGTCTCCAACTCAAAATCATATTCTATTTTCATAGTGCTTTTTGCTATGTTTATTTAAAACACATACCCAATAAGATACATTGATGAACCTTATGAGAGCACAATCTGTTCAATAGTTCCTTAGAAAAGGAAAATAGTTTTTTTAACTACTAAACAGCTGTTAACCATTGAGCCAACACTTGATTCACACTCTCGCCATTCTCAAAAGGTGCCATATGCCCACTTCCTTGAATGATATGCAGCATTGCATTAGGTAACTGCACCAACATTGCTTCGTGTTGTGTAGGTGGACTCCATTGGTCTTCAGCACCTACCCCTAACAACACAGGAATCGTTATTGTGGGTAACAAAGACTCAACCTCAGGCCTATGCAGCAATGCTCGTATAAAACCACCATGTTCAGCAGGTGTCATACCCAACACCATACGAGTAAGCGGCTCCACCAAGTGTGGTTGGCTGCGATGCGCTGTAGCTAACATAGGCAATAGCCACTGCTTGACCAAACAAGTCATACCTTCTTTCTCTACCAAGTCCAACATGGCCTGACGCTTTTGAATTTCAGTAGAGCTGACACCGTGGACGCCTGTGTCCCAGAGCGCTAAAGCCCGTACTTTTTCCGGAGCAAGTCTATACACTTCAAGGGCAACACGTGCCCCCATCGAATGCCCGACTACAACCGACCCAGCAGGCATTCGATTAACAACAGCTTGAGCCATCTGCACTAAGTTATCAAAACCTCTAAACCCAATGGCATGCACATCATAGTGGGAAGAAAAATACGTCGTTTGTGCTTGCCACACCGTTTCATCACACAGCACACCAGATAAGAGAAATAAAGAGGTTTTCATACGATTCAATATAATTAAAAATTATGTGCTAGGCATGGCTACTTTCGTCGCTAACGATGTAGAAGGACGTCCTGCCCCTAGACCAATACTTAAAGCGGCTAAAGCTGCCGGAATAGCCAAAGCACTAATAATACCTACAAAACCTAATCCCGAACCAACTAAAGCCCCACCCACAGACGAACCGACAATGCTGCCAAAGCGCCCCATTCCCTGCATCCAGCTTACTCCAGTAGCTCGAGCCGCAGTAGGGTAGCACGCTGGAGCGAAGGCATTAAGCCCCGTTTGAGCCCCATTCATAAAAAAACCTGCCGCTAAAACCCAAAAGGCAAGTTGACTTGATAACACTCCGCCTAAACCCAAGATCAAAATACAAACAGCTCCAAACCCATAAAACACCGCAATAACACGAGTCGGAGAGGTTTTATCCATGATCCAACCCGTTAACAGAGCACCAACAATCCCTCCTGTCTGAAATAAAGCAGTTACTAAAGCAGCATTTTGACCACCTAAGCCTGCATCGCGCATCATGGTAGGTAACCAACTGGTAATCAGATAAATCACCAATAAGCCCATAAAATATGTTACCCAAAGCCCTAACGTTGTACGTAAATACAGTGCTGAGAAGAGTACTTTGATTGGTTTTTTGCTTTCTACTGGCGGCTCTGTACAATACCACTCTACAGATTGTGGCAGAGGCTGCTTAACGATGCGCTGCATCACTGCGACCACTTTGGCTTTAGAGTGTCCCTTTAAAAGCATAAACCGCACAGACTCAGGTAACACAACAATCAAAAAAGGAGTCAGAGCTAATGGAATGACGCCACCCACAACCAACATAGAGCGCCAACCGTATAAAGGCACTAAGTACGCAGCAATAAAACCAACAGAGGCCGAGCCAATGGCAAATCCTAAAAACATCATCGTAATCAATACCGATTTGTTTTTTTCTGGCACAAATTCAGACACTAAGGTCGAGGTATTCGGCATCGCTGCTCCTAGCCCTATTCCTGTCAAAAACCGTAATATCACCATTTCTTCTATGCTATGAGCATATGCCGTCATCAGGGTCAACAAACCAAAAACGAATACGGAACATACCAAAACACGTTTACGGCCTACGCGGTCCGATAAAGGACCTGCACATAATGCTCCTACCACCAATCCTATCGGTGCAGCTCCCATCACCAGACCAAAAGCACCGCGTGTTATTCCCCACTCTTGAATAATCTCAGGTGCCAAAAATCCCATAATGGCTACATCTATTCCATCTGCAGCCACAATTAAAAAACAGAGTAATACCAACACCCACTGATACCGACTCACAGGGTTTTGATTTATCAGATTGCGAGGAAAACCACACCGTTCAGGGTGTGGATGAATAGCGCGGACACGTTAGTGTCCTGACGTCAGCTTGACGTTTGTTGTGGCTCAATGTACTGTTGATCTTTACAGTATCTGCCGTGTCGAATGTCGTTGTTTTTCTTCATAGGCCAAGTGTCCTTGTTAGTATGAAACGATTGCAAGCCTATCAATACGAACTCAAGCCCAACGGGGCTCAGCGACGCGATATGCGCCGC
>CANQRK010000185.1 GCA_947626245.1 uncultured Paenalcaligenes sp. | reverse complement strand
TTGGCATTGAGCTCGGCAATGTGCTCAGTGGCTGTTTCCCACTGACGTTGGGCATGCCCTTGAGCATTTAATACTTTTAGCGTTTCTAGGCCAGATAACGACTCAACCAACACCGCATTACGCTGTGAAGCAGCTTGAAAGGTGGCTTTGGTCAGACGCTCTAAACGACGCTGTACTGCAAAAGACACGATCAAAATGGCAACTATCGCCAGCAAAGGCGGAATCATCATGTAGGGGGAAATCCACCCTAAAACAAAGACGAAAAGCAAAACAAAGGGCAAATCCACCAAGGTGGTCAAACTAGCCGACGCAATGAAGTCTCTGACGGACTCAAAAGAACGTAAATTCGACGAAAACGACCCTACCGACTGGGGTCTATTTTCTAGTTTGATTGCCAACACCCTTTCCATAATTTGCGAAGACAACTGAATGTCTACCCGCCCACTGGCCTTGTCGACCACATAGGCTCGCACACTGGTTAGGATCAGGTTAAACACCAACGCCAACACAATACCAATGGTTAGCACCCACAAGGTTTCAATGGCTTTGTTGGGTACAACTCGGTCGTAGACGTTCATGGTGAACAACGGCATGGCTAAGGCAAAGATATTAATCAATACCGCCGCTGCCAATGCATCACGATAGATGCGCCAATTATCAAAAATAGCCGACCAGAACCAATGTTTTCCAACTAATTTGGGTACACCTTGCGATGAGCGTCCTTCGGTTTGATAGCGTGGTTTGACCACCGCCACTAGACCCGCATACTCGTCTTCAAGCTGCTTAATATCGACCGTACTGGTGATCGGGCTTTCAGGATACTGAACGGTGACCTGATTCCCATCTATGCTCAAAACAAGGCATGCTCTGTCTTTGTTTAAAAAGACAATGACGGGAAAAGCAGATTCGGGAATATGCGCCAATTTTAGCCGCGTGATTTTCACGCTGCATTGAGCTCGCGCTGCTGCTCGCGACAACAAGTCTGGACTTAAACGCCCACCTTTTAAAGGTAAGCCCGCTATCATTTGCTGAGCAGTACATGGATTACCATGCAGTCGAGTCACCTCTACCAAACACGACAGTAAAGGATCATCATGAACCGTATGCGGAGGCACATGCTCAAAGGAAGGATTGGCGCTACTCATATTAAATTAAAAAATCATCATCGTTATTCATTAGATCCAACGGGTTATGTAAACGATTTCGTTTATGTTTACGTTGGTTCAATTTGGCTAACGCCTGCGGTGGTAAGTCAGTCAGACGAATGGTGCCATTAGCAATCAGCACATCAATTAAGTCCTCTAAGACCCGAATAAAATCAATATCCGAGCTAGATAACTCTTGTTTGATTTCTTCCTCTTTCTTCATTACCACCTCCGGTTTTTTAACTAGGGTTTAGCATACGAGATCACTGGCGGCTCTAGATTGTCTTGGTAAGTCACCTTTACTGGCTCTAGATTTCGTGTATCAGGCACAGGTTGTACACATGTAGCCAACACTTCGTCTGTCAGCTCTAGCTGAGCATTTTCCTCTGGGGTTTGCTCGTAAGGCTGAGTCAAACCTAACGCAGGCAACAAGCGATGTGACATAGCAAGCCAACGATACTCGGCTTGTTTTAAATCATAATGCGCATTAGCTAAAGCACGACGAGCATCGAACAACTCATTTTCCGTATCTAGCAAGTCAAGCAAAGAACGCTGACCAATCTGGAATTGCTGCATGTAAGCGACGCGCACTCGAGAAGTAGCAAGCTCGTGCTGTTCAAGGAAAGGAAGTTGAGCGCGTAAGCGATCTATATTGTTCCAAGCCACGTTGAGCTCTTGCTGCATGTTGCGACACGTGTAATCACGTACGTCGTTAGCGGCGTATTGCTGAGCAGCCGTTTGACGCACTCGAGCCGAATCAGAACCACCACGGAACAAGTTGTAAGACAACACTAGCTGCACATTGGAGCTTTGGGCATTACGGTCAGCCACTGATCGTGGTTGATTTTTATCACGCCCTGTTGCAGCACGGAACTCAAGATTAGGAGAGAAATTGCCTTTGGCTACGTCTACACCCGATTTAGCCGCTTGGGCTAGGGCTTGTTTGGACAATAGCGTCGGGTTCACACGAAGTGATGGGCTGAAATTCTCAGGAGCCTGTGGCAAATCGGCTTCGACCGACGGTGGCGCAGCTAAAACGCTAGGCGCAGAAACCCCTACAATACGCTGATAACGCTGTAGCACATCGTTTAAGTTGCCAGACTCTGTCATCATGTTGCTTTGTGCTAGCGCTTGACGACCGTAAGCCTGCTCTAAGTCAACCCCACGTCCAATACCCGAGCGTTGACGCTCTTCGATTTGACCTAATGTGCTTAGGTGAAGGTTGTAATTTTCGCGAGCTAACTCTTCCATTTCACGATAACGCAACACATCAATATGCGCCAAAGCCGCCTCGAGGGCTACGCTATCTACGGTGGCCAATAGCTCGTAATAACCAGATAGCTTTTCTAAGCCCAGCTGTTTAACCTGATTGCTAGTGATAAAGCCATCAAAAATCAGCTGAGTCAGCTCGAAGGTATACCCTGTACGATTCCAATTAGAGGCACTGCTGGTAGACGTACTACCTTGCCACTCTTTACCCACCCAACCAGAAGCATTAACCTCAGGCAAAAAGCCGCCTCGGGCCACATTTTTGCCTTCTAGGCTGGATTGGAAGTCTTGAAAACGCGCACTGATTTCAGGGTTTGTCAAAACAGCGCGCTCGACAGCTTGCTCTATGTTAGCGTCAGAAAAAGCCATGCCTATTGAACCATAGGTCAACGCAACAGCAAGCGTTATACGTTTAATTTGTTTATTCATGTTCAGACCACACCATTAAATTACGCAACAAATAGAGCAATACTAAAAAGCTCGTACACAATGTGCTTGACGGCGTATAAACGCCAAATGGAGGGGGAATTCCTTGATACGGCAAGACGGAGCCTCAGGCTTCTGGCCTGATGTTCTTGGAGCATGATCTTGCGTCTAGAGAATGGCTGAATGATTACAATTTCAAACAAGCCGTTTTTTTATTTTACCGAAGAAACCAATAAAAAATAGTTAATCTTTTTAAATGTTTAGAAAAACTAGTGCTTTCCTCTGTTTCTGTTTGTCATAGTTAGAAAATATGTTGTTTAAATATCAAAAAAACACCTATATTGATTACAGCATGCTCTTTTAAACCATTCCTTTTTTATGGAGTCGTTATGTATCCCACTCTTTCTCTCTACATCAACGGCGAGTTTATCGAAGCGCAACAGCGCAAAACCGAACCGGTTATTAACCCCGCCACCAAAGAAGTTTTAGGTCAATTACCCCATGCGACTCAGGCAGATTTAGACTTTGCTTTACAAAGCGCTCAAACCGCTTTTGAAAGCTGGCGCCATAGCTCGCCAATGGAACGCAGTGAAATTTTACGTAAGGTAGCGCAATTATGCAGAGATAATGCCCAAGACATCGGTCGTCATATCACTTTAGATCAAGGCAAACCATTGGCTGAGTCTGTCGCCGAAGTCATCAATTGCTCTGAACATGCCGAATGGCACGCCGAGGAGTGTCGTCGTATTTA
>CANQRK010000184.1 GCA_947626245.1 uncultured Paenalcaligenes sp. | reverse complement strand
ACCAAATGGCATACTGAAAGAAGCAGAAAACAAAAAAGCCCTTGAAAATCAAGGGCTTAATTAAAATTCTTGGCGGACAGAGAGGGATTCGAACCCTCGGTACGCGTAAACGTACACACGCTTTCCAGGCGTGCACCTTCAACCACTCGGTCACCTGTCCTTCTGCGTTTAGCAAAGAATACTATTATAAGGCTTCTTTCATAAAATGCAAGCTATTTGCTTTGTAAAGACAACATCCGCTCTACATAACGTGCAATCGCATCCACTTCTAAATTAACGCTAGACCCTTGAACTAGGTGTTTTAGCGTAGTTACCTCAACAGTATGTGGAATTAGGTTAATGCTAATTTCACACCCTTGCGCTACATCGACCACTTGATTCACGGTCAGGCTTACACCGTTTACTGTCACACTGCCCTTGTAGGCCAAGTACTTAGCTAAATCTGTAGGCGCCACAATACGCAGCTCGTAGGACTCGCCCACTGGAGCCATTTTCGATACCACACCCACACCATCCACATGGCCTAGCACCATATGACCGTCTAGGGTGTCACCTAAACGCATCGCATGCTCTAGATTTACAGGACCGACTTGATCCAAACCCACCGTACGGTTAAGACTTTCTCGAGAAATCTCTATGCTAAACGCCTCGGGCTCTAATTCGACCGCGGTCATGCATGCGCCTTGGATAGCAATAGAATCACCCAATTTACAGCGCTGCAAATCAAGGTCGGGGGCGGCAATACGCAAACGTAAACCGGCCTCTGCCTCGTGTGATAACGCCTGTACGTGGGTAATTTGCCCAACCGCACTAACAATTCCTGTAAACATACTTATTCCTCTGCTTGTATTTGCGTATATAACTGGCGCCAACGCTGTGGATGACGCATTTGGATGCGTACATCTTTACCTAATTGCTGCGAAGCCATCATCTCCATCCGGGTAGCTTCAGCTAAATCTGTCAGTTCTGCCATTTGCATCAAAGGTCGCCCTGTTCCTAATACCACTGGCGCAATATAGCTCACCATGGCATCAACCAGTCCCGCTTGCCACAAAGCCCCATTTAATATAGCGCCAGCCTCGGTGTGGACTTCATTAATTTGCTCCTGACCCAGCCACTGCATGAGCTGGGCTAAATCAACTTGACCTTGGGTATCAGCAGGCAAATAAACAACTCGGGCATTGCGATCGGCTAGGCGCTGGCTACGCTCGGGCGATTGTACTGTGGTAAATACCCAGACAGGATCGCCATTAAAAATAGCGGCATCAGGTGAAATACGCAAATGACTGTCTACAATTCCCCGTATGGGCTGACGCTCAGTCGAAACATCACGCACATTTAACAATGGATTATCGGCCAAACATGTGCCAATCCCCGTTAATACCAAACAACTACGTGCTCGGAATTGCTGTCCGTCACGTCGTGCTTCAGGCCCAGTAATCCATTTGGATTGTCCCGAACTTAGTGCCGTATAGCCATCTAGGGACGAGGCTGTTTTCAACCATAACCACGGTGTGCCACGCACCATACGCGCCACAAAACCAATATTCAGGTCAAAGGCCGCCTCTTGCTCGATCCCAACAATGACTTCGATACCAGCCTGTTGCAAAGCCTGTATACCGCGCCCCGCCACCTGAGGATTAGGATCCCTCATGGCGATGACCACGGTTTTAGGACGTACAGCAATCAGTGCCTGTACACATGGCGGCGTACGGCCATAATGTGAACACGGCTCGAGGGTGACATAAACAGTGGCTTGATCGAGCTGACTATAGCCAGCGGCCTGCGCGGCCTGCAACGCCATCACCTCGGCATGCGGTCCACCGGCTTGTTGGGTGGCACCGGTTGCAATAATACATTGATTGAGAACAATGACACAGCCCACTCGTGGGTTGGGGCTGGTGAGATATAAAGAGCTGCGTGCTGCGTCTAGCGCACGCTGCATATAAAACGAATGCGTCACTATGTAGGCGTATCCCCGTCTTGCATGGCATCGATCGCCTCTACAAACTCTCGAATATCGTTGAAGCTTTTATAGACTGAAGCAAAACGTACATAGGCGACCTGATCCAGTTTTTTTAATTGTTCCATCACCAGTTCGCCAACGTGTTCAGTGGTGACCTCGCGCTCGCCACTAATTAATAAGCCCTCGGTAATACGCGCTACGGCCGCATCCACCTCGGGAGTCGGCACAGAACGTTTACGGAGGGCTAAGTCCATGCTGGCACGCAAGCGGTTTACATCGAATTCCATGCGACTACCGCTGCGTTTTACCACTGCTGGCATCATGAGATCTGCCCGTTCATATGTTGTAAAACGACGCTCGCAATTCACACAACGACGTCGGCGCCTAATGGCTCCTCCGTCCTCGGAAACGCGAGAATCTACGACTTGAGTGTCTTCATAACTACAGAACGGACATTTCATAAGCAGTGCGCCCCGCTAGGGGCGAAAAAATTAACGGTACACGGGCAAACGTGAAGTTAATTCGTGAACACGGCTACGTACATTGGCTAGATTTTCTTCGTCGTTAGGATTGTCTAAGACGTCAGCAATGAGGTGAGCAGTGAGCACGCAGTCTTCTTCGGTAAAGCCTCGTGTGGTAACAGCAGGCGTACCCAAACGTACACCACTGGTCACAAAAGGTGACTCGGGGTCGTTAGGGATCGCGTTTTTGTTGACAGTAATATGTGCTTTGCCTAGGGCTTCTTCGGCTTGTTTACCGGTGAGACCTTTAGCACGTAGATCTACCAACATAACGTGGCTTTGTGTGCCATTGGATACGATGCGCAAACCACGCTCAACCAACGTACGTGCCAACGCATCTGCATTTTTTACGACCTGAGCGGCGTAATCTTTAAAGCTAGGCTCGAGGGCTTCTTTGAAGGCAACGGCTTTACCAGCAATAACGTGCATCAAAGGACCACCCTGAATACCAGGGAAGATAGCAGAGTTGATTTTTTTCTCGTGCTCGGCTTTCATCATAATGACACCACCACGAGGACCACGCAAAGATTTGTGGGTAGTGGATGTGACGAAGTCAGCATGAGGCACGGGGTTGGGGTATTGACCACCAGCGACTAGACCGGCGTAGTGAGCGATGTCTACCATGAACAACGCATCGTTTTCTTTGGCAATACGCGCAATACGCTCGAAATCAATATGCAAAGAGTACGCAGAAGCACCGGCTACGATGAGTTTGGGCTTGTGCTCTTTGGCTAGGGCTTCGAGTTGGTCGTAGTTAAGAACTTCGTTCTCGTCTAAGCCATAAGAAATGAAATTATATAGTTTGCCTGAGGCGTTAACGGGAGAACCGTGTGTTAGGTGGCCCCCTTCGGCTAGGCTCATACCTAATACGGTGTCACCGGGCTTGAGTACAGCCATGTACACACCTTGATTGGCCTGTGAGCCAGAGTTAGGCTGCACGTTTGCTGCTTCGGCACCAAAAATCTGCTTGAGACGATCAATGGCCAATTGCTCTACGATATCTACGTACTCGCAACCACCGTAGTAACGACGGCCAGGGTAGCCTTCGGCGTATTTGTTGGTTAGCTGAGAACCCTGAGCCTGCATAACAGCGGGGCTAGTGTAGTTTTCAGAAGCGA
>CANQRK010000183.1 GCA_947626245.1 uncultured Paenalcaligenes sp. | reverse complement strand
TGCCTCACACCTCCTCCGAGATGGCCCACACGCTAGCTCAAAATCTAACTCAAACACTAAATATTGAGCCCATTCAGACATCAACTCGTAGCTATAAACTGGATGCCTCTCTAGGCTTGATCGAGTTAGGACCCGACATGGATACTCAGTCAGCTTTGCGTATTGCCCAAAGCGCCAGTGGCTCGGCACGTCGTCAAAATAAAGATTTTGTGCTCTATGAGTACGGCTCGTTGGAAATGCAATACCACGCCGAGGAGCTAGCCCTATTTCAACGCTTGGAAAACGGCTCTTCTCAGGGTTTATTCATTGAAATGCAGCCCCTGATGAATTTAGCCAACCCGGTGGGTAGCCTAAACGTAGAGGTGTTACTACGTATTCGACGAGAAAACGGCGACCTGATTCCCACCTATAATTTCATCAAAGCCGCCGAAGAAAACGGCACGATTTCCACAATAGACAAATGGGTATTTACGACTACTCTAGACTGGCTACACACCCACAAAGAAGAGCTACACCACCTGCATTTCGTCACCATTAATCTCAGCGGCTCCTCACTTAATAATGATAAGTTCATTGAGGATTTCTTTGGGATTCTAGGGCGATACAAGTCGGTGCTGTCTAAATTATGCGTGGAGATTACCGAAGGGGTAGCCCTACAAGACCTCAGCCGTACTCGCAGCTTTATGTCCAGACTACATCAAAAAGGCGTGCGCATCGCGTTGGATGATTTTGGAGCCGGTTATACCTCGTTCAGCTACTTACGCGAACTACCTGCTCATTTAATTAAAATTGATGGCGCCCTGATTCGCGATATGCTTCACAATCAAAACAACGTGGCCATTGTGCGCACCATTGTAGAGCTAGCCCATAATTTAGGCATGTCTTGCGTAGCAGAATGGGTAGAAGACGCCGAAACCCTCGCAGCGTTAAATGCGATGCGTGTGCACTATGTACAAGGCTACGCCATCAGTGCCTCAGTCTCCCCCAGTACCATTCTAAGCAGTCATTCTATTTTAGATTTGATTGCCTCACCCGATACACACGAATTCATTCGACGCACCTACCCCAGCACACGTAGCGACCCACCGTTGTTGTAGGTTTTTCTTCTTGGGTATTTGCGGCTATGTATTTAGGACTGTGTATTTGTCACCGTCTCACTAAGCAGTGCTCACTCACTTCGTTCGCTCCGCGCTGAACCGTTCGCCCGTGACAAACACACCGCCCGCACCCCCAACCAGCCCAACCACGCCTACGATAAAGCGCTGATCGGAGGCATGGCCTCCTCGTACAAAGGGAAGTGCGTCATCGGGGGCATGGCCCCCTCATACAAAGCCCTTAGAGCTCACCGTAAGAATGCAATCCAGATAGGAACATATTGACGCCAAGGAAGGCAAAACTAGTAATCAACAGCCCCACCAGCGCCCAATACGCACTAAAGGTACCACGCAACCCCTTCATAAACCGCATGTGTAGCCACGCCGCGTAGTTCAACCACACAATCAACGCCCAGGTTTCCTTGGGATCCCACTGCCAGTAAGAACCCCATGCGTCTGCCGCCCACAAAGCGCCCAAAATAGTGGCGATGGTAAAGAAAGCAAAGCCTACGGCAATGGCACGATACATAATATCGTCCAAGATCTCTAGAGAAGGCAGTTTACGAGAAATAGGTCCACGGAAAGCCAGCATCAAACCCACAATAATGGCGCTAATACCGAAGTACAGCATCCACGTTACCGAAAATTTACCGGAGCTAAAAATTAAGGGTTCGGCACACAGCAGCACGCCTAGAATAAAGATCGGTGAGAGCTTAGCCCAAGAACGCGTTTCCCCATTTTCTTTAATTAAATAGGCCAAACCCACCATGGCGGCCAAAGAAAACGTACCGTAACCAATAAAGTTAGCGGGGACGTGAATTTTCATCCACCAGCTTTTCAGAGCAGGCACTAACGGCTGAATTTGGTGCGCATCGCGGGTAAATGAATACCACAACAAAAACACCACAATAGACGACACCACCAACAACACAAACCCACCTAAAGCACGGGTGTTGTAGCGACGCTCGTAATACAAATAAAACAACGCGGTCATAATGGCAAAAAGCACAAAGACCTCGTACAAATTACTAACAGGGATATGGCCAATATCGGGGCCCAATAAGTGCCCTTCGCGCCAACGCACTAATAGGCCAATAGCACCGGCGTATACCGCTGCCCATGTTAAACCAGAGCCAATCCACGCCGCTGTTGGACTAAACATCCCAATCCAATACATGATGGTGGCCAACACAAACAGCGCACACATCCACAAAATAGCGGATTGTGAAGAAATGAGGTATTTTAGGAAGAAAACCGTTTCGGAACGATTAATGTCTCCGTTCAGTAAATTGCCATCGATGCTATACAGCCAAATAGCAAAAACAGATACCACTGCCACCACGATGCTAAGGGTGCGCAAAGGACGCCATAGCCACCCCATCCAAGCCAACATCGGTACAGCTAAGACCAACAGTACACGCTCGTACGAATCCATTTGCTCGGGATAAACCTGCAAGCAAAACACGGCTGCAATAGCCAATACGGCAAAGTAAATAAAATCACTTAATGTAGGACGTCCTCGTACACCTCTAGAGTCTCCACTGGGGGAACGCTGATCGTCAGCGCTCCACATCGATGGAGACGAAGTCGTTGGTTTAGACATGTTCATTACCTCTGTTTTCGGACAAACGCTCAAAAGCCTGTTGGAAGCGTTGGAATTCTTGTTGGAAGTCTAAGTTACGACGCTGTGAGGTCATTGCAGCCGTTAATAAGCTACCTTTATCACCGGGACGCACCCAAACCCAAATTCGACGATCTCGTACATAAATCATGACAAAAACGCCGATAACCAAGAACAAGCTGCCGGTATACACAATATAGGTACCGGGGCTACGTGACACTTGGAACACGCTGGCTTGGACTTGTTCAAAACTATCTAGCTTAAACACCACTGGAGCGGGGTAATCAGGCATGTTGGCAAAAGCCAATAATGCCAAGCGTACCCACTCTTCCTCGTGTACGCCACGCTCTCCAGTATAGTCAACTGGCTCTAAGCCGTATTGTTCGCGCGCAATACCTCGCAATTCAAGCAAGGTCATTTGCAGCATTGGCACAGTAAGGCTGAGGATACGCTCGCGTTCATGCTCGGGAACGGGTGCAATAATGCCATTGAACCCTTTTTGTACAAAGGTCTCGATGGTTTTAAAAGCCGCCATTTCAATCAGCTCACTTTGAGCCGTCTGCCCGCCACGCTGAGAAAAACGCTGTGCTGCCAAACGCAATGCGTCGGGGTCTTGAGCCACCGCATTTAAGCGCATGAATTCCTCCATGCTGTAATTCGCATCTGCTGGAATACGTACATAGCGGAAAAAATCTGCGGGATTTTGGCGCATGCCCAATAAAAACACCGGGAAATCATCTAGGGTCATAGGAGCCATGTAATTCACAAAATCAAAGGATTGCCCTTCGTTATTTGTTAGGCTATACAACACGCTAGGACCCACGTTTGTTAGGCTATCCTTGGGTCGTACGTTGCTGCCCGATACAGCGGCCACATGATCGATAAAGGCCTTGGGCTGCGGATC
>CANQRK010000182.1 GCA_947626245.1 uncultured Paenalcaligenes sp. | reverse complement strand
CGGTCGGCGGCACCGTTTAGAGCTAGAGGTGGCTCGGCATATTGGGGTTGTTGCTGCCATTGACCAAAACTATTGGGCTCGTAATGAGGTAGACTGCCGAAGTTGTCATCTACGCGCATTTGACCGTCGCGGTGGTTGTTCATGACTGGGCATTTAGGCTGATTTACAGGAATTAGGTTATGGTTCACACCCAAACGGTAACGCTGCGCGTCAGCATAGTTGAACAAGCGTGCCTGCAACATGCGATCCGGAGAAAAACTAATACCGGGCACTAGATTATTAGGCGCAAAAGCAGCTTGTTCGACTTGTGCATAGTAGTTGTCAGGGTTGCGGTTTAACTCAAACTCCCCGACTTCAATGAGAGGGTAGTCACCCTTGGGCCACACTTTTGTCAGGTCGAAAGGGTGGTAAGGCACGGTATTTGCTTCTTGCTCAGGCATGATTTGTACAAATAGTGTCCATTTAGGGAAGTCGCCTTTTTCTATGCTTTCGTACAAGTCACGTTGAGAGCTTTCACGGTCTTGGGCCACAATGGCAGCAGCTTCCGCATCGGTTAGATTTTTGATGCCTTGCTGCGTGCGGAAGTGGAACTTGACCCAGAAACGCTCATTTTTGTCGTTGATGAAGCTGTAGGTATGTGACCCAAAGCCATGCATATGGCGGTATGAAGCGGGAATCCCACGGTCGCTCATGACAATGGTCACTTGGTGTAGCGCTTCAGGCAGTAGAGTCCAGAAATCCCAGTTGTTGGTAGCGGAACGCATATTAGTGCGTGGATCGCGCTTTACTGCTTTGTTCAAATCAGGGAACTGTAAGGGGTCGCGCATAAAGAACACAGGGGTGTTATTACCTACTAAGTCCCAGTTACCTTCTTCTGTATAGAACTTTAAGGCAAAACCACGAATATCACGTTCAGCATCAGCTGCACCGCGCTCGCCTGCTACGGTAGAAAAACGTGCGAACATCGGTGTTTGTTTGCCTACTTCACTGAAAATTTTAGCGCGAGTATAAGCTGTAATATCGTGAGTGACAGTAAAGGTTCCAAAAGCACCTGAACCTTTGGCGTGCATCCGACGCTCAGGAATGACTTCACGCACGAAATTTGCTAGCTTTTCATTGAGCCAGAGATCCTGTGACAAAATTGGGCCACGAGGACCGGCGGTGAGACTGTCTTGATTGCTAACAACAGGGGCTCCACCGGAAGTGGTAAGGTGTGAAAAAGGACATTTGGACATAGTAGTCTCCTTGAGGTCGGGTCTGCTGCATGAATGAATAACTCAATGTTTATAGTATAAATATATTGCTTCTTTTTTTCACATTGTGTTTTTTTATTAAGTAGATTGGTAAAACTAAAGAGCGAGAGTACGACTTAATTTATGGAGTAATGCTGTCTTATTGGGTAATCCCCTCAGAAAAGGTATGGGCTGCCCAGCCCTTTATGATCACTTCCAGCTTATGATTTGAGCATAGGAGGGATGTCCATGGAGGATGAGCATGAGTTCTCAACGTTTTACTGCAGAATTTAAACAAGAAGCCGTTAGGCAGGTTACCGAACGCGGTTACTCGGTAGCCGAAGTTGCCGCCCGAGTCGGTGTATCAGCCCATAGTCTGTACAAATGGGTCAAGGCCGTTTCGCCAGATAAATCGGAGCAACAAGCTAGCGAACTCTTGGAGGCCAAGAGCGAGATATTGCGTTTGCGTGCTCAGCTTCGTCGCGTCGAGGAGGAGCGTGAGATATTAAAAAAGGCCGCGCGGTACTTTGCGAGAGAAACCGAGTGAAGTACCGTTTCATTAATGACCATCGCCACCAATATCCCGTAGCGACGATGTGCCGCATGAGTATTAGCTTTAAGGATTGAGAGACGAAAAAAAGACCGCTTTTGCGGTCTGTTTTTTGTATTCATGGTGCCGGGGCCGGACTCAAATTTAATTATAAATTATTGATAATAAACATAAATATAATTTTTTTATAATTTATACCAACATATGTACCAACAGTGGTTTGTGCTTGTTAGAAGTGTCGTTTTTGTGTTGCGGCTTTATCGGCCTCTCTTAGGAGCACCACCCTTACCAAAAGTTCTCCCTCTATTTGGAGCTACTATTTGTATCAGATAATCTGCTCGTATAGCGCCTGAATGACGAGTGGGGAGTAATAGTTATATTAAATCAAATGTTTATGGTTTTATTTTGTGTTTTTGTAATTGTACTCACCAATGTACCCACCGTTTGGTTTCAAGGCTTTATCGTGAGTCGATGGGTGGCTACGCGTGCACACGTTAAAAATTAGTCTTTACTAAGCTTACTCTTGCTTAATGTCTACGTTTGTGGCTGTCCCTTGTCTTTGAGACATTCTACAGCAACAGTTGGAAATGGTTAGCCTAACACACCGTGCTCATGTGCGTTCTCGATTAGTAATTCAATTAGCTCTGTCCTGGTCATTTTTTCTTTCTTAGAGAGGGCATCAAGCTTCTTTCGCGCATCATCAGATAAAGATAGGTTTGTTTGCTTCTTTCCCTTGCGCTTAGCAGCGACCTGTTGAGCTTTGAATTTTTTCTTAATTTGTTCCAGATGGTAGAGCGCTTCTTCTAAAGAGTAGCCAGCGTTGTCAATGTGAGTTAACACATCTTCTAATGTGTGTAACTTTGATGGCTGGCGACCACGCCGTCTCTGAGTCTCTATTCTATTGCTATACCATAGCCAGGCACATTCACACTTTTGCCTTTCCTGGTGAGAATCCTTTGTATACCAGGTAAAAGGCTGTTCTCCTATTAGCTTCCTATTCCAGTCTTCTCGCAGACGATCTACGGTCAGTAACTTGCGCTCCGAAGATGAGGACTGGTAATCAAGCCTGGCGATTAACGTTTCTTTTTCACTTAAGCCAGCGACGTTATTACGATACAAAATCGCAGATTTCGGACGTTGGTCTGACAGTTCATCAGTGAATGAAAAAGGTTGGCTTAGTTGCTTCAGAAGCCAGCTTGGCTGTCTACCTGTTTCTGCTATCCAGTCAAAGGACATCACATCAAGAAGACGTTGATCCAAATATGTCCCGATTTCATTCCAAAACGTCCTCAAGGATTGACCCCTATCACGGTGCTTCTTCCACTGTTCAGGATCTGCCCAAGAGTCGTATGGTGCGCCTCTTCCATCCCACCATTGCATTTTAATAAATGATGTCATCTCGCGGCGTAAGTCATGAGAATCAGCGTTGTGATCCGAGGGGTCAAAACCACAATCCTCCAGCATCATGCGTAGCCATATTAGCTCGCGCCTGCTCAGGACTCTTTGAAATAACAGATCTAGTTTATCTGACAGAAAAGGTGTACGAGCCATAGAAAAGGTATGAGTGCGTCTAGCAATGATTAGCTAACAATAGTTAATCGCTAGTGATTAAGGAGGGATGGCGTGAGTTAATTTGACTGTATAAGAAAGAGCATTTTCATGCCAAGAATTATGTGTTAACTATAACCGAAATCTATCGTAACTGCATATTGACTGCGTCGGAACTATATCGTAACTATACTATGTTAATTTGATGATTATGAAGTAATACATAGGGAAATCATAATTATCTGGAAATTGGTTAGTCAGAATTTATATATTTCAGATATATCAGAGCTATG
>CANQRK010000181.1 GCA_947626245.1 uncultured Paenalcaligenes sp. | reverse complement strand
ACCATTCCAATGATTGCGGCGGTTTCACGGGTTGCCAAAGTACATTATGGGGAAATTATTGCTTCCATCGCCAGTAAAAGCGCAGGTCCGGGCACACGTGCCAACATTGATGAATTCACCGAAACCACCGCTAAAGCCATCGAAGTACTAGGAGGGGCCACCCAAGGCAAAGCCATTATTGTGCTTAACCCTGCCGAGCCTCCATTGATTATGCGTGATACCGTTTATGTACTCAGCGAACTAGCCGACGAAGCCGCCATTAGCGACTCTATCTCTAGCATGGTCAGCGCGGTACAAGACTACGTACCAGGTTATAGACTGAAACAAACGGTACAGTTCGATCAGGTAGAGAACCTCAATATTCCAGGTCTAGGTCGCCTCTCTGGTCTAAAAACCAGTATTTACCTTGAGGTTGAAGGCGCAGCACATTACCTGCCCGCTTATGCTGGCAACCTAGATATTATGACCAGTGCTGCTCTACGCACAGCAGAACACATGGCAGCCACTATGGCCGCTAGCCCTCTCAGCGCCTAAGGAATACAACCATGTCTTCTACTGAAAAATCTTCCCCTGCTTTATATATTTCAGATGTCACCCTGCGCGATGGTAGTCATGCCATTCGTCATCAGTACTCCATTGCTCAAGTACGCCAAATAGCCCAAGCTCTAGACGAGGCTAGGGTCGACTCCATCGAGGTGGCCCATGGTGATGGTTTACAGGGCTCTAGCTTTAACTATGGCTTTGGTGCTCACACAGACCTAGAGTGGATCGAAGCCGTAGCCGATGTGGTACAACATGCAAAAATCGCGACGCTATTACTACCCGGCATTGGTACTGTCCATGATCTAAAAGCCGCGTATAGCGCGGGCGCTAGAGTTGTACGCGTGGCCACCCATTGCACCGAGGCCGATGTATCTCGTCAGCATATCGAAGTCGCACGCCAACTAGGCATGGACACCGTCGGCTTTCTGATGATGAGTCACTTAGCCTCCCCTCAAGTCCTAGCCCAACAAGCCAAACTAATGGAAAGCTATGGAGCTACCTGTTGTTATGTGGTGGATTCGGGCGGAGCGATGACCATGAACGATGTACGCGATCGCGTCCATGCCCTGCGTGACAGCTTAGACCCCAGTACTACCATTGGTATTCATGCTCATCATAATCTAAGCCTAGGTGTAGCGAATTCGATTGTGGCGGTCGAGGCCGGAGCCACACGAGTGGATGCGAGTCTAGCGGGCATGGGTGCGGGTGCAGGCAACGCCCCTCTAGAGGTATTTATTGCTGCCATCGAGCGATTGGGCTGGCAACACGACACGGATCTTTACACGCTTATGGATGCGGCTGACGACATCGTTCGGCCCCTTCAAGACCGTCCTGTACGGGTAGATCGTGAAACCCTAGCCTTAGGCTATGCTGGGGTCTATAGCTCATTTTTACGTCATGCCGAGGCAGCAGCTCAAAGGTATGACCTAAAAACCGTAGATATTTTGGTGGAACTGGGTAAACGTCGCATGGTAGGCGGTCAAGAAGACATGATCGTTGATGTCGCCTTAGACCTAAAACGGCAAGCCCACTAAGTCTTTTAATCCCTACTAAAGATACCTAAAAAGCCTGTTTAAAACAGGCTTTTTTATGACTTACGACACGTCTTGTCATCTTGATCTGTTTCAATACCTCTAAGTAAACCATCAGGGCTAATCCGCACTCTTAGTCGGTTATTGTTATAATCTTCAACTATTCCTACATAAAAGATGGCTAATTCTTTGGTTAATCTCTCTTTATTAACCTATTCACTCTCATCTTGTACCACTCAAAAATAGCGTGTTCTTCGAACAGTACGCTACTCGCTGTTGTCTATTACCCCATGACCTTCACTCATCTCAAGATTTCCACCCGTTTAACACTCCTATCGGCTGTACTCATCGCCTGCGCCCTTTTTGTGGCTATTGCTGGTTGGCAAGCCGTTTCAGCCAATCAACAGCGGTTAGTTACCGTGCTAAACAATGCCTCACAACTCCAACGAGCCGTCAATGAGGCCAGATCTACCCAAGTCATCTTCAAAACTCAAATTCAAGAATGGAAAAATATTCTACTGCGCGGCGATGATGCTCAGGATTTAGATCGCTATCGCACCGCCTTCAAACAAAGTAGTGCCGAGGCTCAGGTTACTTTGCAGCAACTACAGCAAACCTTGAATCACCTTGCCCTGACCACACCGCTACTTGAGGAGGCACGCCAGACGTTAACCACCTTGGAAACCCAATACCTACAAACGCTAGAGACCTATTACGATGGTACAGACGCCTCAGTACAAAACGTCGATAATCGCGTGCGAGGCATGGATAGACTCCCTACCGAACAAATAGATAGCATTGTAGAGTTTGTGACAGACAGTACCGCCCAACGCTTAAGCCAGCGCACCGTAGAAGCAAATCAACACTATCGACAAACAATGACTTTATTGGCTCTGCTAGTTAGCATCAGCACACTGCTCAGTATTATTCTGGCCTATCGCATTGCTAAAAGTATTATCCAACCCATTAATGAGGCCGTTCAAGTGGCAACCACGGTGGCTGACGGAGACCTAAGCTCCTCTATAGCGGTTCAAGGACATGGTGAAACTGCCCAACTAATGAAAGCACTGCAACACATGAGTCAAAGCCTAACTCAGATCGTTCAAGTGGTTAGAACAAGCACCGAATCCATTAGCACCGGCACATCCCAAATTGCCATGGGTAATCGAGACTTAGCCTCTCGTACCGAAGAACAAGCTAGCTCCTTAACAGAAACAGCCAGTGCCATGGCTCAGCTGACTTCTACCGTCAAACAAAATGCAGCTAACGCACACGAAGTATACGAATTTTCTCAAACGGCAACGACCAACGCAGAGCAAGGTGAAGCGCTAGTCAAGCAAATTGAATCCAACATAGGCACAGTCAACTCGTCCTCCCATAAAATGGCTGAGATCGTTAATGTGATTGATGGAATCGCCTTTCAGACCAACATTTTGGCCTTAAATGCTGCTGTCGAAGCCGCTCGCGCTGGTGAATACGGTCGTGGTTTTAGTGTTGTTGCCTCTGAGGTGCAAGTACTAGCTCAACGCTCCGCCGCCTCTGCCAAGGAAATCAAAACCTTAATTGAAGGCTCGGTTAACGATATGAAATATGGTGCGACTCTGATGAGTCAAGTCGGTAGCAATATGCACGCTATTGTCGATAGTATTCGCCACGTTACTCAATTAACCGAAAACATCAGTACCGCTAGCACTGAACAAAGTGCTGGCATTGAACAAGTCAATCAAGCCATCAGCCAAATTAATGAGTTCACTCAGCACAATGCCTCTCTGGTGGAGGAAGCCAGTGCCGCCTCTGACTCGTTGCATGAACAAGCGACTCATCTGTCCAACGCCGTTCAGGTCTTTAAACTAGCCTAAGTCTCCTGTACGAGCAGACTATGCCTGCGATGGAGCGCAGACATGGCCCCTCTCGTACAAGACAAACTCTTTATACAAAACAAAACAGCCCTTGGTTTCCCAAGGGCTGTTTTGTGTATTTGGCGGAGATGGAGGGATTCGAACCCTCGATGCGGGTATAAGCCGCATGCTCCCTTAGCAGGGGAGTACC
>CANQRK010000180.1 GCA_947626245.1 uncultured Paenalcaligenes sp. | reverse complement strand
GAACAAGGAACTCACGCTCGACACTTCTTCACTCGAGTCAAAACCACCTATCAGTTGGCTTAACTCACAATTAAATACCTTGAACTAACTCCCCGTACGAGGGAGTCATTCCGGCTGCAATAATGGTCGGAGGCACGGTCACCTCGTACAAGGTAGGGGCAGCCCTCCTACTAGAGAGGGCATGGCCTCTTTAAGCAAGAAGATCTACAACCACTCTAGCACTGGGCCTTCGTCAGTCTCAAAGCTTAGCAAGGCGCGTTGTACAGGCTGATCTGCATCGATTTGAATGGTGAGTTCTAAATGAGCCCCCTGCAGGGTAGCTGCTAACAAGTTAACTGGTTGATTGTCTATCCAGATTTCTCCGCTAACGTGTTGGTATTTTTGTTGTAGTTCTAAGTGGTAACTTTGGCCCTCTGGGCCGTCCCATTGCCATACGCCTTCGACTTGGGCGGGAACAATCCATTTGTACAGTGTGATCCCACCCAGCTCGACTGCCTCGTCCGCTTGCCAGTCGCCCATATCAAAAGCATGAGACACAATGCGTGTGCCTGGGCGCAGCTCGCTTAATAAGCGTGGACGTAGCTGCACATTGACCGAGTCCATTAGGTACAAGGTAATGACATCGGCGTTGCTGAATTCGGCATTAAAAATATTGCCCTCGATGAATTGTACCAAGTGCTCGACGCGCGCTTCCATGGCGTCTTCGAGGCACTCGGAAATACGCATGGGATCCAATTCTATGCCAACGGCTTGTATGTCAAACTGTTTAGCTGCTGTAATCACAATGCGGCCATCGCCAGCACCCAAGTCATAAAGCACATCGTTTTTGCTTAGGCTAGCCAAACGAAACATAGCAGCAATCAGCGCATCATCAGTGGGTACAAATGGGACATCTAACTGAAAACTAGGCTCAATGGAATAGCCGTCAAAGTCATCTAAATCATCGGTTAAATCTCTGAACACGTTTATTCCCCTGTTAAAAAGCTAGCGATGTACCACTACCACCAACTGCGTTGGCGCTTCAATTTTCGTAATGATTCTTGATTCAGCTCTTTGGCTCGTTGCTCAGCATACTGTTCCTCTCCAGACTCGTAACTACCTTCGTACATGCAGCTACTGGGATTCAACCTACATTGTAAGCGTTCTGTCTGATCAGAATGCGATGAAGAAGACGCGCATCCCGTTAAAACCAATAAACAAGTCACTAAAGCAAGATAACGCATTTTTTTCCTTGGCCAACCATGAAGGGAAATTAATCTAGTACCCAACCTTGGGTACAGCGTACCATCACCTGACTGGATTCAGCACAGGGGCTGCTGTGATACCACGTCAACAACTGACCATCGGCCAATACCCCCTGCAGCCAATAGCGCTCACCTTGAAAAATGCAACGTTGCACCTGCACTGGGATGCCCGACGTAGCCACTTGTTGAACATGCTCAGGACGAATTAAGACGGGTTTGATCTGCCCTAGACCCACCGGCAAGCCGAGTTGCTGCAACTGCGGCTCGTGTAACCGACGCTCGGA
This sequence comes from uncultured Paenalcaligenes sp., assembly GCA_947626245.1. Classification (GTDB taxonomy): domain Bacteria; phylum Pseudomonadota; class Gammaproteobacteria; order Burkholderiales; family Burkholderiaceae_B; genus Paenalcaligenes. Next base: position 2,157 of record CANQRK010000180.1, on the reverse strand, counting down.
GCCATGAGTCAGCATGTTCAAAATACTGCCCTGCCCCACAAAAGAGGCGACCCAAGCGCTATTAGGTTGCTGATATAAGTCTTCCGGAGCGCCCCACTGCATTAGTTTCCCCTGATGCAGCACAGCTACGTGACTAGCCAATGCCATCGCCTCGGCTTGATCATGGGTAACATACACAAAAGTAGCGCCCGTACGACGATGGAATTCGCGAAAGGTTTGCTCCATGGTAGCACGTAGATGACGATCTAAATTAGCCAAAGGCTCGTCTAGCAAAACGACGTCAGGCTCGGACACCAAACAACGTGCCAAAGCAACCCGTTGACGCTGCCCGCCGCTTAGATCTTGAGGACTACGATGCGCATAGGCACCCAACTCCACCACCTCTAAGGCTGCCATCACTTGTTTTTTCCACGCCTCGCCTTTGACTTTTTTTAGCTTTAACGGATACCCCACATTTTCGGCCACCGTCATATGAGGCCAAAGCGCATAGGACTGGAATACCATGCTCATATGACGTTCTTCGGCCGGAGTATGGTGCATACCGTCAGCCAACAATCGATCACCTAACGACAAACGTCCTTGGCTAATTGACTCCAGACCCGCAATCATGCGTAAGGTAGTGGTCTTACCACAGCCACTTGGACCTAATAACGCAGTAAAAGCCCCTTTGGGGATCAATAGACTGAGGTCTTCAACAACGGTTTGATCGTCAAAGCGTTTATACACATGATCCAGTATTAGCTCTGCCATGCAATGGCTCCTTTGGGTAAATAACGTCCAAGCCCATTTAATAACAGCATCACACAGGCAACCAAGCCCACGACCATCACGGATACCGCTGCCGCTAATACCTTGTTACCGCTTTCATCTAAGTTAAAAATAACCACCCCTAAGGTTTCATTCCCTGCGCTCCAGAGCAAAGCCGAAACGGTTAACTCGTTTACCGCTGTCATAAATACCAAGAGCGCACCTGCTAGCGCCGCAGGAAGCAACAACGGCAACACAATATGACGTAAACGCTGATGCAACGTAGCACCAGCCAAACTAGCCGCCTCTTCCATGGCAGGATCCAACTGCAGCATGCTGTTATGAACAGGCTTTAAACACACCGTTAAAAAACGGGCTAAATACGCAAGCAAAATAATCCATAAGGTGCCATATAAACTGTACTCAATAATGGGCAGTGGTCGCGCAAATAACAAAATAAATGCGATGGCCAACACGACACCCGGTAAGGTGTAGGGAATATCAATGGCTTGATGCAACCAGTTCAAACGACGGCTGGGATAGCGCACCAACAAGTAGGCCAACGGCAAACTTAACACCATCAAACCCACCGCCGCAGACACCGATAAGATCAAGCTATTTACTAAGGCGCGCCACGTAGCACTTTGCTCACTGAGCATCAGACTATAGGCTTTAAAGGTCAGGGTTTCCCACGTTAAAGACACCCCCAACGTGGGCACCAACGAAGTCACAATCAAAGCCAATAACGGCGCAACTAAAATAAACAGCAATACCAACGCTAACAGCAACTCGACCCAAATGCGGCGTTTACCCAAATGAAAATCCAGAGCACGCCCTGACGCACCAATTAGGGGCAGAGCATGCTTGCGTTGATAATGACTTTGCAATCCAACAATAGCTAAAGCTAGCACGCCCATAATGACCGACAAAGCCGCCACCTGATTCAACATGCTATTTCCAAAAGACGCCATGGTTTGATAGATCTGCGTCGGCAACACAAAATAGGAAATAGGAATCCCCAGCATCGCCGGTATCCCAAAGTTGCCCAAAGCCGATACAAAAGCCATGGCCGCCCCCGCCCAAATCGCGGGTCTACACAAAGGCAAAATAATATCTATCCACACACGCCAAAAGGAAGCTCCACTTAAGCGAGCTGCCTCAATTTGCTCGCGGGGTAAACTAACTAACTGCGTTCTTAACGCTAAGAAAACCAATGGGGCATGTTGTATACCTAACAACAATGCAATGCCCTCGGCCGAATGCAATGGGTTCGGTCTACCAAAAGCAGGGGCTACACCCACCATTTTTAATACAAAACTACTGGGACCAAACAGCTGCAACCAGCTTAAAGCCGTCACCTGAGGCGGGATCATCATGGGCAACATGAACAAAAAGACCCACACACCTTTA
>CANQRK010000179.1 GCA_947626245.1 uncultured Paenalcaligenes sp. | reverse complement strand
CACCCATCACTGCGAGCAGTCGTCCTGCATAAGCAGCGGCGACCGTATTGGAGCGCTCTAGGACACGACATCCCGCCAAAGGCAGCGCTACACCTTGAGTCGATTCTTCTTTTTGCATGTCAACTGTCTCGCAAGTTTGGGTTAATCAAGGTTTAACGAACAACGGGTAGCTCAAGGTCAACACCTGAACCATCAATAAACGCAGGACGTTGAACATCACGCGATGGCAAGGCAACGGTAGCCAAACCGGGGGTCGTGACCTCACCACGTTGGTTTTCCGCAGCTAGCTCGATATCGACAAGACCAACATTGTCTTTTACGTACTTGCGAATTACCTTGCCTTTACAAAACGTCGTATCCCCCATGATGTTAAAGCGACGCATTTCTGTGCGCACACGTTTGAGAACACCCGCATCACCCATCCAGTTTGTGACTAATGTGGCTAACCAAGAAGAACGTTGTGGACCATAGTCGTAAGTGCCCGGCACACCGACTTCCTTGGCAACGGATTCGCGATGATGGCCAATGCCGGTGTATTCAACCCCGCCCCCGGCTTCGGGATTGCGGAAGAAATGCCCTGGGTGTTTGACCGCTGCCTGCAGAATCACGCCATGAGTATGGCCTCGTCCGCAACCCACTAGGAAACCCATGGTATCCATCAACGATAAAGGACCGCGAGCAATGGTTGGCAGCTCTTCGCCAACTTCGACCTCTTCCCAGTAGCGAACATTAGCACCGCGGACATTATCTGGCTCGGCTAAAACCATTTCGTCGATACGATCGCGTTCTTCATCCGTATATTCATGCTGAATGATTTCTTTGTATTTGCCCGTATCGCGTGCCGCTTTGCGTTCGTGACGAGTACATGTTCCAAGCGCTCTAGCCACTAATTCACTGCGTTGGTTGTAATAGCTGGCTTCTACATACTGCAGTACAAGACGACCTGAGAACTTACTTTCCTTTTCCTCTACCCCTACCACGCGCTCGATCGCAGTAATACGATCACCAGGACGAATATGGCGGAAAATTTCCCAATCGTTACCTGCGTAAAAACCGTGAACACCAGCTAAACCCCAACGTGTACGACCCAACCAACCAAACGCCATCGGATACATAGGGTGGGCCAACATCGTGCCGTAGCGTGTGCCTGCACCGTATCCAATATCGCGGTATAGCGGGTTGAGATCACCAATCCCATTACACCAGTTGCGCAAAGTATCTGCGGTCGCGTCTTGCAGATACGGACCTTCGGGTCGTAGCTGCAAACCAATCATAGCGCGTGCTGCGGCTACCGCTTCATCTGTAATAATGCCCTCGGCCGGTGCACTGCCCACGTCTTGTTGTACTTCCAATGCCACTTCGCTCATAACTATCTCCTGTTAAAACCTGTAAATTTTAATTCTGCCAGGTCATTAAAATGCATAATGCATTCTTTTTTAATTAAAGTCAAACCTCTATGCTTGTTAATTTAAAGAAAAACGTCAAAAAGCGTCCCAATAAATAACTAAGCTATTGTTTTACAACTATAATCAGAAGGACGAAAACCAATGAATATAAGGTGATTACGGTATTTCATGGATAGAGAAATCGTTACTTCATCTTGGTGATAAAAAAATAAGATGTCTCTGTATTACATGAAAAAATCCAAATATAATGCATTATATTTCTTTTTTCAGCCATTTAGGCGTAAGCCTGGGCGTGGCCATGGCACAGCCAATAACTCGCCATACCCCGACAACGTGATGTACGCCGTACGTAAATCATCACCACCAAAGCAGATATTGGTGCAATAGGGCTCGGGAGCCTCGTAAAACTCAAGTAACTCACCAGACGGAGCAAATACGCTGATACCTCCCCGCACAAGCGTTGCCACACAAATATTGCCGTTTTCTTCGACAGCTAAAGAATCAAAGCGCTGGTAACCGGGCAACCCATGCAACAACCGCCCTCCATTAGGCGACGGCCAAGGATCGAGATGAAGATACCCCGGCTCAAGAATAGGAAAGGCCCACAACTGACTGGTTTCGGTTTCACTCATATACAAGGTCTTTCCATCTGGTGACAAACCAATACCATTAGGCGTCAACACGGGATGTGCAGCTCGACGAATAAAACTGCCATCTAAGCGCGCATAATAAATAGCCCCTCGCATGATGCGGTCTTCGAATGTTTTACCAAAATCCGTAAACCAAAAGCCTCCCATACTATCTAGCACAATATCATTTGGGCCATGCAACGGTATCCCATCACAATGGGTATAAAGTGTATCCACAACGCCAGTGGTTATATTGACACGTTGTATAGAACCACCCTGATAATCAATAGCAGGCCCCGTAGGACGACTAAACCCTTCGTCGGTACGCCAACTGAAGCCTCCGTTATTACAAACATAACAATAATCATCAGCGCCCATGGCGGCACCGTTTGGTCCTCCTCCCACGTTGGCTAGGGTTTCGCGCTGTCCATTTTGGGTGATGCGACTGAGCCGTCCGGCAGCAATCTCAACCACCAAAACACTCCCATCCGACATGGCAATAGGCCCCTCAGGAAACTCAAGCCCTGTCGCCATTACATGCCCTTCAAGCTTAAAACTCTTCATAGTTGGAGCTCTCCCCCATTTATGTTTATTGTGTGGCAGGTCGCTACGCCACCTGCTGCGCCCCCAAATAAGCATCAATGGCCTGCTGACGCCCTTCTCGACTGTTCAACGTCTCTTTGTCCAAATTACCTACAATTTCACCATGTCGCATTACTAGCGCACGTACCGCTAGCTTTGCCGCCACATGAAAACTTTGTTCCACCAACAACGCGGTCAGGTTCTGCTCTTGTTGAATCAATGAAAGTCGCTCATACACGCGCGCTACTAGTTTGGGTGCCAAGCCCAAAGAGGGTTCATCCAAAAGCAGAAGTCGTGGTCCCGACATCAGACCTCGTCCTATTGCCAGCATTTGCTGCTCACCACCACTAAGTAAGCCCGCCGGTGCTTTGAGTCGGTTTGCAATTTCAGGGAAAAAGTCCAACACCATCGTCTGGCGCTGAGCTCGCACCTTTCGATTCTCAAAATAAGATCCTAAGGTTAAGTTTTCAGCCACGGTCAAATCACTAACAATGGCACGGCCTTCGGGTACATAGGCAATACCTAATTGAAAGCGTTCTCGATATGAGGTCTTAGAAATATCCTGACCATCAAAATACAAGCTACCCTGTGAACTTTCCAAACCCGCAATTGCTCGTAAAGTACTGGATTTACCCGCTCCGTTAGCACCTAATAGGGCAACCACAGCGCCTCGCTCTACATCGAGGTTCACCTGATTAACCACAGGACCAGCTCCGTAACTAACGCTTAGGTCCTGCACTTTTAATAATATGGAATCGGTATCAGTCATCCTCGTCTCCTAGGTACACACGGACTACATCAGCATTAGCTCTAACCACTTCAGGGCTACCTGAGGCCAATACACGCCCTACGTTTAGTACATGAATGGCATCACAAACCCCCATGATCAAATCCATATCGTGCTCGACAATAACCAACATCAACTCGGGCGAACGCAAGGACTTTAGAGCGACGGACAAATCATGGGTCTCAACGGAGTTAAGACCAGCGGCCGGCTCGTCGAGTAACAGCACTCTGGGATTGCCCACTGTTGCTCTGGCAATTTCTGCTAGGCGCAGCAAGCCGGGAGGTAACTGAGTGGGTGATTCATCTGCCACCTCGATAATGCCCAAATTATCTAGCGCGGTTAAGGCTCGC
>CANQRK010000178.1 GCA_947626245.1 uncultured Paenalcaligenes sp. | reverse complement strand
GGAGTGTGTCCTTGGATTTATTGAGTTTAAAACTGTTCGTGCGTGTCATTGAGGAAGGCACCATTAGCGCAGCAGCCCAAAAAGAGCATATTGCGGCAGCAGCGGTTAGTAGACGTCTTAGTGACCTAGAGGCTCAGCTGAATGTAGTTCTGCTGCAACGCACCAATAAAGGGGTCAGTCCCACCGAAGCCGGTTTAGAGCTGCTCTACCGAGCCCGCAGCCTGCTGCAAAGTGCGCAAGCCTTACAAGATCATTTGCATGATTTTACGCGCGAGCAAACTCGGCATATTCATATTCTGGCGAACATTTCTGCCTTATCGCAAAACTTACCTCATTTATTATCTGAATTTACTCGGCAGCATCCTTCTATTCATTTCAAAATAGAGGAAAAAAATAGCCAAAATATCGTGTATGACATAGAGAAAGGCCGAGGCGATATTGGTATTTATTCTGAATTACCGCATGATGCCAATATAGAAAGCTATTTTTTTAGGAAGGATCAATTAGGTTTACTGGTTCCTAAAGATCATCCTTTAGCTTGCCACCCTACCTTGTATTTTGAGCAAAGCTTAAACTATGAACACATTATTTTGCGCAGTGGCACACAAATTAATTATCAAGTGACCAAAGCAGCCATGGAAGCGAATCAACCTATTCAGGTCCGTGCTGAGATTGATAGTTATGAAACCATGGCGTTATTGGTCAATGCAGGCATGGGCATTGGCGTGATTCCACGACAAAGCTCAGCGCTATTTCAAATCCCCAACACCACCTTTATCACGCTAGAAAACGACTGGGCTCAACGCAATCTGCTGCTTGCGGTACGTAGAAAAAAGAACCTGTCTGCCAGTGCTCAGCTCCTTTTTTCTCACCTTAGCCTGTAAGAGGCCATGCTCCCATTTGATCGGGTAAAGAACCCTCCCATCGCGTGGCGCCCAACTGCTTACAAATGATTATTTTAGGCTAACCTTGAACAAATTCGATTATGCCTGCACAAAATCAATTACAAAAGCACCATTTGGAAGAAATTCGATTAATCCGGTCATCGTCTTGACCTCACTCGCCGGCTAAAAAATCGGTTTCACTGCCTTACTCGACAAGGCTTAGATAATCCACGCTTGGTTTAATTGTTGCAGCGCACGGACGATGCTCAAAGCAGCCAGGGTTGAAGTTTTTGGATTGTCGGCCAAAGGAATGCCTTGCATTTCTACCCGCATTTGTCCAAAACCGCCTTGAGCGACAATGGTATGTGTATTGCGCTGTACGGCTGGGTCTGCGATGAGTTCTACGGTGGTTTGATCCATACCCACACCGGCTAAACCAATGGTGGCGGCCACATTGGCATTGGCTGGAAACTGTTGTGCCGCCTCACGTGCGCTACCGGTAAAAAATACAGTCGCGTGTTCTAGGTGGTCTAAATCCACACGCTTTTCTGCTGGGCTGCCTTTCCACCCTTGGGGTGGTTTACGCCCTTGATACAACACCTGATCTAAACCCATGGTCATGGCAGCACTTAGGCCATCCATGCCTGCGACCGCTCCGGCCAACAACTGAATTTGCGTGTGATGCGTTAAGGCGGCGTGTTGCAGTGTTTGCGCTAGCTCTTCATCAGCTAAGGCCCCCACTGAAATAATAGCTAAACGCCAACCGCGCTCCAGTACTGCCAAAGCGTGTTCTTTTAAGCCTGCCTGTCCGGCCATTTCCACCACCAAATCAGGTGATAGGGCTATTTCTGCCACCTGCGTCACTACCTGCACGGCATGGCCCAGTTGTTGCTGTACGCTGTCTACGCTGCGCGCAGGCACGACCACGGCACAGAGTTCTACCCCAGCGGGTAGCAATTTACGTACCGTTTTGGCCATGGCCCCATAACCAATAAATACCACTTTTTTCATCATTATTCCTTAAAACAGAGTTCACCCGTCTACCTTAGCTAACAAACGAAGCCCCCGCTCGCGTGCCATGCCCTCTTGCCCTACGCGTTGTAAACGCTAGGGCGTTGCTCACCTGCGACTTCAATTTTTGGTTGCATTCCATTTCCCCTTTCTTGCGAGCCTTCGACTAAGAAGACACAAGCAGAGTGCATACATTTTCCCTTCTTCTTATACCTGCAAAACATAGTTTAATATTTGAAACAACCTCATTCAAACTTGAATCCGTTATTCAGCACAGAGGAAAAATCCTAAATACAGGCTTTTGGCTACAGGGAGTGATAGCAACAAGCACACGCGTTCAGTTCTGCTCTAAGCCGCTAAAAAAGAGTAGGTATAGGAAGAAAAACAATAAGTAATTAATGAGAACGAAAAACACCTAGTACCCACATTAATTTGTGGTCTAAGTATCCTCGAATTATTTAGCCCAACAAAAAAAGAATTAGCCCTTCCAAAGAGAGCCAACACGTTGGAAATAAACAGGTCTAGCGCATTTCGCTTAGTACAAATACTGGAGTATTTTTGTAATATTTCACGCAACATATAGAAAAATTACACCTTAAATATCAATGCGCTACAACTAGGCTATAGCGCTCTTTCTCACCTAGTTCACACCAAAAAAGCCGTGCCCATTATGCAAGCCTTGGATGATCCAGCACATACCCCTGTTCATTTATCAGCATTAGAAAAATAGAGATTATGTATGCAAACTAGTCAAGCATTGGGGACGTTTACCTCAAATATCACCACGGGTACTCGTTGACCTGAACATACCACTGTAATTAGCCAAATTTTATTATCTTCTCTTAGTGATGATGAAATTATTAACAGATATAAAAATTTGATGATTGGAAATTTTTTGATAAAAAACAACCTGCAAATATTAACGAATTATTAATTAAAATTAAAATCTCAATAAAACTAAAATACCTAACCAGCGAGCGCCAATTTAGTAAAAACAGGGCTGCCAGCGCCGCCCCCTCTCGTCACCCTATTAACAGCAGGCTCCCTTAGGTATCTTCTATGAGCCACCCCGCTTATTCCCTTGAGCGTACCAACTTTGAGTCCGAAGTCACTCCTCACTTAATCTAGGTTGCCAAGGAAATTTCTTCTTATCTCGTCTAAATCTAAGTTAATTAAAAATGTATCTAAAAATAATGTGGTAATTAGCATAAACCCTTAACGAATTAACTTGACGCCAACACATAAAAGCGATTAAAGTGCGTAAGTAGGTTATCAAGTTCGTCGAAGTTCGCTCAATACTGTTTGCTTTACTAGTAAATTGCATTGCAAAATTTTGTCCCTTGAAAATCTGTTATTTAGGGCAACATTGCTCGTTTATTTAAGGAAATGCATATCATGCAAACAGAATACGGCACCGTAAAATGGTTCAACAACGAAAAAGGCTTCGGCTTCATCTCCCCTGAAAACGGTGGTAAAGATCTTTTCGTTCACCACTCCGACATCCTTGGTTCCGGCTACAAATCCCTCGAAGAAAACCAACGCGTTTCTTACGAGCCAGCCCAAGGCCAAAAAGGCCCACAAGCCAAATCCGTACAAAAAATCTAATTTTTTGTGTGTGAGAAAAAACCCGCAACAGCGGGTTTTTTTACGTCTATTGCTTTTGTACATCTATCGAAGGCATGGCCTCCTCGTACAAGGGTGCGGTGGAGTGAATGGATGAGCGGTTCAGCGCGGAACGAGCAACGCGAGTGAGCACTGCTTAGCGAAGCCATCACGCCAATGCACACAACACGAAAAGCCAAACATCGAAGAATCGAAGGCATGACCTCCTCGTACAAAGAAACGTTTACTGATTCCGCAAAACGT
>CANQRK010000177.1 GCA_947626245.1 uncultured Paenalcaligenes sp. | reverse complement strand
TGGGTAAATTGCCCTTGAAGCAAGATAAGAGGTTGGTCTTGTAGGCACTTCCAGGTAATTTGCTGAGCTTGGTTAAAAGGATGTTGGGGTGGCGTCACCACGTAAAAGGCGCTTTCAAACAGTAGCGTTGGATTGATGTCTGGACTGTGGTCGCGTTCGGGGCTAATACCCAAGTCCACCTCGTTAGACAGCACTTTGGTTTCAACGTGTTCTACTCCACAGTCAATCAGTTGAACTTGGATTTCGGGATAGCGCTGTTGAAAGTCCGCAATGCATTGCGGCAAACTGGTACACGCTAGCAGTTGAGGGGCTGCAATACGCACCACGCCTTTTTTCAGGGCTTTTAGATTGGCAGCTTCTTCTAGTACGTTGGCCAGATCCTGCAAAATTTGAGCGATGTAGGGGTATAGATCGTGACCTACGTCGGTTAGCTGTACATAACGGGTATTACGATCAAACAACTGCAGCCCAAGATTCAGCTCCATTTGTTTGATTAGGCTGCTTAGCGCCGATTGAGTGATAAATAAATTTTGTGCGGCCTGAGTAAAGCTTTGGGTTTTAGCCAATTCCACAAAGGCACGTAACTGCCGTAAACGAATTTTCATAAAAAGAGTAATACTCGCTACTTATTAATAATTTTGATAAATTAAACGAAAAAATCAATTTGAATAATAGATGGTTTTGGTTTGTAATGGGTTCATACGTTCTACTTTGTCGTGGTCTCAACACATACCGCGACATTCAGCAAGGAGACTGCTGCCATGATTAAAAAAATTCACCATGTGGCGTACCGCTGCAAAGATGCTTACGCCACAGCCAAATGGTACGAAAAAAACCTAGACATGAAACTGGTGTTGGCGATTGCCGAAGACCATGTGCCGTCTACCGGTGAGTTCGATCCCTATATGCATATTTTCCTCGACTCAGGCATGGGCAACGTGTTGGCTTTTTTCGAGCTACCCGAGCAACCTGAAATGGGTCGTGATGAAAATACCCCCCAATGGACCCAGCATTTGGCCCTAGAGGTTGATTCGATGGAAACTCTATTGGCAGCCAAGGCTCGTCTAGAGGCCAATGGCATTAAGGTTTTAGGTCCTACAGACCATGCGTTATTCCAATCGATTTATTTCTTTGACCCCAATGGTCATCGCTTAGAGCTTGCGGTGAACACCCCCTTACCGGGTATGGACAAGGCCTTAGACGAGGTCAAATGGGCCATGCTCGAGGAATGGAGTCAAACCAAACGTGCACCTAAACATGCCGCTTGGTTGCATGATGGTAGCTACAAGGAGATGTTTAAATGAAATTAGCCAGCTTAAAACAAGGCCGTGATGGCAGCTTAGTAGTCGTCAGCCGTGATCTAACCCGTTTTAAGGTGGTGGCAGATATTGCCCCGACCATGCAGTATGCGCTAGACAACTGGGAACAGTGCGAGCCTAAGCTGCAAGCGGTTTACGAGCAAATCAATGCGTCTGCCGACAACTCGCAGGCTTTTGATGCGAACCTATTTCACTCACCTTTGCCTCGTGCATACCAGTGGGCAGACGGTTCGGCGTACATTAATCACGTCGAATTGGTGCGTAAAGCGCGCAATGCCGAGGTGCCCGAGTCGTTTTACCACGATCCCCTTATGTACCAAGGGGCATCTGACTGCTTTATTGGTCCCATCGATAACGTCATTGCCGACCCGTCTTGGGGCATAGATTTCGAGGCCGAAGTGGCCGTTATTACGGGTGATCTTCCTCAGGGAGCAACGGTTGAGCAGGCCGCTAAAGCCATTCGTTTGGTTATGCTCGTCAACGACGTTAGCATGCGTGCGTTGATTCCTGCCGAACTAGCCAAAGGCTTTGGTTTCTTGCAAAGCAAACCCGCCAGTGCTTTCAGTCCAGTCGCTGTGACGCCTGACGAGCTAGGTGATAAATGGCAAGACAACAAAGTGCATTTGCCTTTGTTGGTAGACCTCAATCACAAACCATTTGGTTGCCCCAACGCTGGGGTGGACATGACTTTTAACTTTGCTCAGCTAGTCGCTCATGTAGCTAAAACACGTACCGTGTGCGCTGGTACTATCGTGGGCTCTGGCACCGTGTCTAGTAAACAAGGCAATTTGTGGGGGTCCTCCATTGAAAACGGTGGAGTCGGTTATTGTTGCTTGGCCGAGGTTCGTATGTACGAAACCATCGAGCAGGGCAAGGCTACTACGCCTTTTATGCAGCCCGGTGATGTGGTTCGCATCGAAATGAAAGACGATGCCGGTAATAGCATTTTTGGTGTGATTGAAAACCAAATCGAGCTGTTCACGCCTTCCGTCTAACTCCCCGTTTACATCGAGTCAGTCTAGCGGCGGCCTTGCTTTAGGGCAGGGCCGTTTGCCGTCTAAAGACTGAGCAAAGGAAAACCGATGCAGTTATATACTTACTTTCGGAGTTCAGCCGCCTACCGTGTACGCATTGTTTTAGGCTTAAAGGGCTTGGACTGGACTTCCGTACCGGTGCATTTGTTGCGCGATGGTGGACAACAAAACAGTGCTGAATATAAAGCCTTGAATCCGGCGGGCTTAGTACCGTCTTTTAAGGACGGTGCAGCGTTATTAAGACAGTCGTTGGCAATTATTGAATACCTTGAAGAAACCCATCCTACGGTGTCTGTTTTGCCAGGGAGTGCGGTAGAGCGTGCACAGATACGGGGGCTGGCGTATGACATTTCCTGTGATGTACACCCGTTGAATAATTTGCGTGTATTAAAGTATTTAGAAAATAACCTAGGGCTAACGCCTGAGCAACGCAAAGAGTGGTACACGCATTGGGTGGCATTGGGTTTAGAGGCTTTTGAGCAGCAACTGGTTGCGTATAATAAAGACGGTGATTTTTGTTATGGGGAAACCCCAACCCTAGCCGATGCGTGTTTGATCCCTCAAGTCTTTAATGCGCATCGTTTTGGTTTCAGCACAGATCATCTGCCGCGGGTAACCAAAGCAGTACAGGCTTGCGCTCAGTTACCCGCTTTTATTCAAGCAGAGCCTGCCAATCAACCTGATGCGGAATAATGCAACTCGAAGCTCACTCCAAAGATCAAATCGTTTTAGTTCTTTCTAATGCACCCGATGAAAGCCTAGCCAAGCGTATTGCACATATAATTATCGAAGAAGGTTTAGCCGCGTGTGTGAACCTTGGACGTCCAAGCTTGTCTATGTATATGTGGCAAGGCTCGCTCGAAGGTGCAGAAGAAGTACCTTTAACTTTTAAAACCACTGGGGATAGGGTGTTAGCGCTGATGGAGCGCATTAAATCCTTACACCCCTACGAGGTTCCTGAAATACTGGTATTGCCTGTGATCGCAGGTTTGGACTCGTATGTACAGTGGGTAAAAGATCAAACCTCAGCGTAGCCTTGGTATCAAAATACTGTTAACCAAAGGGTTTGCTATGTTGGGTCTGTATCCCGCTGTTTCTCTTAAGCACTGGCTATGGCGGTCAGTGCTTAGCTTTTTTATGCTGTTTGGGTTGGCACTGTCCGCTCAGGCCGACGAGTTTTTAGATCCCGAGCAGGCCTTTCAGCTGCAGGTAGCAAATCACTCGCCCACTGAAATCGATGTGTTTTTCAAAATTGCGCCAGACTATTACATGTATCAGTCGCGTTTTCATTTTTCTGTAAATGATGAAAGCAGTGTCATCGGTCAAGTGGTGTATCCTCCCGCCCAAGTTATTTACGACCCCACCTTTGATGAAGACATGGCGGTGTACCGCGAGCAGGTGACGGTGCGCGTGCC
>CANQRK010000176.1 GCA_947626245.1 uncultured Paenalcaligenes sp. | reverse complement strand
TGAGCTCGATTTAAATGTAAAGTGGGGAAATGGCACTCCGATTGATGGCAAAACGGAGATCCAAACCGAGATGGGAATATTTGTCGGGTCAGCCGATGGATCATATACTTTCAAGGTAGACCGCACTGCGCGAGATGCCATGGCAAAAGATGAGATTAAAGAAGTCGTCGTGGCGTACAGTGTGACTGATAGTGATGGGGATACTAAAGAGTCCACGTTAACGATCTCTTTAAAAGGGGTCCCAAATGAAGGGTCCGAAACAAACACGCTTCAGCTAGAGTCTGAGACGACGATGCTTGATGGGGTTGCATTAGCTGCTTTGGTGATAGAGGATGATGAGGACCTCGTTGACGATACAGCAGACAAGTCTATAGACGAAGAATCCACCGATGAACTTGTGGATGAACTTACAGATGAGGACACCGTATTAGCTGCTTTGGTGCCAGAGGATGAAACACCAGACAGCGAGGAACCTGGTCTTGCAGAGACAGATGACACCACTGATACCACAGCGTTGACTCTAATTGCTGACTCCGACGATGAGGGGATTGCTTTTCAGGATTCCTCTGCTGAAGATCAGCCTGCGGCCTTGGCGATGGCAGATGTGGTTTCTGAAGAGGAACTAAGCATAGAGTATCAGTCAGAGGAGGTCGCACAGGAGCCCATTCCTACCTCGGCAGCTCAACCGGAGCCAAGCTTTAGTGATCCCGCTTTGCTAACTCAAATTACCGAGAGTGTAAAAGCACCAGACACTTTATCTTAGATTTATTAACTTATATCAATAAACTGGAGCTTTAGCTCCAGTTTTTGTATCTCTTTTTAAAGTTTCACTTAAACTGGACGTTACTACTTTATCTTACTTCTTTAGTAATTTGTGTGACGACAAAAAAAACGATTCATTTTATCTGCGTGACATTAATCGCTTTGGCTGTAGTATGGCTAACGCTGGTCCCTCTGTCGTTGCGAGCTTTGCAGTTAAATGAATCTCAAGTCAGGCAAATAACCCAACAAAAGTGGGGTGTCCAAGGGGTTCAAAACCTAGATCGTTGGCTTGGCACGTTAGCCAGTCTCCAAGGTTTACCCGAGGACCAACAATTAAAAGAAATAAATCGGTTTTGGAATGGTCTTGCTTTGGGCAAAGAGGACATCCATATTTGGGGTGTCGAAGACTACTGGGCGACTCCTCTTGAAACCTTAGGTAAAGCAGCCGCCGATTGCGAGGATTACGTCATAGCAAAGTATTTTTCCTTGATCTATTTGGGTGTGCCTGCAGAAAAACTACGTTTTATTTATGTTCGAGCACAAGTTGCGGGCTCTAGCATTGCGCACATGGTGTTAGGCTATTACGCTACCCCAAATGCAGAACCCTTATTGCTAGATAACTTGACCGGGTTAATTCGTCCGGCTAGCCGACGTCCCGACTTAACCCCTGTATTTAGTTTTAATTCTCAGGGGGTCTATGTAGGGGGTGCTCCGCCACGATCAGTAGAAAGTTTAGGTCGTTGGCGTGATTTGTTAGAAAAAATGCGTAAAGAAGGCTTTACGCCTCAATAAATAAGTAAAGGTTACATCATGTCGTTATTAAAGCAGCTGCTGATTAGTGTAAGCCTAGCGATTTTGATTATTTTAGGTGGCACGCTTTGGTTAAGCGTGGAGTCAGCACGTAGCTATTTAAATACGCAGTTACAGTCACAGACGGATTCTGCGGCGACTTCATTGGCTTTGACTTTATCGCAGCCATCCAATCAAGACCCGGTCACACAAGAGCTAATTATCATGGCTCAGTTTGATTCAGGACAGTTTAGTGAGATTCGTTTAACAGATCCTCAGGGTAGCGTGCTATTACGTCGACAAACTCAAGAGGGGCAAAGTCATGCACCCGCTTGGTTTAGTCGATTATTGCCCATCGAGGCAACAGAAAGTGCTGCTCAGGTCAGCGATGGTTGGCGTCAGGTCGGTTTGCTGCACTTACGTGCAGATGCCAGCTATGCACGCGATAGTTTATGGTATAGCTTTACCCGTTTAGTTGTCTGGGTGCTAGGTGCAGGAGCAGTGTGGGCTTTGTTTGTGCTCTTTTTGATACGGTGGTTGCGTCGGGTCTTGCACCAAGAGGTTACAGAGCAGCTGCGAACCCTAACGCAGAAAGAGCAGCCAAATACTGAGCCCTACAAAAAATCAACTTTTGCCGAACTCGACGAGGTAACCCTCGCCCTTGCTACGGCTCGTCAAAGCATTGTAGTAACGGCCGAAGAGCAACATGCCAAAATCGAGCTGTTGCAAGTCGAGTTGAATCAAGACGAAGTCACAGGCTTAGTGAACCGCAAATACTTCATTAATGAATTACGACGCCAATTAGGGGATGCGGATTCCCCACAAGGGTGGTTGTTCTTATTTAGACAGCGCGACTTAGCGGCGATTAACAAAGTGATGATGCGCACTAATGTAGACGAGTGGTTGCGCAGTCTGAGTCAACAGTTGCAAAGTCTGATCGCTGGGTACAGTACCAATGCGTATTTATGTTTAGCTCGTTTAAATGGTTCGGATTTTGTATTGCTTGCCCAAGGCCTGAATGACGAACAGTGGCACCAGTTGATGCATGCGGTACAGCAGATCTTGCGCCAGCAACGTATACAGTTGCCTCATGGTGAATACTGTCGTTGGGCTATGGCGCAAACTGATTTTCAGTCGGGGCAGTACTTGGCGCATGTATTGGCTCGCTTAGACCAAGCCTTGATGCGAGCAGAAAGTGCTGGACACAATGTCGTCGAAAGCCTGACCAGTGTACAGACTGAGCAATTAATGGATTACCCCAAAGGTGGAGAGGGTCAGTGGCGTCATTTGATTCAAGAGGGGTTGGTTCAGCACGAATTTAGTTTGGAGCTGACCGCTAAAAAACATCAACAACAACCGTGGTACGAAGCGGTGTTAGCCTTACAAGCCAAAGGGGTAGCCCAGCAAAAAATGCTAGGTTATCAGTTTATGCCTGTGGCAACCCGCTTGGGTTTATCGGGTGTGTGTGATGTGCGTGCATTTGAACTTGCTTTAACTCATTTGCAAATTAATCCCCAAGATCGTTTATTATTACGGGTCTCTTTGTCCTCGATTACCCAAAAGGGCTTTGTTGATCAGGTCGCGCAGCTTTTAGCTGCATCTGAAGATGTACTGTTGGATGGGCGTTTGGCCGTAGAGCTAGATGCTTATGCCCTTAGCAGCGAGCCCATTCAGGTGGCAGCATTCAATACAATGTTGGCATCGTTTCAGGTTTTAAGCGGGGCGCGTCGGGTGTTGCAGTTACCTCGGGTCTTACTAGACCTCAATACACTGCACGTCGCCTATATACGAGTAACAGAGGCTGATTTAGTCGAGTTTATTCATAAAAAGGGTGGCGATACGATGCTAAGTAATGCCTTGGTTATTTGTCAGACTCTTGGGGTTAGCTTTGTTTTTGATGGTGATTTGCAATTGTTGCCCGAGCCTATACGCTTAATGTTGCAGGAATACGGCAAATAAAAAGTAAATCGTACATAACTACTTGCTAAAACTTGGGTTTTTGGTAAAATTGATGGCTTACTTGGCTTTTATATTTATAGGGCGAAGTAGACTAAACTCATACGTTTTGTTTCTCGCAAGATTTCAACCCAGGGTTCGGCGTAAGCTACTACAACAATTAGATGTGGTGACCAACGTCGGAACTGACGGGCCCAAAACTGGTTGCGTTGCTTGGTAGGCTTATTGTCCGTATCAGGTTGTGCAGTTAAGTTGGAACAGGAAAAATCATGATTCAAATGCAGACCACGCTGGATGTGGCCGACAACACGG
>CANQRK010000175.1 GCA_947626245.1 uncultured Paenalcaligenes sp. | reverse complement strand
TCTAGGGTGGAGTGTAGGTAGTCTTGATTAGGGAAGCTTTGGGCAAGAATATTGCGCTCGTCGTGGTTGCCGGGCAGTACGTACACAGGCACGCTTAACGGGGACAGCAAGTCGCGTAGGTGCTGGTATTCGGCTAAACGTCCGAAATCAGTCAGATCGCCAGTAATAATGATCGCATCGGGCTTTTGCGGCAATTGATTGATGGCAATGACTGCTTTTTCCAAATAGGGTGCAGTATTAATACGACCATAAGCTAAGCGCCCTGGTTCACGTATGTGTAGATCGCTAATTTGTACTAATAAGGTTTGATTCATGCTGCTTCTGGATTCAACAAACGAGTAGTAGGAATGGATAATCCGACCGTATCACCGACTTGATAGGTACAGTGGTTATGGGCTTCTGCCATAAGAGTCAGCTCGGGACTTAATTGTAGTTTGAGCTCAATGCGTTCGCCTAAGAAAGTACGGTGAATCACTTTGGCTGTCGCTACTTCTGCACTAGGAGCAACTAACTGAATATCTTCAGGGCGTACAAACAGAGTGTCACTGTTTAACAAGGCCTCGGGGCAGGCTTGGGCAAATTGTCCCAGTTGAATCACTTTGCGTGCTTTGTCGTCTGCGTTGCGATGAATGCGGTTGACTCGACCTAGGAAGGCTGCCACAAAGGCATGTTTAGGGTCACGGTACAGATCCTCACCACGACCAACTTGCATGATGCGGCCGGCATACATGACGGCTAAGCGGTCGGCAATGGCTAGCGCTTCTTGTTGGTCATGAGTGACGTGAATAGCGGTAATGCCTAATTGACGTAGTAAGTCTGCTAGCTCGTCTCGTAGCGTTTCTTTAAGCTTGGCGTCCAGAGCGGCTAGGGGCTCATCGAGCAAGAGCACACGAGGGCGCACTGCGACGGCACGAGCCAAGGCAACCCGTTGACGTTGACCTCCAGATAGCTCGGCAGGGCGCTTATGTTCTAAGCCGTTGAGGTGAACCAAATCAATGAGTTCGCCTACGCGTTGTTTGCGTTCGGCTGCGGACACACCGCGAATCGTCAGACCATAGCCAATGTTCGCTTGTACGCTCATTTGTGGGAACAGGGCATAGCTTTGAAAGACCATGCCTACATTACGTTTTTCCACGGGTTTGTTGGTTACGTTTTGATCACCAAACAAAATTTGACTGCCCTCGTCGGCGCTTTCTAGGCCTGCGATCATGCGCAGTAAAGTGGTTTTGCCGCAACCCGAGGGGCCTAGTAAAGCCAGGACCTCACCGGGTTCAATGTATAAGTTGGTGGGCTTTAGACCCTGTGTTCCATCGGGATAGGTTTTAGCGCTATTGATAATTTCAACGCTGATTCGATCAAGTTGCTTCATGGTTCTGAATTAGTTTCCGTATTTCTTTTGCGCATAATTGGCAAGAGCTTGCATGAGTAAAAGCACAGGCAAAATCACCATGAAGAAAATCAAGGTGTATGCTGAGCCGACTTCTACACGCATAGAAGCGTAGCTATCAGCTAGCCCAACAGGCAACGTGCGAGTCAAGGGGGTGTGTAACATCCAGGTCAGGTTGAACTCACCAATGGATAACGTGAACACCATCATGGAGCCCGCCACAATAGCTGGAAAAACGGCGGGAATAATCACGCCGACAAAACGACGTATAAACGAAGCACCTAGGGTACGAGCGGCTTCTTCGATGGCATAAAGCTCGTCTTTTTGCAAAGCAGAGGACACCACGCGCACCATAAAGGGGAGGGTGAAAATAATGTGTCCCACTAAAATGAATAAGAAGCTTTGTCTAAAGGCCGAGATCTGTCCATAGGCTAAAATAAGAGCCAATGCAGAGGCTAAACCGGGAACGGCGACTGGCAAGGTTAAGAGCTCTTCAAAGGCACGAGCCCATTTAGAAGGGTGGCGTGCCAACGCATAAGCACAAGGCACTCCTATTAATAGGGTGCAGACCACACAGGCCAGTGCAATTAAAATAGACCAGCCTACGGTATTGCCGTAAATGGCCCAGACTTCTTTTAGCCAACGGGTAGTGAAACCGCTTTCCCAACCCACACCGTAATTATTGACTAGACCGGCATAGACTGACAAAAATAGCGGGCCAATCATAAACAAGCAGACCAAGAAGGTAATCAACTTAAGCCACGGAGAAGAATGTGATTTTTTCATGGTATTTGCTATTTTTTCTCAGTCATGACACGCGCTATAAAAAGAACCAACCAAGTAATGAGGCCCAACACAATGGATAGAGAGGCCGCAAGTGCGAAGTTCGCGTAGTTGGTGAACTCGTTATAGATGGAAATAGGCAAGACTTCAATTTTGCTGGACAGCGTAAAAGCCGTTCCAAACGCACCCATAGAGGTGGCGAAAATAACCGCGCCACTGGCGACAGTAGTAGGCGCTAGCTGTGGAATCCAGACATCACGCACAATACGCCATTTCGAGGCACTTAAGGTGCGGGCGGCTTCTTCGAGGGCGTTATCCATGGCTTCGGCTGCCGCGGTATAGTTTGCAATAGCTCGAGGTAGGGAAAAGTACAGGTAGGCTAAAAACAACCCAATAATTCCGTAGGCAAAGGTGACTCGGCCCATACCTAGCTGTTGGAAAATATCTGCTACAGGACCTTGGCGACCACCAAGCAAGATAACGAAAAAGCCAACAATTACCCCAGGAAAGGAGAGTGGCATCGTGAGCAGAGACAACAAAAAGCCTTTGCCTTTGAAGTGAGTGCGGGCTAAGTAAATACCGACCGTAGCGCCCAAGATTAAGGTAATACCGGTGACCACAATAGAGAGCACGAGGGTATTAATCAGACTGGTTAGGTAACGGGAGTGAGTCAAGACCACAAAATAGGTCTCCCAACCCTGTTGAGCTGGGAGAGCCAGTAGCCGAGTCATGGGCAACAGCCAAAACGCTAAGAAAAACGCAGTGGCTGGTGCTAAACAGGCTAATAAAATGGTGCGTTGACTTTGATTAAACGCAGAGGTGGACATAAGAAACGAGGGCTTAACGTACTTCTTTTAGGTACTGGTCAGAGAAGGAGCGTTGTACATCAGCCATTTTGCCGTAATTGATAGGGATGGCGCGGTTGTATTCGCTTTCGTCAATAAAGAGTGCTTTGATGTCTTCAGGCATCGCGTTAGTGCGTACAGGACGTAGGAAGGCGCGAGCCCAGATTTCTTGACCGGCATCAGAGAGTACAAAGTCTAGGGCTTTTTTCGCATTTTCAGCTTGAGGAGAGTCTTTGACTAGACTGATAACATACGGCACCATCACGGTCCCTTCTTCGGGGATCACAAATTCCACATTCGCTTGGTCTTTGTATTTTGCACGGTATGCATTGAAGTCATAGTCCAACATGATGGCAATTTCACCAGAGAGGACGCGAGCATATGAGGTTTGTTTGGGTACGATAGGATCATTGTCCTGTAGCGCCGTAAAATATTCGTAAGCAGGGCTAAAATCATCAAGCGTGCCACCTAAAGCAGAGTTAGCTGCAACGGCTGCGACATAACCGACGAACGCAGAGGTGGGGTCTAGGTAACCAATCAAACCTTTGTATTCAGGTTTGAGTAGGTCGGCCCAAGAGCGGGGAATAGGGGCGCCATCCAGAGCATCTACGTTAACCATGAAACCCATCGTGCCAGAGTGAATGGCAAACCATTTACCGTAAGGGTCTTTCATGTCAACCGGGATTTGATCCCAGCCGGCAGGCATATAGGCGTCAAGCACGTCTTCTTTGTCAGCCTGTACAGCAAAACTGACGCCTAAGTAAGCAATATCTGCAACCGGGTTGGCTTTTTCAGCAACTAACTGCGCCAAGGTTTGCCCTGAGTTTTTATTATCAGCGGGAATTCTGACACCCGTGCTGTGCTCAATGGCACGCAACTGTGTACCCCAATCTGCCCATTCAGTGGGGCAGTTGTA
>CANQRK010000174.1 GCA_947626245.1 uncultured Paenalcaligenes sp. | reverse complement strand
ATCAACTCTTGAACCTGATGCGTCGCTTGGCCCAGCTGCTCAAGTACCTCGTTAGCTTTGCTAAGGGTTTGGGCGCCATCACTATTAATGAGTTGACGTGTTTCACGTAAAACCCCAGACGCCTCGACAGAGGCAACTTTGAGTTCAGCTAATAACTCAGGCAAATCCTCAGAGCTAGCCGCTAAATTTTGCATCAGTTTTTCTAGATCTGTCATGCCAGATTCAAAGAATCCATTGGCATTAATCAGTAGCTCGGAAATTTTGGTCATGAGCTCTTCACCACCCGCCATCAGGGTGGCGATGGGTGATGGGGTAGCGTAAATAATAGGGGGCTCATCTTCTATTTTTGATACTAGCGTAGGGCTATTAGGCGAACCAGCCTGTAGTTCAATCACCGAGGTTCCCGTAATACCACTCAGGGCTAAACGCGCTGTGGTGTCATCTTTGATGGGAATGGTGCTTTGAATACTAATATCAACTAATACACGACGTATGTCTTCGGGGTCTAGGCTAAGCTTTGTTACCTCGCCAATGCGAATACCATTAAATTGCACGGCACTGCCACGATTTAAACCACGTACTGCTTCGGTAAAAACAATGACGTAGTTTTTCGTTTGATTTTCACTACCGGCTTTGGAGAGCCATAGGGAAAATAAAATCGCACAAGTGGCTACAACGAGGGTAAAAACGCCTATCAGAATATGATGCGCGCGCGGTTCCATTACGAGTTCTCCTGACGTCGTGTTTGAGCTTGTTGGGCAGCACGCCCACGTGGACCTTGAAAGTACTCTTGGACCCAAGGGTCATCATAGTGTTCCACGATTTCAATTCGATCATTAATAATGACCCGTTTTTGCGAGAGCACAGCCACGCGATCACAAATGGTATAAAGCGTATCCAAGTCGTGAGTGACCAAAAATACCGTTAAACCCAGAGCATCGCGTAGCGTAAGAATCAATTGGTCAAACTCGCTGGCCCCAATAGGGTCTAAGCCCGCCGTGGGCTCGTCTAAAAATAAGACTTCGGGATCCAGGGCGAGTGATCGGGCCAAGGCCGCACGTTTGATCATGCCGCCTGATAGTTCTGAGGGGTATTTGTTGGCAGCATTGGCCGGTAAACCTGCCAGAGCAATTTTGATACGTGCTAGGTTTTCGGCGCTAGGGCGATCCAGTTTAATCAGCTCAATTAATGGTACGGCCACGTTTTCTAAGACCGTTAGCGAGGAAAATAATGCCCCTTGTTGGAAAAGCACCCCAAAGCGACGTTCAACCAACGAACGCGCATCGTCATCTAGTTCATTAAGATTTTGGCCAAACACCGTAATTTGACCGGCATTGGGCGGTCGTAGGCCCAAAATAGAGCGCAATAATACGGACTTACCTGTACCAGAACCACCGACCACACCTACAATTTCACCACTGTACAGATCGAGGTCTAGGTGCTCATGCACCACATGACTACCAAAGCTATTTTTTAAGTCACGGACTTGAATAATAGGTTGACCTTGTTGACGCTTGATTTGAGCGGCAATACGTTCTTCGCGAGTGGGTTTTTGAGCGATAGCCATCGTTACCAGCCCATTTCCATATAGTACAGTGCGGCAACCGCATCTAATACAATCACAATAAAGATGGAGTGAACGACGGCTGCGGTCGTGTGCTCACCCACCGACTGGGCACTACCAGACACCTTAAACCCTTGTAGGCAGCCAATAACGGCAATCAGAAAAGCAAAAACAGGGGCTTTGGCCATTCCTACATAAAAGTTAGTGATGGTGAGATCGGCCTGAAATAAAGCAAGGAACATGGTGGGCGAAATATCGAGCACAAAATAGCAGACCAGTGCACCGCCTAAAATGCCAGAAATCATGCCAATAAAGGTCAGCAGAGGCAGGGTGATGAGCAAAGCAAAAATACGAGGTAATACTAAAATCTGGATAGGATCCAGACCCTGAGCGCGTAGCGCATCAATTTCCTCGTTGGCTTTCATGGAGCCTAACTGTGCTGTAAACGCACTGGCGGTGCGACCGGCCATTAAAATGGCCGTTAATAGCACGGCAAACTCGCGCATAAAGGAAAAGCCGACGAGATCTACTGTATAAATCGTCGCCCCAAATGCTTTCAGAATGGTTGAGCCTAAAAAAGCAATGACGGCCCCCACCAAAAAGGTGAGCAACGCCACAATGGGCACTGCATTTAGACCGGTTTCTTCAATTTGTTGCACCAGAGCATTGATACGCCATTTAGATGGGCGGAAGGCAATGCGCATCATGCTTTGTAAGGCCAGACCAATAAAAGCGATGAGCTCAACTGCATCTTGGCCGAAGCGTTGAATACCCATACCTATGTTGCCGAAGAACTGGGCAAAGGCAGGGCTTTTTTGTTGAGGCTCAGGAGGACCGGCCTCGATTAAGGCTTGGGATACTGTGAGCAATAGGGCTTGGCGTTCGGCAGGCAGCGAGGTCTGCTCAAGGTGCTGAGAGAGATTTTCTGCACCGAGCAGAGCACACAATTGACCCGCTCCTGCCGTATCTAGGGCAGTGAGACCAGAGAAATCAAGCGTTGAGGTAGATTGATTTAGAGCGAGTTGTTGGGTAACGGCCTGTTGTAAATCGTGGTAATGGCGTAGCACCCAATCGCCCTGAATATAGAGCGTGTTCTCTTTGCTGTGCAAGAAGTTGGAATTTGGTTGGCTCATGAAACCAAAGTCTACCTTAAAAAGACCTAAAAGACGATGAAATCGCGAAGAGACTCACTCTACAGTAGGGGCTGAAGGATTAGCAACACGGATTTGGTTACGACCGTTTTGTTTGGCTTGATACAGCATCTCGTCAGCCATTCTAAAGACGATTTCGGTGGTACTGGCGTGCAACGGCCATGCGGCCACACCACAGGAAACCGTTAGGTGGTCAATTGTTGGGAACGAATGTTGGCTAATGATTAAGCGTAAACGCTCAGCAAAAAAGCGAGCATCTTGCAAAGAGCAGTGCGGCAGTAAAATGACAAACTCCTCGCCACCCAGACGAACACAGAAATCATTATTACGCACATTAGCTCGTAGCAGGTTAGCGAGCTCTTTTAAGACCAGATCCCCTACTAAGTGACCGTGGTTATCATTTACCTGTTTGAATCGGTCTATGTCTAAGGCCAATAGAGCAAAAGGGGTTTGAGTGCGGGTAAGCTTGGCCAAAATAGAATCCAGACCTCGACGGTTATTTAAACCCGTCAGAACATCGGTGCGCGTGTCGATTTTGAGTTGACCTACGTGTTGATGCACACTTTTTAAACCGGTTAAAAAGGCTTTTTTCAGTTCGTTGGCCTCGAAATACCAGGTGTTAATCCCTTGTACACGTTGCAGTGTATCGGATTGACGCATATTTTTGGCCTCTTGGGCTAACTGACGTAAAGGGTTCGAAATAAGCCAAGCTAAGCCCCAGATGATGAGCAGCATAAGTAGCATCACTGGCAAGCTTTTAAGAACGACATTTAGCATGAGACCTTCGTGAACTTGCAAAGCGCTTTTGACAGGGCGTTGCGACACCACCAACCAATCAACAGCGGGAATGGTCGCAAAGCCTCCGAGCATTTCTACCCCTTCGTGGTTGGTGAAAATACGAGTCCCTTTGCCTTCAAGAAAAAAGTCATCCAGAAGGGGGATGGGGTAGAGTTTCCCTAAAACGTTTTTATCAGGGTGATACAGCACCTGCTTTTGACGGTCTACCACATAGGTGTAGGAGTCGTCTTTATGGTAGTGCTCTCCTAGTAGTCGGTTTAGGAGTTGATTTTCTTGTAAGTACAGACCAGCAGACAAAAAGCCTAAATACTGCCCTTGAGGACTGAAAATAGGCTCGGACATCATAATAATTAAATCGCCGAATTTAGACTGGTAGGGCGCCGTAATAAGGGCTTTTTTTGACTGCAACGCTTGCAGCGCCTCTATCGAGTCCACGTATTGATTTTTTAGGATATCGATGTTGTTAGAGGTG
>CANQRK010000173.1 GCA_947626245.1 uncultured Paenalcaligenes sp. | reverse complement strand
CTTGATCGCGTCTTAACGCATCGTTCAGACGATATTAAGGGTGCAGCGGCAAAACTTCGGTTTTGTCGCTCCCATCTCTGCCATTAGCGGTTTTCCGCATCATTTTGATTTTATATATATATGTCCGATACACATCCGGCCGGCGATAAAGGTCTTCACTGCTCCTTTTGTAATAAAACACAAGGCGAGGTAGAGAAGCTTATTTCAGGTCCTGGTTCAGTCTATATTTGCAACGAGTGTATTAGCTTGTGCAACGAGATGATCCTAGAGGACAAACAAGAGCAAAGCGCAACTGAGCTAGTGGGAGCCAATCTGCCCACCCCTCATGAAATCAAGGCGTTTCTAGACGAATATGTTATTGGTCAGGATCAGCCCAAGCGTAACTTAGCGGTAGCGGTCTATAACCACTACAAGCGCATTCAGCACTCTGGGTTTACTGGCGATGTTGAGCTCTCAAAAAGTAATATCTTGCTTATCGGTCCTACCGGTTCAGGCAAAACGCTGTTGGCTCAAACCTTGGCCCGTATGCTAAAGGTGCCATTTGTTATGGCTGACGCTACCACTTTAACCGAAGCCGGTTATGTGGGTGAAGACGTAGAAAACATCGTGCAAAAGCTTTTGCAGGCGTGTGAGTACGACGTAGACAAAGCACAACGTGCCATTATTTATATCGATGAGATTGATAAAATCTCACGTAAAGCCGACAACCCTTCTATTACGCGCGATGTATCGGGCGAAGGGGTACAACAGGCACTATTGAAAATTATCGAAGGTACGGTTGCTTCTGTGCCTCCTCAGGGTGGAAGAAAACACCCGAATCAGGACTTCATCCAAGTCGACACCACGAATATTCTCTTTATTGTGGGTGGGGCTTTTGATGGTCTGGAAAAAGTGATTCAAAATCGTACCGAAAAATCAGGTATTGGTTTTGGGGCCAAAGTCAGTGCTCGTAGCGAGCGCGGCGTGGGCGAGCTCTTTGCCGAGGTAGAGCCCGAGGATTTGATCAAATTTGGTCTTATTCCTGAACTTGTCGGTCGTTTGCCGGTGGTTACTACACTCCAAGAACTAGAAGAAGACGCTCTGATCCGTATTTTGACTGAACCCAAAAATGCGCTTGTTAAACAGTTTCAACAACTGTTTGCCATGGAAGACGTTGAGCTTCAGATCGAAGACGAAGCCCTTAGTCGTATTGCTCAGGCTGCTATTAAACGTAAAACAGGTGCACGTGGATTGCGCTCCATCGTAGAGAAATCCCTACTAAGCATCATGTATGATTTGCCCTCCCTAAAGGACGTCACTACGGTTCTGTTAACCAAAGACGCAGTCGATGGCACGGCACAACCTATCTTAATTCGTGCGACTGAAACCGAATCATTGTCTCCATCTGGTGATAATGCGGTTGCCTAAGACCGATTGAGTTAATTAGTTAGCGCTGTTTACGTTTCGCCTACTTGAAATTACCAAGTTTGCCTCAATCTGTAAGCCAGAAGCTAGAAACACAGGGGGAAGCTATCTTGCTTCCCCCTGTGGTCTAAGGTAATTAAAAGGAAATTACTATGTCTGCAAGCCAGATTTTATCAATGGAATCCACAGAGCTCCCCTTATTGCCTTTGCGCGATGTGGTGGTGTTTCCTCATATGGTGATTCCTTTATTTGTTGGACGTCCTCGCTCCATCAAGGCGCTTGAACTCGCCATGGAGTCGGGCAATACCATCTTGTTGGTAGCGCAAAAAACGGCTAGCAAAGACGAGCCCACCGCCGAAGACATGTATGAAATCGGGTGTGCGGCATCTATTTTACAAATGTTAAAGCTACCCGACGGCACGGTGAAAGTGTTGGTCGAGGGGATTGAGCGTGCGAAAATCGAAGAGGTGTTAGACAATGACACTCACTTCAGCGGCAAAGCGGTTGCCGTAGAGCAAACAACTGAAACACCTGCCGAGGCCGAAGCATTGCGCCGCGCGGTGGTTGCTCAATTCGAGCAGTACGTCAAACTAAACAAGAAGATTCCTCAGGAAATCCTGACCTCGTTAAATGCGATTGATGAAGCCAGTCGTTTGGCCGATACCGTTGCAGCCCATTTGCCGCTCAAACTAGAGCAAAAACAGCAAATGCTCGAGTCTATTCCTGTGGTCGAGCGTCTTGAGGCGTTATTGGCGCAGCTAGAAACTGAAATCGACATTCTACAAGTTGAAAAGCGCATTCGTGGCCGTGTCAAAAAGCAAATGGAAAAAAGCCAGCGCGACTACTATTTGAATGAGCAAGTGAAAGCCATTCAAAAAGAGTTAGGCGAGGGCGAGGATGGCGCGGAACTCGAAGAACTAGAGCAGCGTATTGCCGAAGCCAAGCTTCCCAAAGAGGCCTTGAAAAAAGCCGAAGCCGAGCTCAAAAAGCTAAAAATGATGTCACCGATGTCGGCCGAAGCCACGGTGGTGCGCAATTATTTAGATACCTTGTTGGCCTTGCCATGGCGCAAACGCAGTCGCATTAATACCTCGTTGACTCATGCTGATGATGTGTTGAATGCTGACCATTACGGTTTGGAAAAGGTAAAAGAGCGTATTGTTGAATACTTAGCTGTACAGCAGCGTGTCTCTAAACTCAAAGCACCGATTTTGTGCTTGGTTGGGCCTCCCGGTGTGGGTAAGACCTCGTTGGGGCAGTCCATTGCCAAGGCGACCAACCGTAAATACGTACGTATGGCTTTGGGTGGTGTACGTGACGAGGCCGAGATTCGTGGTCACCGTCGTACCTATATTGGCTCCATGCCCGGTAAAATCGTTCAAAACATGAGCAAAGTGGGTGTACGTAATCCGCTGTTCTTGTTGGATGAGATCGATAAAATGGGTGCGGATTTCCGCGGTGATCCTTCTTCTGCATTGCTTGAGGTCTTAGATCCAGAGCAAAACCACACTTTCCAGGATCACTACCTAGAGGTGGATTTTGATTTGTCCGATGTGATGTTTGTCGCGACTAGCAACACACTCAACATTCCACCTGCTTTATTAGATCGTATGGAAGTGATTCGTTTGTCGGGTTATACCGAAGACGAAAAGGTTAATATTGCGTTCCAGCACTTGATTCCTAAACTCATGACCAATAATGGCGTGAAAAAAGGCGAGTTGGAAATCACCGAAGAGGCTATCCGTGATGTGGTGCGTTATTACACGCGCGAAGCCGGTGTGCGTTCTCTAGAGCGTGAAATTAGCAAGATTTGTCGCAAAGCAGTTCATCAGTTTTTGGTACAGCCCAAAGGGACTAAGGCCGAAACCATTGTGGTTAGCAAAGACAATCTCAGTGATTTCTTGGGTGTACGTCGCTTTGACTTTGGTGTGGCTGAGAGCGAAAACAAAGTCGGTCAGGTAACTGGTTTGGCTTGGACTGAAGTGGGTGGCGATTTGCTCACTATCGAAGTGGCTGATATGCCGGGTAAAGGCGCGGTTCAGCGTACTGGCTCTATTGGCGACGTAATGAAAGAGTCTGTTGAAGCTGCTCGTACGGTGGTGCGCTCACGTGCCCAAAAATGGGGTATTGCTGATCCTGTCTTTGAAAAACGTGATTTGCACGTTCACTTCCCTGACGGTGCAACTCCCAAAGACGGTCCATCAGCAGGTATTGCTATTACGACCGCGATTGTCTCTTCCCTTACAGGCATTCCTATTCGTGCCGATGTCGCCATGACAGGTGAAATCACGTTACGTGGTGAGGTTCTTGAGATTGGTGGCTTGAAAGAAAAGCTATTGGCTGCTCAGCGTGGCGGTATTAAAACTGTCATGATTCCCGAGCAAAACGTGAAGGATTTGGCTGATATACCAGACAACGTTAAAAACACATTAGAAATCATTCCTGTACGTTGGATTGATCGTGTTCTAGAGGTTGCGTTGGAAAAAATGCCTATTCCGTTGTCAGACGAAGAGTTAGCGCGTATTACTGCCGAAGCTCTTGCTGCCAAAACGACAGTAGCACCTAGCGCTTTAACTAAACACTAATCG
>CANQRK010000172.1 GCA_947626245.1 uncultured Paenalcaligenes sp. | reverse complement strand
ATTGTATCCTCAGCCACATACTCAGCCCAATGGTAAATATTAACCTTTCCCTTATCTTGAGAAAAGGCACCACTACTTACAGCAAATAAGGCGCCGACTAAAACGGTGCTTTTAGCAACACCTTTCATAACTTTTTCAAGCTTCATCATATCCCTCCTAAGTAGGACACTAGTTAAAAGAAAGACAGAGTTGTCTCATCAAATTTTAGCTAGATTTTATTGTGTTTTGATGTATAAAAAGCGCTAAATAAGCGCTTTTTAAAAAACCTACTGTAAAAATGGGATTTGCGTAAAGATTTGGAGGACTGTTGCGTTAATAATGTCCACAAAAAATGCGCCGACAATCGGCACTAATAAGAATGCCTTATACGATGGACCGTATCTATCAGTGACCGCCTGCATATTGGCTACCGCCGTCGGTGTTGCCCCTAAACCAAAACCACAATGACCTGCCGCCAGAACAACAGCATCATAGTCTTTGCCCATCACACGGTATGTGATAAAAACAGCGTAGAGCATCATAAGCAGCACCTGTACCACTAAAATTGCTAGCACAGGTACTGCTAAGTCTACTAACTCCCACAGTCGTAAAGAAAGCAACGCCATCGCTAAAAATAACGACAAGGACGCATTACCGAACAGGTCAATAGCGCGGTCGAACATTTCAAAGCTAAAAACATGAGTCAGAATATTACGAATAATCACTCCACCCATTAAAGCCCACACAAAAGTGGGTAATTCAACAACCGTACCTTGAGCCACAGTTGTCATCACATCAGCAAAGGCCAAACAAGCCGCAAATAATGCTAACGTTTCAATCGCCGAAGAAACTGTCAAGCGACGGATTTGATCGGGCTTATCAAATAGCGCATCCATCGAACCATCGTCATCTTCATCATGCTGCGTTTTATAAAGTGACGCCTTTTGTGCCTGCTCCTCTAGTGGCGTACGATCGCTCGGCTCAGGCAACGGTTCGCGCTTCATTTTTTTTAATAAGAAATTTGCCACTGGACCACCGATCATACCGCCAGCCACTAAACCAAAGGTCGCTGTTGCTACGCCTAAAGAGGTTGCACCGACAATGCCATAGCGTTCCTCTAAGATAGGCCCCCAAGCAGCCGCTGTTCCGTGACCACCAGTGAGGGTAATTGAACCGGTTACAAGCCCCATCAAAGGATCTAAACCGACTAAACTAGCCATCGTTACGCCGACCACATCTTGCACAATGATTAAGCCGGAAACCGTAAGACTAAAGATAACGAGCGGCATACCGCCGACCTTTAAACGCTTAAAATCTGCACTCAAACCAATAGAGGAGAAAAACAGCAACATAAATGCGGTCTGAAGATCACTATCGAATATGAAATGAATACCAAAGAAATACTTAATAAAAACAACGATAAGACCGGCTAACAAACCACCTGCGACAGGCTCCGGTATGTTGTACGTTGCTAAAAATTTAATTTTATGGGTTAAAAAACGGCCTAATAACAGCACCAATGTGGCGAGAATTAGGGTGTAGTAAGCATTTAGTGTTATTTCCATCGGGGACTCCCTCTTTTTGAATTTTCACACAGTGTATAGTGATAAACCCCTAGCGTAAAGCCTTAAGTTACTAACATTTCATCGCTGCAGCGCACCATTTACAAGTGTTTTTTACGCGATTGACACTACGTTACCTAGCACTTATGCTAATTTCAATTGGGTTTAAACTAACTTATGCTGTCTTAATTCAAGTCATTGATTATTTTAAATAACCGGTTATTTACTTAAAAAACATCACTATGAGCGCTTATTACACACTTATTTCCAGACAAAACACAGACGATGGCAGTACTATTGCCGAGTATCAAGCCAATATCCACAGCCAAGGTGCGTGGAACGATCACGAACAGCATATGGCCCCTGCTGCAGGTCTAATGAGTTATGAATTAGAATTATTTGAGCCGCGTGATGATATGCTCTATGGCCGTATTAGCTATGACATCATGGGCTTAATACCACTTAAAAACTTTACGGTAACAACTCGCAATATTCGTCCCGGCAAAACAATTGAGTTAATTGAATCAACCCTTAGCTGTGACGGCAAAATCGCCATCATCGCTAGAGCTTGGCGTCTTATCCAAAGTGATACCTCAGCGGTTGCTACCTCCGAGGACCAGCCAATTGTTAGTCGCGATAAGATGAAGAAAAGGCCTGAAATTATTGAGCTTTGGCCTGGCGGCTACATTAACTCAATCAAAGACCATCTTTATGCCAGCATTGATCGTCGTAACGGCAGATCCCAGTCGTGGCTTAGTAATGATCTTGAAATGGTTGAGGGTGTTAAGACCAGCTCATTTGTAAAGTTGATTGGTATGGTAGATACTAATAACGGCTTAGCAATTGCTCAAGAGGCGCCATTTAGCCATATGTTCCCTAATGTCGACCTACAGATTCATCTATATCGCATGCCCAAAGGCGACTGGCTAGGCTTGGATACGCGCCAACAATACGGCGCTAATGGTGTGGGCCTAACCTCCGCTGTGCTGCACGATGAGGATGGGCCGTTTGGTCATAGCGAACAGATTTTGACTGTCCGCCCTATGCCAAAGTAAATCCTATCTGCTGTCAAGCCTTACCACGGGCAGCATCCCACACTGCTGCCCAGCCCTGCGCAAGCTCTGCCGCACGCTCGGCTGCCATCACCAGACTATCCTCACGAGCAATATTTTTACCAGCAATATCAAACGCCGTCCCATGATCAACCGAGACACGAACAGCTGGTAAACCGACCGTAATATTGACGCCTTGATCACCATACACTGCTTTAAACGGCGCATGACCTTGATCGTGATAGCACATAACTAACAACTTCCAACGCTTATCACGCACTGTTTGCGGCCAAATAACGTCTCCCGGAAGTGGCCCATGCATGTTGATGCCGCGTTCTCTTGCTCTATTCATTGCTGGGATAATAATTTCTGACTCCTCTGTACCAAAAAGATTATTTTCACCCGCATGAGGATTAAGACCGGCCACCGCAATCGCCTCACCCTCGCGACCTAAGGCTTTAGAAAAGGCGTGCACCAAATTAAAAATCTCATCAAAGCGCTCAGGCGTACAGTCCTCCACCGCTTGCTTCATTGAGACATGGGTAGTCGCGTGGAACACAAATAAATCA
This sequence comes from uncultured Paenalcaligenes sp., assembly GCA_947626245.1. GTDB lineage: Bacteria > Pseudomonadota > Gammaproteobacteria > Burkholderiales > Burkholderiaceae_B > Paenalcaligenes. The sequence goes on along the minus strand of CANQRK010000172.1, from coordinate 920 downwards.
CCGCTAGATAGCACTAGAGAGAAATTTTCAACACCAAACTCATGGGCTAATAACTCAGTATGACCTGGCCAGTCATAGCCTCCCATCTGCATAGCTTCCTTGTTTAAAGGTGCGGTTACAATACCATCTACCTCACCGCTACGCACCAAGGCGCAGGCCTTCATCACAAACTCAGCGGCACTCGCTCCGGCTCGCGCATCTAACGTCGCTAATTGCACCTCAGCCAAGCTTTGTCCAACCTGAATGACCTCAATGGTGCCTGGTGTATTGCTAATATCGGCAGGGCGTTGCACTTCGATGACTCGACTAGCATCAAAGCCTATTTGCTGAGCCGCCTTTTGTAGAGAAACAACATCACCAATCACCACAAAGCGCGCTTTTTGACGCAAACCATTGTGCTTTAAGAGCATTTTGGCCGTAACCTCAGGGCCTATACCGGCGACATCACCTAGCGTCACAGCTAGGGTAGGCAATACACTTGTAATCATCAAAACTCCTTTCTACGCGTAATTCACTAGCTGCACATCACCTCTGAGTTCGTGGCAGAAGCTCATAACGTACTGTGCACTAGATTAAGTTTACCGTCGACTGCGGTAACTTCATAATCGCTTATTTTAGTCGTTGTGCCTAAGAACTTGGCCACAGATTGCGCTACGAATGGAATTAGGAAAGGTAGAGGTTGCCGTTTAAGCAACGATATGATGACTTTTTGAGTGCAAAAAAATCACAATCAATCATAGTTCAATTTAGATTAACTTTAAATTAATAATATTAACCTATGATTAATTTGTTAACGATAAGAAATTAATAGCCAAGAGAAGTAAAATTTTGTATACTTCTCTAAAAGATGTATTTATAATGTATCTTTATTTCTTATAGGTAATCGACCGTTACTTATAAATTTTTGGTCGCCGAGCAGT
>CANQRK010000171.1 GCA_947626245.1 uncultured Paenalcaligenes sp. | reverse complement strand
AGCAGTGTATGACACCATTGTGCGCTTAGCCCAAGACTTCTCTATGCGCTATATGTTGGTTGATGGTCAGGGTAACTTCGGCTCTATTGATGGCGATGGCGCGGCCGCTATGCGCTATACCGAGGTTCGTCTTGCCAAGATTTCACACGAAATGTTGGCTGACTTGGACCAGGAAACGGTGGACTTTGTTCCTAACTACGATGGCAGCGAGCTCGAGCCCGCTATTTTGCCTACGCGTCTGCCTAATCTATTAGTGAATGGCAGCTCTGGGATTGCCGTGGGGATGGCAACAAACATTCCTCCGCATAATTTGGCAGAGGTCGTTAATGGTTGTTTATATTGCTTAAGCAACCCCGACTGCACGGTCGATGATTTATTTGAATTTATTCCCGCACCTGACTTCCCCACAGGGGGCATTATTTACGGTATGTCTGGCGTGCGCGAAGGGTATCGCACTGGGCGTGGTCGTGTGGTCATGCGTGCTAAAGCTCATTTTGAGGACATGGAGCGCGGTTCGCGTCAGGCCATTGTTATCGATGCGCTACCGTACCAAGTAAACAAAAAATCGCTTCAAGAGCGTATTGCCGACTTGGTAAACGAAAAGAAAATTGAAGGCATTTCCGATATTCGCGACGAGTCCGACAAGGATGGGATGCGCTTGGTTATCGAGTTAAAGCGTGGTGAAGTCCCCGAGGTTGTACTAAATAACCTCTACAAAAATACGCAGCTCCAAGAAACCTTTGGCATGAATATTGTGGCCTTGGTCGATGGACAACCCCGTTTGCTCAACCTAAAACAGTTGGTCGAGTACTTCCTGTTTCATCGCCGCGAAGTCGTGACACGACGCACGGTATTCCAGTTACGTAAAGCCCGTGAACGTGGTCATGTGCTCGAAGGGTTAGCGGTCGCTTTAGCGAATATCGATGAGTTTATTCGCATTATTCGTGCTGCACCTACGCCTCCAGATGCCCGCCGCGAACTACTCGCCCAAAGCTGGGATGCACAAATTGTGCGCGATATGCTGTCTCGCGCTGATGATAGTCAAATTCCTGGTGGTCGTTTGGCTTACAGACCTGACAACCTCGAAGCCGAGTTCGGATTGCAGGCCGATGGTCTTTATCGTCTCAGCGAGGTTCAGGCTCAGGAAATTCTCAATATGCGCTTACAGCGTTTAACGGGACTTGAGCAAGACAAAATCGTCGGCGAATACAAAGAGGTTATGGATCGTATTGCCGATTTGCTCGATATTTTGGCTCGTCCCGAGCGCGTCACTCAAATTATTTCAGACGAATTGCTCGCTCTCAAAAACGAGTTCTCCACTGAAAAAGACGTACGTCGTTCCGAAATTGAATTCAATGCCACCGAGTTAGACACGGAAGACCTGATTACGCCAATGGATATGGTGGTCACGCTGTCACACGAGGGTTACATCAAAAGTCAGCCTTTATCCGAGTACCGAGCGCAGCGTCGTGGTGGGCGTGGCAAACAAGCTACCACCATGAAAGAGGATGACTGGATCGATAACCTCTTTATTGCCAATACCCACGATTACTTGTTGTGTTTCTCTGATCGTGGTCGTGTGTACTGGCTCAAAGTTTGGGAAGTACCGCAGGGCTCTAGAAATTCGCGTGGTCGTCCTATTGTGAATATGTTCCCCCTCGAACAGGGCGAGAAAATCACAGTGGTATTGGCTGTCAAAGAGTTCAGCGATGAGCAGTTTGTATTTATGGCGACCTCCCAAGGCACAGTTAAGAAAACCCAGTTGTCGCACTTTGCGAATCCACGCAAGGCCGGCATTATTGCGGTGGGCCTAGACGAGGACGATTACCTCATTGGGGCGCAAATTACCTCGGGACAACACGATGTTATGTTGTTCTCCGATGCAGGCAAAGCCGTACGCTTTTGCGAAACGGATGTACGCCCCATGGGACGTACGGCTCGTGGCGTACGCGGCATGACCCTCGACGAAGGGCAAACCGTTATTTCCTTGTTAGTGGCCGAGGACGAAACGCAGTCCGTCTTAACCGCTACCGCTAATGGTTTTGGTAAACGGACGTCTATAGCCGAATACACCCGTCATGGTCGTGGCACCAAGGGCATGATTGCCATTCAATCTTCTGATCGTAATGGCGGATTGGTTGGCGCGGTACTCGTGCGCGAGTCTGACGAGATCATGCTAATTACCACTGCCGGCGTTTTGGTGCGCACACGGGTCGAGGAAATTCGTGAAATGGGTCGTGCTACTCAAGGCGTAACTCTAATCAATGTGGATGAAGACAGCACGTTGTCTGGGGTGTATCGCGTTGTAGAAAGTGATATTGACGACGAGGACTTTGATGACCTCGACGACATCGAAAACGAGAGCTCCGCTGAATCCTCCTCTACGGATGCAGAGCCTCAAGCCCCTCAAACAGAATAGTAAATAGAGTCATTAGGAAATAAAACTATGCGTCCTTGGAATTTTTCTGCAGGCCCCTCTAAGTTTCCCGAAGCAGTATTAAAAACGGCTGCTGCAGAAATGTTGGATTGGCATGGCTCAGGCATGTCCGTTTTGGAAATGAGCCATCGAGGTAAAGAGTTTATGCAAATTCGTAATGAGGCCGAGCAAGATCTACGTGATTTGCTGCAGGTTCCTGACGAGTTTGCGGTGTTGTTTATGCAGGGTGGGGCTCAAGCGCAAAACGCATTGATTCCTTTAAACTTGCTCGGACTCAAACCCGGTGCCAAAGCCGATTATGTGGTGTCAGGCAGCTGGTCTAAAAAGTCCTTCCAAGAGGCGCAGCGTTTTGGTGATATTCAGTTGGCGGCTAGCTCTGAGTCAAGCACTGTGATTCAGGGCAAAGATCAAGGTTCTTTTACTTGGTTTCCTGATCCCAGCACATGGCAAGTTCGTCCTGATAGCTCTTATGTGCATGTGTGTTCCAACGAAACCATTGGTGGGGTCGAGTTCAATAACTGGCCTCAGCTAGATATACCGTTGGTTGTCGATGTGTCATCGAATATTTTTTCGCGTCCTATCGATTTCACCAAGGTAGCGGTGGCGTATGCGGGTGCGCAGAAAAACGCAGGTCCAGCGGGGTTGACGTTGGTCATCATTCGCAAGGATCTACTAGGTGTAGCCTCGGAACAGTGCCCTAATACGTTCAATTTTGATTTAGTGGCTAAAAACGACTCCATGCTGAACACACCACCCACGTATGCTATTTATTTGGCAGGCTTGGTGTTTAAGTGGTTAACGCAGCAAGGCGGCGTAGCGGCGATTGAGCAAGCCAACATTGCCAAAGCTAAGGTCTTGTATGATTACTTAGATCAGTCTAGTTTTTATCGTAATGCTGTAGAGCCTTCGGTGCGCTCACGCATGAATATTCCTTTCTTGCTTAATCAGCCTCAAGACGCCGCTTTCTTGGCCGAGGCCGAGCAAGCGGGCTTGTTGCAGCTCAAGGGACACAAAAGCGTAGGCGGTATGCGTGCCTCTATTTATAATGCAATGCCCATCGAAGGGGTGCAGGCATTAGTTGATTTCATGCAGGCATTCGAGGCGCGTCATGGCTAAAACGCTTTTAGAACGTTTGCGTCCTTGGCGTGACCAAATTGACAGCCTCGATCAGCAGGTTTTGCAGCTTTTAAATCAGCGCGCTCAGGCCGCTTTGGAAATTGGCAAAATCAAAGAAGAGCTGAATGCCAACGACAGTATTTTAAAGCCTGAGCGTGAAGCTCAAGTTGTGACCTCTCTGCAAAACATGAATACCGGTCCCATTACGGCTGAATCTGTCAGCGCTGTGTGGGCTGAGATTATTTCTGCTTGTCGTGGTTTGGAAAGTCAAATGCGAGTGGCCTTTTTAGGTCCTCAAGGTTCTTTTTCTGAGCAAGCCGCGTTGAGTCATTTTGGTCACTTCATCAAGGCCGTGCCGTGTGCCACGTTAGATGAAGTCTTTCGTGTCGTCGAGGTGGGCGAGGCCGATGTGGGTATGGTCCCAGTGGAAAACTCCACCGAAGGGGCTGTGAACCGCACGTTGGATTTATTACTTAGTTCTCCCCTAAAGGTGTTGGGCGAGCGTTCGTTGGCCATTCATCATTGTTTGATGACACAAAC
>CANQRK010000170.1 GCA_947626245.1 uncultured Paenalcaligenes sp. | reverse complement strand
AACCATGACTCCCCTTCGTTTATTAATGCGCCTCAGCAATTACTTAGCGCGTTAGACATTCATGTAATTGGTCACGCCTGTACTCAGATAGAAGACGAGGTTTTGCTTTTAAAAAACAAGGATCAAGTGGTTGAGTTAATTGTGTGTGCGGTACCCTATTTACGTGACAAAGACATTCGTACGGTTGGTGCGGGTGAAAGCGTGGATGACAAAGCACAAAAACTTCTAGAGGGTCTACAAACCCATTACGATGCCGTGGCTGCAGTAGCCGTAGCATATCAACAGCAACTACCTGCTCCGGTACCTATTGTGGCAACGGGGCATTTATTTACCGCTGGCGGTCAGGTGCAAGACGGTGATGGAGTCCGTGATTTGTATGTGGGCACGCTGGGACATTTTTCTGCTGCGCGCTTCCCTCAGGTGTTTGATTACGTGGCTTTGGGTCATTTACATGTGCCTCAGCGTGTGGCGGATCTGGATCATGTTCGTTACTGTGGGTCACCCATACCGATGGGTTTTGGGGAGGCTAAGCAACAAAAACAAGTGTTAATTGCTGAATTTACTCAACAACAGCGGCTATCAGTACAGGCGATACCTATACCTACCTTTCAGGCATTAGCTCAAATACGGGGCTCGTGGACAGAGATAGAGCAACAGTTAACCCAATGGGTTGATGCACAGTCCTCCGTTTGGGTAGAGGTAATGTACACCGGGGATGAGCTGATCTCTGATCTCTCCGAACGCATTAAGCAATTGGTGGTTGATAGCAACGTAGAGGTATTGCGTATTCAAAATCATCGTATTAAGCAGCAGGTGCTGCACGCCACGACTCCCACTGAAAGCCTCGATGAACTTGAACCCATGGATGTGTTTGTACGTTGTTTAGACAGCCACCAAATTCCCGACACGCAGCGCGCCGAACTGGTTGCCGCTTTTTTAGAAATTCTTACTGAACACCACGAGTCTTAATCTGTCTTATGCGACTTCTGTCTTTACGCTTTAAAAATCTGAACTCTTTAGAGGGTGAATGGGCTATTGACCTGACTCACCCAGAGTATGTGACCGATGGCTTGTTTGCCATTACGGGCCCAACGGGAGCCGGCAAAAGCACTTTATTAGATGCAATCAGTCTGGCACTGTATGGCTGCACAGCACGTTTAGGGACAATTACGGCATCGCAAAACGATATTATGTCTAGGCACACGGGTGAGTGTTTTAGTGAAGTCTGTTTTGAAACTCAAGCGGGTCAATTTAGAGTGCATTGGGCTCAGCATCGGGCTCGTAAGCAGCCTCAAGGCGCCCTACAGCCTGCACGCCATGAAATATCCCTAGCCGAGTGTGGAACCGTTTTAGCGCATTTATCCTCTAGAACTCGGGCCGAAGTGGAACGAGTTACCGGGTTAGATTTTGAGCGTTTCACTCGCTCGGTATTGTTATCTCAAGGGAACTTCGCAGCATTTTTACAAGCTGATGCCAATCAGCGAGCACCTATATTAGAGCAAATTACCGGTACGGAAATTTACAGTGATATATCTATTACTACGCACGAACGTACACGCCAAGAACAACAGAGACTACGAGAGCTAGAGCAACGCTTAGATCATATTGATCTACTTCCCGCCGATCAAGAACAAGCCCTAGAAGACGAACTACTGCTAATTCAATCGGAATCAAAAGAGTTAAACCAACAGTTAGACAATTACCGAAAGCAGCAACAGCAGTTCGATGAGTTAAACCAAGTCAAAGCAGACCACACCCAGCTGCAAACCCGTCAAGCAGCATGGCAACAGCAGCAACACCAGTTTGCACCGCAAGCGGTAGTATTAGCGGCTGCAGAAAAAGCCGCTCTTTTAGAAAAAGCACACTACGCCTTACATAATCAACGTCATCGCTCTCATCAAACACAACTGGTGTTGCAACAACATCAAAACCAATGGCCAACGGTAGAGTCTGATGAGAAAAAACAAACAGAACGACTCGTTAATGCACGTTTGGTTACTAACCAACGCAATGAACAGTTACGACAGCAACGCCCTCTTTTGCAGCAAGTTCGTTCCTTAGATAGAGATCGACAACGTATTCAACAAAGCCAACAACAAAAAGCCACTAACCTAAAAAACATTCAGCAAGAAGTCCTGGCTAGTCAACAACAGGTAAAACAAGCCAAAGAGCGTACTGATCAGGTACGTCAGTCTTTGCTAGAGTGCGAGCAGTATGTAACGCAACATCAGCAAGATGCAGGTTTAATTGAACAGCTAGCCGTAGTAGAGCAACGCTATCAGCAACTGGTAGAACTGGAACAAGAACACACAGCCCAACAGCAGCGTTACCACGCTAATGCGGATAAAGACCAACATCTCACGGCGCAACTAGATCAACATACCTTGCAACTGAATCAGCATCGTCAAGTCGTAGAGCAACAGCAGCTTACTCACGATGCGCTGATGCAGGAATTTAAACATAAAGCGCAAAATCAATCCCTCGAGCAATGGCAGGTACAGCGACAAGATCAAAAAGATCACTGTGCCTTAGTTCAAGCCAAACAAGAGCTATATCAAGAGCTACACGATCTAGATCATAAAATGACGGATGCTCTGCACAATCAGCAGCAGTTAAATGAGCACATAGAGCGAGAGCAACAACAACTGGAACAGCTACAAGCCCAGAAAGAACAACAAGATCAACTGTGCAACACCTTAGCGCAATTGGTGACTACCGAACAACGTGTGCTAGATTTAGAGCAAGAGCGCTCGCGTTTAAAAGACGATCAACCCTGCCCCCTATGTGGTTCAACGCAACACCCCTATCTTAGCGAAGGCGTCATTCATCAACTGAGTGAAAGCCAAGCTCAACTAGAGCAAGCTCAAACTCGATTTAAAGCGCTGCAGCAGCAAGAGCAAGAGACGTTGGTGCAAATCACGCGACAACAAGAACAGCTAAAATCAATACACAACGCACAGACGCAATGGGAGCAGCAGCAACAACAGCGCATACAGCGGTTTAATCAGCGGTTCAAAACCACTGTTTCAGGTGTGGATCGATCTCAGGTCTCGTTAGAGGAGTTAGCGCAGCACGTGTTGACTGAGCAGCAAAACCTACTAGCCATAGAATCGCAATTTGCTCAACTGGAAGCACTACAACAACAGCTGGGCTCAAGCCAGCAACAGATTGATCAAGCCCAATTGAAAAAAGTAGAGTTAGAAAGCCAAGCACAGCAAATGGCTTGGACTTTGCAGCAACACCAACAGACACAAAATGCATTGCTGGCAGATATAACATCACGCCAAACCCGTTTAACTCAACAAAAGCATGATCTTAGCCAGCAATGTGCTTTATATTTAGCTGCCGAGCCCCAGTCCTTGGTTCAGGCATTGGCTGAGTTGGCGCAACGTAAACAGCGCTGGGTTAGTTATCAAGAGCAACAACAGCAGTTGCAACATGAACAGCAACGAATGGCATCGACACTAGAACGTGTTGAGCTGCAGTTAATCCAGCATCAAACCGAACAGCAACAAACTATTTTAGAAGTAAATCAATTAACAGAACAGATAGCGCAATTGACGGCACAACGGCAAGCCGTATTAAAGGATGAGGATCCAGATAAAGCTGAGCAACAACTAGAGGCTGCACTCCAAGTCGCTCAAAAACAAGAAAAAGAAGCGGAAGAGCTTGCCCAAGCACTTCAGCTAAAAAAACATGCTTTAAATACAGAAATTCAACGTTTAACGACTGAACAGACACAGCAGAAACAAGAGCTTAATGCCTTATCGCAGCAGTTCCAGCAAGCCTTAATACAACACGATTTTGAAACCGAAGAGGCGTATTTACAGGCAGTGCTAAGTCCTGAGCAGCGTTCACAGTTGCGCCAACAGCAAGACGAGCTGCACCAAACCGAAGCCCTACTACACAACGAGCACCGTACCCTAACGCAACGTTTAAGCACACTAGAAGCCGCGGTAGCACATTGTGATGCTGCCCAATTAATCACACAGCTACACGCAGCACAACACCGTTCAAATCAGCTATTGCAACAGCAAGGTAGTATTCAACTGCAACTAAGCACACAACAAAACAAAAAAGCTCAAGCTCAACAACAGCTAGATCATATAGAAAAACAGAAACGTGAACTGTTAAAGTGGACCCAACTGCATGAGTTAATTGGGTCATCCGATGGAAAAAAGTTCAGGAATTTTGCGCAAGGTCTGACTTTTGAACGCATGATTCAAC
>CANQRK010000169.1 GCA_947626245.1 uncultured Paenalcaligenes sp. | reverse complement strand
CCCGTGCGGCAGTGGCAAGAAATACAAGCATTGTCATGGCAAGTTAAGTTAAGACTCTTCTAAGTCAAATAAAAACCGCCCAGAGTGATTTTCACTCTGGGCGGTTTTTATTTGGAATGACTTGTCTCGTTTAATGGTATTTTTTTTAGGGTATATGCCCATATTGCTACTTGAAGAACCACGGCACTATAAGAATGACTATTTATTCCATTAATTAATATAATTTGTCTCATATAAGGAGAGGTCATGGAGAGCACTTTTCAGGGGGTAGTGGCTTTTGCTCTGATGGCATTAATGCTAGTAATAGGGGGCGTTTTACGGCGTCATTTGCCATTTTTACAAAACTCGCTTGTTCCCGCTAGCATTTTAGGCGGTGCTTTAGGCTTTATTTTATTGGCCTTTGATTTATTGCCAGGTTATAGCCCAAATGATTTTAATAGTTTAACGTTTCATTTTTTCACGTTGAGTTTTATGTCATTGTGTCTGACGGGTAGTAGTAAAGATAAAAGTTTGTCAGGAGAGAGTATAGTCAAGGGGGGAATCTGGCTGACTTTAATTTGGACCGCTAGTTTAGGCCTACAGGCTTTGATTGGTTATGGTCTGATTTATGCTTATGATGCTGTGACAGGTAGTCAAGTAGGACCAATGTTGGGAGCCTTAATCGCACATGGCTTTACTCAAGGGCCAGGTCAAGCTTTGACTTATGGTGGTATTTGGGAAAATGATTACGGCATAGTGAATGCGTCACAGGTAGGGTTAATTTATGCTTCACTTGGCTTTCTGGTCGCTTTTTTTGTAGGGGTGCCTGCAGCACGAAGAGTCATTCGTTCCGGTAAAAATCTAAATAAAAAATCCGGCATTGACGATAATTTTCTTTTGGGTTTTTTCCAAAAAGGTGCAGGGCAAACAGAGGCTCGTTTAGTGACGCATAGCGCCAATATGGATAGTTTGGCTTGGCATATTGGTTTGTTAGGGTTTGCGTACATTGTGACTCATTTTTGGCTGCAGATAATGCAAGTCGTCGTCGCAGGAAAAGCGCCTTTTGGGATTAGTTTGAGCGTTTTATTTAGCTATAACATGTTTTTTATACATGGTTTAGCCGTATGTGTATTGATGCGCTGGATTATTGATCGTAAAGGTTGGGGTCATTATGTTGATGATGAGTGTTTAAAACGCTTAACAGGTGCCTCAGTGGATTTCATGGTTGTAGGCACAATTATGAGTATTTCATTGGCCGTTTTGTATTCCCTGGTTGTGCCTATTTTGTTGGTGACAGTAGCGATTACGTTGGCGACTTTTATCCTGTGCTGGTATGTGGGTCACTGGAGTGGCAAATTAGGCCCTGAGCGAGCCATTACTTCTTTTGGTTGTTGTACAGGTACGACCGGTACAGGATTGTTACTGTTGCGTTTACTGGATGCGGACTTTAGTACTTCGGTCGCTAAAGAGCTCGCATTTTTTAACTTAGCTATTGTGCTTATAAATGCTCCCTTCCTATTTATAGTGACACCGATTGCCCCGTCACTGAGTCCGAGCACGTACTTGATGACAGTCGCAGCAACTGCTTTTATTCCTTTAGTTTTAATTCCTTTGTTAATGATGAAAAAGGGCTCCGCACGGGTTCGTAGTGCGGTGGTAGGAGAATAATAATGATTACCATTTTTTCCGCAAAACGAATTCTTACTTTAGATCCTTCTTTGCCTAGTGCCACCCATATTGCCGTTAAAAACGGCAAGGTGTTGGCAGTAGGGACTTTAGAAGATATCGCTGATGTAGGGGAGTATGTTTTAGATACCCGTTTTAGCCAAGATTATATTTACCCTGGTTTTGTTGAGGGGCATAGCCATGCTTTAGAGGGGGCGATGTGGAATTATGTTTATTTAGGGTATTTCCCTCGTCATAACCCGCAGGGAGTGTTGTTTGAGGGCAATCAAAGCTTGCAAGACATTCGGCAACGTGTGATTGAAGAGTCAAAGCAGTTGCCGCCCAATCAGCCCTTAGTTGCTTGGGGCTTTGACCCTGTGTACTTTGACACAGAGCGTTTAGATCGGCATGTGCTTGACTCAGCGGTGTCTGATCGACCTGTCGTTATCTTTCATGCAAATTTGCACTTGATGACTGTGAATAGCGCGATGATTGCTCAAACCTCTTTAGCTAAAAACGCTAATATCGAAGGGGTGATGCTTGACGAGCAGGGGGCACTTACAGGCGAGCTACGGGAAATGGCCGCCATGCATGCGGTATTTGAAGCGTTAGGACGCAGCATTTTTGAGGAGGTCGCTAGTGCTGCAACTCTGGAGAGTTATGCTCAAGCAGCACAGCGTACTGGCATAACGACTATTACAGATTTGTATAACCCCTTGTCTGATAATGGGGTGAGAGCTTTAAGACAAAGCACACAAAAAGAAAAATATCCGGTTCGATTAGTGCCGGCAATGGGGGCGTTAGAGTGGAAAAATGACCAAGGCATTGAACGGGTTTTGGAGTGTCAGAGTCATAACCACGATAAGCTGCATTTTGGCTTAGTTAAAGTGATGACGGACGGCTCTATCCAAGGCTTTTCTGCACGCATGTTATGGCCTGGTTATCATAATGGCCATGAGAATGGGATATGGAATGCTCCGCCAGAGGTCTTAAAGCAGATTGTGTTGGATTACCATCAGGCAGGTTTGCAGATGCATATTCATACGAATGGCGATGAGGCGATAGCATTGATGTTGGATGCCATAGAGGAAGCGCAGTCTTTATGGTACAGGGCCGATCATCGTCATACGTTACAACACTGCCAGTTTATTAGTCAGGCGCAAATGAGACGGGCTGCAAAGTTGGGTGTGTGTTTGAATATGTTTGTGAACCACATTTATTATTGGGGTGATGTTCATCGCCAGAAAACCTTAGGTTTTACTCGCTCTAGACGTATGCAACCTTTGCGCTCTGCACGAGCTTTGGGTTTACCTGTCGCTATGCATTGTGATGCCCCGGTGACACCTTTGGGACCTTTGTTTTCTATGTGGTGTGCTGTAGAGAGAAAAACAGCAAGTGGGCATGTGCTTGGGGAGCATGAGGCCTTGACCATAGCAGAGGCGTTGGAGCTAATGACTTTAGGTGCTGCTTATACTTTGCACATGGATGATAAAGTGGGCAGCTTAGAGGTGGGGAAGTATGCTGATATGGTGGTTTTAGATCAGGATTTATTGGCGATTTCCGGCGATCAGTTACTAGAGGTACAGGTTAGAGCTACTGTTCTAGGGGGTGAGGTTCATCACAATGACAAGGCTTAAACCTATACCAACTACTTTACTCACCGGGTTTTTAGGCTCAGGTAAAACCACGTATTTAAATCAGTTATTGCAGTCTGAGATCGCTACTGATAGTTTGGTCTTAGTCAATGATTTTGGGCATATTAATATAGATGCTAGTTTAATTGCTTACCAAGACGAAGACATCATCCGGCTAAACAACGGGTGTGTTTGTTGTACGTTAGGAGCAAGTATGGCAGAGAAACTTGCAGAAATAGGGCGTTTGAATCCTGTTCCGGCCGCACTCTATATAGAGTTAAGCGGTGTGGCGAATGCTGCTAGGGTAGCGGATATGATTCAAGTCGCTCGACGCTTTGAGTTGCTGGAGGTACGGTGTTTTGTTGATGTGTCTTTAGCTGATCACTTTAGCGCAGACGAGCGAGTCAATACAGTTTGGCAGCAACAAATAGTGGCGGCTTCTTGTGTGGTGTTGAATCGTCTTACAAAGAATCAGATTCTACCTAAAGCGTTGATCGGGCTGCTGACAGAGAGTAAAGCGTTAATAGAGTATTCGTATTTGTCGGACTCAAAGCCAGCTCTTCCTGAGCCTATACCTTTCAACAAGGCCTTAAACACAGGAGAAGCTTGGCATAGTTTTAGTTTTGAGTCCGAAGAGGCGTTTTCTTTGGCTGAGCTGACTGCTTTATTGCAGGAGTTTGCAGCGGGTTTATATAGAGTCAAAGGTCTAGTGAGGATGGCAGATGGAAAGACGATGGTGCTGCAGTGGACTAAAACCCAGTGTCGTATCATACCGAGCGCTAGAGTAGCAACACAGACTCAACTGGTATTTATCGGTATGGATGCAGTGGGCTTGGAGCAGTTAAAGGGGCGTTTAACTCAGCTCCAAGCTGTGATGATGAGTTAAATCAAAAAGATAGTAGCCAGACCTAAGAAAATAAAAAAGCCTAGGGAGTCGGTGCCAAAGGTTAATAAAACCG
>CANQRK010000168.1 GCA_947626245.1 uncultured Paenalcaligenes sp. | reverse complement strand
CGCCGTGATCAAAACCACGCTCGTGATCAAGGGTTGCCTGCCCACCCGCTTGTTTAATCAGGGTTTGGACTTGTTCGGCTAGCTCGGGCTGCCCGGGGGCAGGGTATACCACTTGGTAGGTATGCTCGGGAAAATTGTAGTAGTCATAATACATACTAGGCTGGGGGTGTGCTTGGATCAAAAACTCGCTTTGTTCGCTTTCCCAATGCGCGGAAACCATCAAAATAGCTTTGGGGACAGCGGGAAGCTGTGCGGGTAGTTTTTGCAAGCAATCCAACAGAGCGGTGTCGTAACGTGAGCTGCCTTCCATCCAAGGCCACGGGCCACCACCATGAGACAGATAAAAAACGGGCATTTTCATAGTGCAAACCTTTGGGAGTTAATATGAGCTGAACTAACAGCACAAAGTGCTGACTTTCATGGAATAATACCTGAGTTATTTTTCGCTAGAATTTGGAATTGAATTATGTCCTCACAACGTCATGAATTTGTGCGCTTTGCTCTAGAGCAAGGGGTGCTACGCTTTGGTGAATTTAAGGTGAAGTCGGGTCGTTTAAGTCCCTACTTTTTTAATGCGGGTTTGTTTAACAGTGGAGCCTCAGTGGGGGCGTTGGCACAGTTTTATGCCCAGGCTCTAGTGGACTCAGGGGTAGAGTTCGACATGCTGTTTGGCCCTGCCTATAAAGGTATCCCATTAGCCACCGCCACCTCTATTGCCTTGGCGCAACACCCCAGTTTAGCAGGCAGTGATGTACCGTTTGCATTCAACCGCAAAGAAGCCAAAGCACACGGAGAGGGCGGCACCTTGGTGGGCGCCCCGTTGCAAGGCAAGGTAATTATTATTGATGATGTTATCACTGCAGGCACATCGGTACGTGAATCCGTCGATATTATTCGTGATGCGGGCGCCGAGCCAGCCGGGGTTTTAATTGCCTTGGATCGTATGGAGCGAGCCGGTGCAGACGATCAGCTATCCCCTCATTCTGCTGTACAAGAGGTGAGTCAAAAATACGGTATCCCCGTCATCAGTATCGCGTCGTTAAGCGATATTATGGCCTACCTAGAAAACAACGCTGAACTCGCACAGCACCAACAAGCCGTCGCCGCCTACCGCACACGTTACGGCGTGTAGTTTGTACGAGGGGGCTATGCCCCCTCTGTTTAGTCTAGTTTTGCCTTCAGCATGTCGGTGACTTGCTGTGGGTTGGCTTTGCCGCGGGCGGCTTTCATGACTTGGCCTACCAAGGAGTTGAAGGCTTTATCACGACCGGCATGGTATTGCTCAACGATGGCTGGGTTGGCCGCGATGACTTCGTCTACCATGGCTTCGATAGCACCGGTGTCGCTGATTTGCTTGAGACCACGTTTTTCAATAATGAGGTCGGCATCTGCGTCTTGTTCGCCTTCCCACATGGCCGCAAAGACTTCACGTGCCATTTTGTTGGAAATGGTGCTGTCAGCAATACGTGAGATCAGTTTAGCGAGTTGAGTTGGTTGGATTTTAGACTGATGAATCGTCAACTCTTCACGATTTAACACCGCTGTTAAATCGGTAATGATCCAGTTGGCCGCCAATTTAGCATGCTGTTGATTTAGCACGGCAACGGTTTTCTCAAAGAAGTCGGCGACATCACGCGATACCGTTAGCTGATTGGCATCGTAAGCGCTTAAACCTAATTCATTTTCAAAACGGGCTCGTTTTTGAGCTGGTAGCTCGGGCATATCGGCTTTAACGCGCTCGATCCACTCGGGGCTGATGTATAACGGTGCCTGATCGGGATCAGCAAAATAACGGTAATCGTTAGCGTCCTCTTTGCTGCGCATACTGCGAGTTTCATCGAGGTCAGCATCGTATAAACGCGTTTCTTGGGTGACTTTACCCCCGTCTTCGATGAGCTCGATTTGACGACGAGCCTCGTAGTTAATGGCGCGTTCTAGGAAACGGAACGAGTTGATGTTTTTGAGTTCGCAGCGTGTACCCAGTTTTTCTTGACCTTTGGGACGTACCGATACGTTGGCATCGCAACGGAAGGAACCTTCTTGCATGTTGCCATCACAAATACCCAACCACACTACCAATGAGTGCATGGCGCGTGCATAGGCAACGGCTTCGGCGGCAGAGCGCATCTCGGGTTCGGACACAATTTCCAATAGCGGGGTGCCGGCACGGTTTAAGTCGATACCGGTAGAGGACTCGCCATACGGGCCAGTGAAGTTTTCGTGCAAGGATTTACCGGCGTCTTCTTCGAGGTGAGCACGAGTCAGATTAATGGTGTGCTCTTGGTCACCGACGAAAAAGTGGATTTGCCCGCCTTGTACTACGGGTAGGTCAAATTGACTGGTTTGGTAGTTTTTAGGTAAGTCGGGATAGAAATAGTTTTTACGCGCAAAGACTGAGCGAGGGGTGATGGTGGCCCCTACGGCTAAACCAAAGCGGATGGCTTTGTCAGCGGCAGACTTGTTGAATAAAGGCAGCGTGCCGGGCAAAGCCATGTCAATGGCCGAGGCTTGGGTGTTTGGTTCTGCGCCAAAAGCCGTGCTGCTGAGTGAAAAAATCTTTGATTTAGTCGAGAGTTGGGCGTGAGTTTCTAGCCCAATCACAATTTCCCATTCCATTATTTTGTTCCTGCAATGCGTTGATGCCAGTCGCTGTGCTGTTGGAAGCGATCTGCAATGGCTAGAAGTTGACCTTCGGTGAAGTAGTTACCAATAAGCTGCAACCCAACTGGGAGGTTGTTTACGTTGAAACCGCAGGGGTGTGACATCGCAGGTAGACCCGCTAAGTTGGCACAAAGGGTGTAGACGTCGTCGCGCCAGTCAGCGGTAGGGTCAGACGATTGCTGATCCAAAGGCTGTGCAGGGCGAGTGGTCACTGGGCCCATGATGACATCGCATTGGTCAAAAACCTGTTGGAAGTCGTTAGTAATAAGGCGACGTACACGCTGTGCTTGTAAGTAGTAGGCATCGTAGTAGCCTTCGCACAGTACGTAAGTCCCTGTCAAAATGCGACGAATGACCTCGGGGCCAAAGGCTTCGGTACGGCTATTGCTGATCATACTTTGTAGGTCGTGGTAGTCCTTGGCACGGTGGCCAAAGCGAACGCCATCAAAGCGAGATAGGTTGCTAGAGGCTTCGGCAGGGGTAATCACGTAATAAGCCGGAATAGCTAACTGTGTGCGTGGCAAGGAAACCTGAACACGCGTAGCACCTAAGGATTCGTAGAACTGCAGCGCGCTTTCAATGATGGTGGCGCTTTCGTTGTCTAGTGTGCTGGTGAAAAATTCGGTGGGCACACCAATGCGTAGGCCTTTGAGGGGCTGATCGCCATGAGCGTCAAATTGGCTGTGATGCTGATTGAATTGTTCGCGTACTCGTGTGCCTGTGTTGGCTTGATTGCCGCATTGCTCTAGGCTGGTCGGGTCGTTGTTATCAAAGCCGCTGATGGTTTCCAATACTAGTAAAGCATCGCGCGCGCTGCGTGCAATGGGACCGGCTTGGTCCATGCTAGACGCATAGGCAATTACGCCATAACGTGACACGGTGCCATAGGTGGGTTTGATGCCTGTTAGGCCACAATGGGCAGCGGGTTGGCGAATAGAACCACCGGTATCAGTACCAGTAGCCGCCATGACTAGACCAGCGGCTACAGCGGCAGCTGAACCACCCGAGGAGCCACCGGGCGTGCGGCTAGGATCCCACGGGTTTTGAACAGCGCCAAAGTAAGAGCTAGTGCTGTCTGCGCCCATAGCAAACTCGTCACAGTTGAGCTTGCCTAGCGATACAGCGCCTGCTTGTTGTAGCTGTTGTACCAAGGTGGCATCAAAGGGACTCACGTAGTCAGCTAGCATTTTACTGGCCGCGGTGGTGCGCCAGCCCTGCGTCACGATGACGTCTTTGTGGGCAATAGGAATACCTGTTAGCGCAGTCGCTTGGCCTGATTGCAATAATGTATCGGCTTGATCGGCTTGGGATAGGCTTAGGTCTGCGTCTACGTGTACAAAGGCGTTTAATGGGCTTTGTTGGATCTGTTTTAATGCGTCTTGGGCTAACTCGCGCGCACTGGTTTTGCCAGCACGTAGGGCTTGTCCCATGGCGGTGATGTCAGGGAACTCGGTAAATAAAGACATAATGTAGTACTTATTCGATAACAGTGGGAACTAAGAAAAGCCCGTCGGAAGCGGCGGGAGCATTGCTCATGAGGGCATCGCGTTGGGCGATGGTATTAGTTGGAGCAGGCTCGTCAG
>CANQRK010000167.1 GCA_947626245.1 uncultured Paenalcaligenes sp. | reverse complement strand
TCACCGGCAGCAAAGGCATCAAGAATTTCTGTGTGTTCATCAACGGCTTCTTCGCCTCGCCCTCCGACCGAGTTAATTAAATCAAAGGGGTAACGCGCCCAAAGAATTTGCACAAAATGCAATGTTTGAGGCATTTGTGCAATGTCGTAAAGACGGCGATGAAAGCGATAGTTAATACCACGCGCTATGGCTCGATCACCACGCTTAAAAGCCTGCTCAAACTCGTCGGCTAAGGCGCGCAACTCGGTTAGGTCTTCGAGGGTAATATTGTCTACGGCACCACGAACCAAACGAGACTCTAGCTGCAATCGCAACTGTAAAATCTCGTTAGAAGCACTTTCATCAAAGGGCACCACTCGGGCACCCCGATACGAGCCTGCATTCACATAGCCTTCGGCTTCAAGAATTTTTAGCGCTTCGCGTACAGGCGTAATACTAAGCTGTAATTGCTCGGCAATTTCAGCTTGTTTTAGTCGAGATCCTCGTGGATACACTCCAGATATAATACGCTCGCGTAAAAAATCCGCTACTTGCTCTTCTTTAGTTCGGTAATCCATCATCTAGCTCAACGTAATTTACGATCGTGCCATAAGAAATTACCCGGCACTCTTAGAGGGGCCTTGTCAATATTGAGGACTCCTGTGATCAGAGTCAGCAATGATGCGTTGTGCATGATCCACAACTGGCCTATCAATCATTTTACCATCTATGGCCGTTGCAGCCCCTTTACTTTGCTCAAAAGCGACCAGAACCCGCTGTGCCCAGTCGTATTCCTCGGCCGTTGGTAAAAATGCATCATTTACGGCGGCAACCTGCCTAGGATGTATACATAATTTCCCACCAAAACCCAGTTGTTTGGATCGAAGCACATCTGAGCGCATACGCTCTACATCATTAAACTCGGTGCTTACACCATCAATGGGGGCTTGTAGACCCGCATAAGCGGACTCAAGAACAATCGTTGTCCGAACTGTAGTTAATGCATCAACCTCGTCAGCAATGCCACTTTCACTACCAAAATCTAAACTGCCAAAAGCGATTCGGTCTAATCCCCGAATAGCACATACATCGCGCAACTGTAGGTAGCCACGCACTGTTTCTAGTAGCGCAATAACGGGGCGACCCGGTAAATCCTTGACTAAACTGGCTAAGGAGTCTTTGCATGCTTTTGGCAGCATCACACCCACTCCGGGGATGGAGTGCAGCATTCGTATGTCTTCAGCATGCCATGGCGAGTCAGCGGCATTCACACGCACCATGGCTTGACCACCCTGTTTTAGCCACGCGGCAATCATCTGCCTGGCCTCGGATTTAGCGTCCGGTGCAACGGCGTCCTCTAAGTCTAAGACTACTTGATGCGCTCCACTAGCAGCGGCCTTATCAAACCGTTCGGGGCGATGTCCCGGAACAAATAATAGACTGCGATGAATCATTGGCATTTTTTGCTTAGTCAAAGACCACCTCCTCAGAGTTTGTCATACGACAAAAGCGCTGTAGCCCAGCTACAGCATAATCGTGCTCCTCTTTAGTCAAACCAGCACAGCAGTCTTCGAGCACAACCATTTCATAGTCTCTATCGTGGCCCTCTCGAACCATGGCCTGAACAACGGCATTCGTAGAAATGCCAGAGCAATAAATTCGTGTAATACCATTAGCACGTAAAATGGCCTCGAGATGAGTGCTGTAAAACGGACTGACTCGATGTTTGATAATATCAAAATCAGTAGGCCTCTGACCCAAATCGGGATGCGTCTCGGTGCCCCACTCGCCTAATTTGAAAATACCGTTTTTGCGCGCCCCCGAAAAAATGGGTGAATGAGGAGGACACTCGCGATAATCAGGAGAAAAACCAACCCGCACAAAGCCAATAGGAACCCCCGCAGCACGCGCCTTATCAATAGCACGACGCGTTTTTTCTACAATGCCCCGACCTTGCACTTGATCGCTATAGCCTGCCTTTCCATTCGGCCCATCGGCATGCACTAGATCATTTTCCATATCAAGCACTAAATAAATAGAATTCGTTTTCGCCATCGTATCCTCACCCTCATTATTTATAGAATGACTTCTTGAGCCTCTAAGCTAGCTCGTTTAGCTGTACTTAGGCCTAGTAGCTCTCCAAATACGTACTCTTCGTCCTGCCCCAGATCGGGCGTAAGGCGTTTAACACCTATATCATCCGTTTGTGAAAACTGACCTATAGCCCCCACAACGGGACGCTCAGGAATGGTAGGACCGCTCACATCAATAACTGCCTGACGAGCTCGAAGATGAGGATCAGAAGCTATGTCTTGCATAGTCCAAGAAACATGAGCGCAGACCCCCACTTGCTGTAATTGCGCAGCGGTTTCATCTGCATTACGACTCGCCAGCCACCGAGACAGCAACGCCTCTAGCTCGTTGCTGTGATCTAGCCGACCCTGTGTGGTTGCGTACTGTGGCAGGTATTCACCTGCTCCCAAAACGTTGACCAATGCGCGCCACTCTGCATCACTTCGAACGGCAAGGGTCAGCCATCGATCTGGCTGTGCAGTGGGGTAAATACCATGCGGCATCATGCCCAAATCTGCATTGCCCGTTCTGGGCGGCTGCAGGCCCAAACTAGCTAGGATCAGCGCATCACCAATCATGGCAGAAGCTACTTCGCGAGCAGCTAAGTCAACATGCTGTGCTTGCCCTGTGCAGCGGCGCTGATTCAATGCCGCCGTTGTAGCCAGCGCCGCATGCAACCCAGCCGCATGATCCATCACATGACGCATTTCCACAGGAGGACCATCGCTGTAGCCTGTCATCCAACCTAAACCACCCCACGCCCCAAACAACGGCGCATAACCGGCAAAGTGCGAATCTGGACCGCTTTGCCCACACGAGGACAACGACACATAAACAAGGTCCTCTTTGACCTCGCACAGTGACTCAAAATCGAGGCCCAAGCGGCGCATAACGCCCGGACGAAAACTTTCTGCAGCAATATCAGAAATGGAAACAAGCTGCTTAGCTAAGGCAACAGCCTCTGCTTTTTTTAAATTCAAACGTACCGATAACTTGTTTGAGGAAACTTGATCAAAAGTCGCTGCCGACATACGTCCATAAACCGCATGCGGTTTGCGAAAGGCATCAAGCCGCGACTGACTTTCTATTTTTATACACTCTGCTCCTAGCTGGGACAGAATATGTGTACAGTAAGGGCCGGCCGCATGAATTGTAAAATCGGCAATACGTATACCAGAGAGCGGTGCAGGTGCTATTTTCATTGAAACTGCTCCTCTGTCATTTCATTTAGTGCAGGTACTACGCCTCCGCCCGATAATGGCGTACACCTAAACTGAAAAGGGGCCACTAACATATCAGCCTCTTGTCCGCCTTCGAGAGTGGCTGAGGCAAATAAGCCACGGGCCCGCTCATGCTCACCGTTTACCACCTCTT
The DNA here is from genome assembly GCA_947626245.1 of uncultured Paenalcaligenes sp. Lineage (GTDB taxonomy): Bacteria > Pseudomonadota > Gammaproteobacteria > Burkholderiales > Burkholderiaceae_B > Paenalcaligenes. The sequence continues at coordinate 828 of CANQRK010000167.1, read as the reverse complement.
GGGGGGTACGGTATTTGGCGGCAGGTACACCTAAATCCTGTGCCCGTCGGACGATATCCTCCACGGAGTGCTGCTTCATCCAAGCTCGAACATGGGCATTAATTTCAGCTCCGCGCCGGCTGCGCTCTAGTGAATCGGATAGCGCCTCGTCTTGAGTCCATGCTGGACTGCCTAGTAATTGAGTCAAGGCTTGCCACTGTCGTTCTTCTAGGGTCAACAATTCTACAAAGCCATCCTGCGCCTCAAAAACACCACCATACCGAAAACTGCGTGTCGAACGATGCTCTAACGAGCCGTCACCCAACCGCTGTAAAGCAAAAGCGCCCACTGACAACACGGCATCTTGGACCGAAACATCAATATATTGTCCGCCCGAAGCAGGCACAGCCCACCATGCCGCCAACGCACATAATGCTGCCGACACCCCGCCCTGATAACTACCAAAATGACCATAAATTTTTAATGGGGGTCGATCCGGAAACATTTCATGCGATAAACCATTAGGCAAAAGAAACCCTTCGCCACCCGCATGTAAAAGATTAACTTCTACGCCGTCCCAATTGGCTTTAGGCCCGCTGGCCCCGAAAGGCAGCACGCTGACATGAACCAATTGTGGGAAACGCACTGTAATCACGTGGGGATCTAACCCCAGATCGGCTCGATCATGCACCGGAACATCTTCAATTAAGATGTCGGCCAGTTCGAGTTGGCTTTCGAGCAATGCTTTCCCATCTGAAGATGACAAGTCACACACCAAGCTACGTTTACCCACAGACAAATAAGCAAACAATGCGCTTTCTGTACTACCTTCGATAAGTGGGGCTGCGC
>CANQRK010000166.1 GCA_947626245.1 uncultured Paenalcaligenes sp. | reverse complement strand
CGAGCCATTGGTATTTCATGGGGCTTGGCAGGCATTTCCGCCTTAGCGGCCGGCGTAGTTTGGGGCTCTGTTCAGGGCGTAGACTGGACGCTCTCTCAACTGTTATTCCCAGCGATTGCCGTCGTGATTTTAGGTGGTCTAGATAGCGTACTCGGAGTGCTCATTGGGGGTCTTATTGTCGGTATTTTAGGTAGCGTCATCCCTGGTTATATTGATGAATTCGCCGGTGGCGGTACCCGAGATGTGGTGACCTCGCTGATTATTCTACTCACTATCATGGTCCGTCCTTATGGCATTTTGGGCCGTGAAGACATTGAGAGGGTGTAATTATGTTTTATCGTTTATCTGGTATTCACCACACTCGCTATGAAACGGCACGCCAACTTTGGCCTATCCCCGCCGATCGTTACCAAGTGTACTTTCTGTTGGCTCTTGGCCTAGCGGCCCCCTTTATTTTCAGCAATTTCTACCTCTCTAGCTACATACTGCCTTGGCTTATTCTCAGCGCTGCGGCTCTTTCCTTAACTCTACTCATGGGTATTGCAGGTCAGCTTCACTTTGGCTTTGCCTCGGTCATGGCCATTGGTGCCTATACCAGTATCCACTTGACCCGCGCCGGCGTTCCCCTAGAGCTCGCCTTACTGGGCGCAGGACTCACCTCTGCCGTTATTGGCAGTGTATTTGGTGCAGCGGCGTTACGTGTTAAAGGTCTGTACTTGGTTATGGCCACCTTAGCCATGCAGTATTTAGTGGACTGGACCATTGTCAACGTACCAGCCATCAGCGGTGGAGCCCAAGCCACCCTACAAACCCCTGCCACCTCCTTCTTGTTTGTGGCCCTTAAATCCGACATGGCTCGCTATTACTTAGCGCTGTTGTGGGTGGTCTTTATTACCTTATTGATTCTTAACATCAAGCGCTCTAGCGTAGGTCGTGCTCTGGTAGCCGTGCGCGACAAAGACTATGCCGCTGCCGTCATTGGGATCAATGTCGTGCGCTACAAGCTAGTCGCCTTTTTTACCAGTTCCTTTTTGGGCGGGGTAACCGGCGCGATTTTGGCTTTTTGTTATTACCAAGCCGTCACGCCCGAACAGTTCAACTTCAACATCTCTGTACAACTGGTCGCCATGGTATTGGTAGGTGGCCTAGGCAGTGTTTTAGGTGCCTATCTTGGTGCCGGTTTTGTTTTATTAGTCCCCATCCTTCTTACTAACTTCGTCATCATGCTCTCAGGCATGGGCTGGCTCGATGTGTCCACCAACTTACTCGCCCATATTCCTTTAATGATTTACGGCGCATTAATTGTTGGATTCTTGTTATTTGAACCCCTTGGTTTAGGAAAGATCTACGACAACATCAGAAACTATCTGTTGGTCTGGCCTTTCCGTCACTCAAAGCTGTAATCAAAAACAGTGCTATTACTCTAATTAGGAGACAACAATGAGATCCCTACGTAAATTGGCCTTTGGGGCCGCTCTCGTGGCCGGTGTACTCAGCTTTGGTGCTGCCCAAGCCAAAGAACCCATCAAATTTGCCGCCCCGCTAGACTACACCGCCGTTTATACCTTTCTGACTAACGAATACGCCCAAGGGCAAAAAGACTATCTGCGCATGATTAACGATACCGGCGGCATTGATGGTCATGCCATTGAATACCTCTCCTCGGATACCGGCAACCAGCCACAACGCGGTATCGAAGCCTACAACCGCGCCCTACGTGATGGTGCGGTCTGGTTCGATTTTTTAAGTACTCCCGTGGCTCGCGCCATGGTCAATCGCGTGCTCGATGACGAGGTGGTCATGATTACGGCCTTCCACGGTCGCGGCGATGCCAGTGACGGGGAAACCTTTCCCTACGTCTTCCCTGTCATGTCTACCTACTGGTCCCAAGCCGCTACCCTAATTGATCACATGGAGCAACACGAAGGCGGTCTTCAAGGTAAAAAAGTCGCACACGTCTACATTGATTCCCCTTTTGGTCGTGAACCCATTCCCGTCCTAGAAAAACTCTCTGAAAAACTGGATTTCAATCTACGTACCTTTCCCTATGCCAGTCCCGGCAACGAACAGTCCTCCACGTGGTCCGAGGTACGTCGTTACCGTCCCGACTTTGTCATTATTTGGGGAGCTGGGGGTGGTCAAGCCGTTTCCGTGCGTGAAGCCATTCGTAATGGCATCGCCCCCGAAAAGATTCACTCAGTGGTGTGGCTAGCCGAAGCTGACATGGAGGCCGTCGGTAAAGACACAGCCAAAGGCATTCGTAAATTTGAAGGCACAGCTAACGGTACCGATAACGAACTGATCCAAGAGATCATTACCAAAGTGGTCGAGCCCGGTAACGGCTCTGGTCCAAAAGAAAACGTCGGTCGTACCTACTATAACGTCGGGGTCGCCACCATGGCGGTTTCAGTCGAAGCGGCCCGTCTAGCGCTCGCTGAGTTCGGCCCTCCCTTAGATGGTGACAAACTGCGCAAAGGTTTCGAAATGATAGAAAACTACGATGCGAATGGTTTACTACCTCCGCTTAGCTTTACGCAAAAAGATCACCAAGGCGGCGGTTTTGGTCGTGTAGCGCAGTGGGATGGTGAAAAATGGGCGCCGCTAAACGACTGGAGCAATCCGTATCAAGACATCGTTTGGGAATCCATCAATGAAGACTCCGCAGCCTTTAAGGAGGGTCGTTAATGCTTAAACTGAGCAACGTAGAAGTGGTCTATGACAAGGTATTCTTGGCCATTCGCGGTGTCTCATTGCATGTCAACGAGGGGGGCATGATTGCCCTACTCGGCTCTAACGGCGCAGGCAAAAGCACCACGCTCAAGTCCATCAGCGGGCTGCTAGCCCCCGAGCGTGGTGAGGTTACTCGGGGCTCCATCGAGTTTTTAGGCGAGAACATTCTGCCTTACGGAGCCCCCAAACGCGTCGCCATGGGTTTAGTACATGTAATGGAAGGACGCCGTATTTTTGGACACCTGACGCCTGACGACAACTTGCTTGCAGCCTATCGCAGCGGCGGTTCTCGAACTCGCCTTAATCAGCTGCGGGATATGGTGTATGACTATTTTCCCCGTCTCACCCAATTTCAAAAAACCAAAGCCGGTTATTTATCGGGTGGCGAGCAGCAAATGCTAGCCATTGGGCGTGCCTTAATGACTGAACCCAAACTGCTGATGCTCGACGAGCCCAGTCTGGGGTTATCCCCTCGTCTAGTCCAAGAAATTTTCGGTATTATTCGCAAGATTAATCAGGAAAATAACATGAGCGTGTTGCTAGTCGAGCAAAACGCCGCTGCGGCCTTAGAGTTCGTGGACCAGGCCTATCTGATAGAAAACGGAAATGTGGTGATGAGTGGCGAGGCTGCCGTCCTAAAAGAAAACCCCGATGTACAGGAATTCTATTTAGGCGGGGCCGATCGAGTCGACTATCACAACGTCAAACACTACCGGCGTCGTAAACGTTGGCTGGCCTAATGGTACGAACGGAGCATGCCGGCGATGGGGTGCTCCGTTTTTTATGATGATGGCATGAATGGATTCGCCACACAAGAAAGATCAGAAGCGAGCCCTCTTATCAAGGAACGATGTACACGAAAAGAGAATCGGAGGCATGGCCTCCTCGTACAAAGGATCGGGGGCATGCCCCCTCGTACCGGTCGCTACTTACTCATTAGCCCACGGATTAAGCTGAGAATAGCTAGCACTAAGAACACAAAGAAAAGTATTTTAGCAATGGATGCGGCGCCGGCGGCAATACCACCGAAACCAAGTACGGCGGCAACAATGGCCACAATGAAGAACAGCAGAGCATAATGCAACATAATCCACTCCTATTTATACGCTGAAAACAACGTTACTACAGGGTTTGCGTTATGGGCTATACGCCTTTATTACGGATTATCGTCATAAAAACGTTGCACTTCTGCCTCGGCTTCCTCACGAGTTTTGCCATAACGCTCTTGCACTAAGCCAGCTAATTGCTGTCTATTACCATTCACTTTGTCTAGCTCGTCGTTCGTTAGATGACCCCATTTTTTTTGGGCCTTACCTTTGAGCTGCTTCCATTTTCCTTCCAAGATATCTTTATTCATAATCACTCCTTTGCGGTGTGTTTAAATTAAACCAACTTGGTTCTGGTCAAGGCGTATTACAGTTACACCTTAACGCCGTCTATACTCGCAACCATCGCAAAATGGTTTTAAATGTAAGAAAAAAGTAAAAGCCCTACTAGAGCGGTCTGAATAAAGATACAAAGACTTACGCTGAAGC
>CANQRK010000165.1 GCA_947626245.1 uncultured Paenalcaligenes sp. | reverse complement strand
GCACGCGATTACCATGACGGGGGCTATCCCGGTGTTTTTGCGTCCTACTCGCAATCACTTGGGTATTATTGGTCCTATTCCCCTAGATGAGTTCTCCCAAGAAAGCATCCAGCGCAAGATTGAAGCCAATCCGTTTGCGCGCGAAGCTGCCAATAAAACCCCACGTATTTTGACGTTGACTCAAAGTACCTATGATGGGGTTATTTATAACGTAGAGCAGATCAAAGAAACATTGGGTGAAAGCATCGAGACATTGCACTTTGATGAAGCCTGGTTGCCTCATGCCGCTTTCCATAATTTCTACAAAGATATGCATGCGATTGGGCCAAATCGCCCGCGTAGCAAAAACACCATGGTGTATGCCACGCATTCCACGCATAAACTGTTAGCCGGTTTGTCTCAAGCGTCACAAATTACTGTCCAAGACGCCCAAGACCGCGTGTTAGATCGTAATATCTTTAACGAGGCGTACTTGATGCATACCTCTACATCGCCGCAGTACGCCATTATTGCGTCGTGCGATGTGGCTGCTGCCATGATGGAGCCCCCCGGTGGGACGGCTTTGGTCGAGGAAAGCATCAAAGAAGCCCTCGATTTCCGTCGTGCAATGCGCAAGGTGGCTTCTGAGTACGGTAAAGACGATTGGTGGTTCCAAGTTTGGGGTCCAGACAAGCTGACTAACGAAGGCATTGGAAGCCGCGATGACTGGTTGTTAAAATCTGGCGATAAATGGCACGGGTTTGGCGAACTGGCCGAAAGCTTCAATATGCTTGACCCCATCAAAGCGACAGTCGTGACTCCCGGTTTGGATATTTCCGGTACCTTTGCGGAAACCGGTATTCCCGCCGCCTTGGTGTCTAAGTACTTAGCCGAACATGGCGTAGTCGTAGAGAAAACAGGTCTGTATTCTTTCTTTATTTTGTTCACTATTGGCATTACCAAAGGTCGTTGGAATACCTTGTTAACCGCCTTGCAACAGTTTAAAGATGACTACGATCGTAATCAGCCTTTGTGGCGTATTTTGCCTGACTTCTGTAAAGCGCATCCCAAGTATGACCGCTTAGGTTTACGTGATTTGTGCCAGATGATTCACGAGGTCTACAAAAAATACGACTTGGCTCGTTTAACGACCGAGGTCTATCTCAGCGATATGATCCCAGCCATGAAGCCATCGGATGCTTACGCCAAAATGGCACACCGCGAAGTCGAGCGTGTCAGCATTGATGAACTCGAAGGGCGTGTAACGGGCGTGTTGTTGACTCCGTATCCTCCCGGTATTCCGCTATTGATTCCGGGTGAACGCTTTAACCGCATGATTGTGGATTACTTGCAGTTCGCTCGCGAATTTAATGCGGAGTTCCCAGGTTTTGAAACCTATGTGCATGGTTTGGCCCAAGACATTGGCCCAGACGGTAAACCCCGTCATTACGTAGATTGTATTCGTGAAGATTAAGTCTGTATGACGGTAGCATTTGATGTGGCTGTAATTGGGGCCGGAGCCGCCGGTATGATGGCGGCTAGCGTGGCAGGGCAGCGGGGGCGTAGCGTGGTGTTAATTGATCACGCTAAAAAGCTAGGTGAAAAAATCCGTATTTCAGGTGGAGGGCGTTGTAACTTCACCAATATGGGGACGACCCCGCACAACTTTGTCTCGCAGAATCCCAATTTTTGCCGTTCAGCTTTGGCGGCTTATACACCCAATGACTTTTTACGCTTGGTACAAAGTTATGGGATTAGCTGGCATGAAAAGCACAAAGGCCAGTTGTTTTGTGATGATTCCAGTGAGTCCATTATTCAACTCTTACGCCAAGAATGCCTCAAAGGGGGCGTGACGTGGCGTATGCCGTGTGCGATTCAGTCCATTCAAAAAACAGAGGATGGCTATACCCTAGCGACAGACCAAGGTGTTATTCGCTGTCAACAGCTGGTGATAGCCACCGGCGGGATGGCTCTGCCTCAAGTCGGCGCCTCTGATTTTGCTTTACAGGTGGCACGCCAGTTTGGGCTCAAGGTGATCGAACCGCGTCCTGCGTTAGTGCCCCTGACCTTTGATGGGCAACTTTGGCAGGACTTTGTGGCCTTAAGCGGTGTTAGTGCCGAGGTCGAATTGGGGGTGGCGCTAAAGCCCAAAAAGAAAATGGTTTTCCTCGAAGACCTGTTATTTACCCATCGAGGCCTATCGGGACCAGGTATCTTACAAATATCTAGCTACTGGAATCCCAGCGAGCGTCTGCATATTAATTTTGCCCCCGAGTTGGACTTACACCACACGCTATTAGAGGCCAAGCGCACAAGTAAGCAGCAGCTAGGTAACTACCTTAGCACCTTGTTGCCCAAGCGTCTTGTAGAGCCGTGGCTAAGCGCTACGGGTGTAGCGCTAGACGTCTTACAAAAGCGTTTGGCAGATTTGCCTGACAAAACTTTGTTGCAGGTGGCGACTGCTTTGCACGACTGGCAGCTAGTGCCGACGGGTACAGCAGGGTATAAAAAAGCCGAAGTCATGCGTGGTGGTGTTGATACACGAGATCTAAATCAAAAAACGATGGCTTCTAGAGCTCATCCTAATCTTTATTTTATAGGCGAGTCAGTCGATGTAACCGGTTGGCTCGGCGGTTATAATTTTCAGTGGGCTTGGGCCTCAGGTGTAGCCTGTGGTCAGGCTGTATAAAGGAGATATAATGCACTTACCTACCGACAGAAAATACCTCTCTACGCACGAGTGGGCCTTAGTAGAAGGCGACGTGGTTTTAGTGGGCATTACGGATTTTGCTCAGGATCAGCTGGGTGATTTGGTTTTTGTGGGTGATTTTGCGACGCAAGTTCATTTAGATGCTGGCGCTATTGCCGGTGTGGTGGAGTCCGTTAAGGCTGCCTCAGACATCTATGCTCCGCTAGCCGGTACGGTGATCGAGTACAACAGTCGCCTTGACGATGCCCCAGAGCTTTTAAACGAAAGCCCTTTCGATACTTGGATCTTTAAAATAAAACCAGACACGATGGCGGATTTGGATGGCCTATTAACGGCGGCACAATATCACGCTGAAAACGAGTAAGACTACGCGGCTTGAGCCGCGTTTTTTATCGGTGGCTTTCTATCTTTAAGGCAGCAATCAGCTGCTCACGTTTATGAATGGCTTCGAGCGCACTGTTGCCTAGTTCCCAAGCCACTTGGTTCAATAAAGCCTCCGCTAAGACAAAATAAGCGCTGATACTATTACTAAAAAAACTGCTGCGATAGGGAATTAAAAAGACATAGTCAGTATTGACGGCCAACGGTGAGCCAGCGTGATCCGTTAAGCTAATGGTGGTCAGTTGAGCCTGCCGTGCTTGTTCATGTGTCGCCAATACCTCTTGGGAATAAGGGCTAACACTGGCAGAAATTAATATGTCTTTGGGCTCTAACTGAGCTAAGCCTTCGGCCAAGCCTAAACCACAGCCATCTAATCTAGCCACGTCCGAGCGAATCAAACTGAGTCCATAGGCCATAAATTGGGCTAAGGCAGAGTATTGACGTACACCATGAATACGCACTCGTTTAGCCGTGGCAATGGCTTGGGCAGCAGCAGCTAAGTGGGGGGCGGATAGAGCCGTTATACCGTGCCGGATATTAGTTATGTTTTCTTCGGCTAATTGCTCTATGCGTTGCTGTGTGGTGTCTATAGGGTTAGGCAGTGCTGTGCCGTTGCTCCAAATTTGTAAATGGCGACTGGCTTGTTCACTATAGAAAGCCGGTGCAGAGGGGCGGACGCTGTCTCTAAATAGACGCTGAAACTCAGCAAAACCACTAAAACCTAGCCGTTTGGCAAGTCGAGTGAGGGTAGAGGCATTGACGCCCAGTTGTTGAGCCAGTTCCGTAATAGACAGTAGAGCCGTGTTTTCTGGATGACTAAGCAATACGGTCAGGGCGGCGCGAGTTTTCTCGCCCAAACGAATAGGAACTTGTCGCTGACGGATCTGGGTCGCGAGCTGTTCTAAAGAAGATAGATCGTGAGGGCGAGTCAGAAGCATACGGCTAGAGGCGAGTCAGGCCTTTAAAACGAAAAACAGGCTCGTGTAAGGGGTCTTCATAGACAGCCCACTCTAAGCCCGCTGGACTATAGTGAAAATCGGCAGTAGCGATCGTATTTTCATTATCCGTATCGTCTGCTTCACGTCTATAAATGGGAAAGCGAGGGTGTGAACTATCACCTAAAATAGCTAGCGCATTGACGGTGGGTTGGTTGGCTACCCACTGCTCGCCTTGAATTTGCCTATAACCAGAGCTGCCGGTAATGATTTGAGGATAATTACGCATTTCGGC
>CANQRK010000164.1 GCA_947626245.1 uncultured Paenalcaligenes sp. | reverse complement strand
CACCATCGGATTATGACGCACAATAGAGGCTTTGCCAGTAATGGCTAGCGCGTCCTTGTAATTTAAGGTGCTATACGCCACCCGAATTAACACCTCGTCTTGAGGTAACTGATCCGGCGTGAGCGCTTGTAATCGAACCTGTTGCCCTTGCTGCTCTTTTTCTATTAATAAAGCATTCAACATCTGTGTCTCCGTAAAGGGTAAAACCGATATTAACCCTATGAGCTATAGCACTCTTGGGGGGCTTTGTGTAAAGTTAACACAGGAGCATCCCTGTCGCCAGAGGATGCACAAGCCCTTTATTCACGACTCAAACGCAACAATCAAGGCCGTGCCATAGCCCTTCTGCGAGTCAGCTTTAGTTCGCTACCCTCTGCTCAAAAAACACAAAAACTCCTTTTGCGAGAACACACTAATGCTAAATAAAAACCGTTCCCTTACCTTACGCCTAAGCACCGGAGCTGCTCTGATTGCGTTGTTAGGAGCCTGCGCCCACCAACCCAGTCAATTTTCGCCTACTCAAACAGCAGCGACCCAAGCCGTTGCCGCTGCTTATGATCACAGCCTGTCTGTGTTTCATCCCGTCGTAGCGCAAAATGGCATGGTTGCCTCCGAACACCATCTTGCCTCTCAAATTGGTCTCAATATACTTGAACAAGGTGGCAATGCTGTCGATGCAGCGGTAGCGGTCGGTTTCGCATTAGCCGTCGTGTTACCCAATGCCGGCAATATCGGTGGCGGCGGTTTTATGATGTATTACGATGTCGACTCCCAAGACAGTGTGGCCCTCGATTTCCGTGAAATGGCCCCTTCTGGTGCACACCGCGATGTCTACTTAGACGCCAATGGCGAAGTCATTGATGGCAAATCGCTATTTACTCATTATGCTGTGGGGGTACCCGGTACGGTTGCTGGTTTAGAGCATGCGCTACAACAATGGGGAACCATGCCTTTGCACCAAGTCATGCAACCTGCGATTGATTTAGCTGAAAATGGATTTGTGGTCAGTGAAACCTTGGCCAAAGTCTTACTGTCCTCAGCCAAAAACATGGGACAATGGCCCGCGACTACCGCTATTTTCTGGCGTGATGGTGCTCCCCTCAAATCCGGTGATGTACTCGTCCAAAAAGACCTAGCTAACTCCTTACGTCACATTGCCAAGCAAGGCAGCTATGCTTTTTATCAGGGGGATATTGCGCGACGCATAGCCAAAGAAATGGAACCCTACCCAGGCGCTATCACCCTCAAAGATCTAGCCAGTTATCAAGCCATCGAACGCGAACCTGTCACAGGGACCTACCGTGGCTACGAAGTCGTCACCATGCCCCCTCCATCTTCGGGTGGTGCGCATCTAGTCCAAATGCTGAATATGCTCGAACGTTGGCCTTTGGGTGACTGGGGCCACAACAGCGCACAGTCTGTACACCATATGGCTGAAAGCATGAAACTGGCCTATGCCGACCGCGCCGAATACCTCGGTGACCCTGACTTTGTCGATATCCCCCTCGAAGGCCTCATTTCTAAAGCCTATGCCGATGAGCTAGCCAAAAAAATTACCGGTACAGCTACACCAGCGCAACACATCAAACCCGGCAATCCCCTCCCCTTTGAAAGCGATCAAACCACCCACTACTCCATCATGGACAAAGACGGCAATGCGGTCGCCGTTACCTATACCCTTAATACCAACTTCGGTACCGGCATTGTGGCCGAGGGCACCGGTATTTTATTGAATAACGAAATGGACGACTTTTCAGCCAAACCCGGTGTTGCCAATGCCTATGGTTTAGTAGGCGGCGAAGCCAACGCCGTTGCGCCAGGCAAACGTCCTCTGTCCTCTATGACACCGACGTTGTTACTTAAAGACGGTCAACCTGTGTTGGTTACCGGTAGCCCTGGTGGCGCACGCATTATTACTACCGTTTTGCAAACCGTGACCAATCTGGTGGATTACGATATGAACCCCGCCGAATCCGCTTCGGCTTTGCGTGTACACCACCAATGGACACCCGATGAACTACGGGTAGAACAAGGCTTTAATACCGATACCACTCGCTTGCTCGAGGAAAAAGGCCATACCGTTAACGTCAAAGCTTCTATGGGACGCACGCAAACCGTCCAACGCGAAGGCGATGTCTTGTGGGGCTATTCCGACCCACGTAACCCCGATGGCTCGACCTTGGGGTATTAATCTCTCCCCCTTAAACCTAAAGCGCCCTAAATGGGCGCTTTTGTCTCTACATTCTTTTACACTCCAGCCTAGAAATCGTTCTTATAATAGCGCTTATCTTTTTTAGCTACTTGAGACTTTCCCCATGCGCCTGCTACTTGCTATTTTTCTGCCCTTTATGGTGTTTTTCACCATTGGTCGTCCTATTGCCGGCATTATCTGCTTAATCCTGCAAATCACCTTAATCGGTTGGATTCCTGCCGCGATTTGGGCAACCTATGCGCTAAGCCAATACAACACGGATAAAAAAATCCGTAATACCCTTAGCGGCCGCAACTAAAACCAAGCCACCATCCCGGTGGCTTTTTTGTTGGGCACAATTTCTTAAATAGAAGTAGAATAAGAACGATTATCATTTCCACTCCTATTTAAGGTGAATTTCTCGTGAGTACTACTTCCCGTCTAGCGGGCTTATGCACAGCCTTATGCCTTAGCTTTTCCGCCTCCGCTTTTGAGCTTCCAAACCAAAACGGCGTCGTTCAGTTACCCTCTGCCCCCACTGCGATTACTACCTTTGATCTATCCATCTTAGATAGCTTGCATACGTTGGGTATTCCTGTCGTTGGGGTGCCACAATCCAAATACGAAGGGGATTTAGCTCAATTCTCCGATACCACGGTCATTGGTACCTTATTTGAACCAGACTACAACGTTCTAAAAGAACTCAAAACAGACCTTATTTTTGCAGGTGGTCGTTCTCAAAATGCGATCCCCGAGCTACAAAAAATCGCACCAGTGGCAACCTTTACTAACAAGCCCACTCAGTTTTTAGACGATTTTCGTGCTAACAACCTCGCTTTGGCGACAGCTTTCGATAAACAAGCTGAAGCGCAACAAGCCATTGATGCCATCGACAGCAATGTACAACAACTACAACAAAGCAATGCTGGCAAAACAGGCGCCTTTCTTTTCGTAGTCAAAAACAATGTCATGGCTCACGCTCCTGGTGATCGCTTTGGCTATGCCTACGACCTAACCGGTCTCAAATCCGTTGTCCCTGCCAAAGACCCCAATGCGCCAGCCACTCCTCGCCCCGAAGCAGGCTCTCCTGAAGCCAAAGCAGCCGAAGCTGCTCGCGCTAAAGTCATGGCTGATATTGCTAAAGCTGAACCTGATTGGCTAATCGTGCTCGACCGTAGCGCGATTAATGGTGCAGAAAAAACAGCGGCTAACACCTTGGCACAGCATCCTGAAATCAGCCAAACCGAAGCCTTTAAAGCGGGTCGCGTTTACTACGCTGACCCCAATGGTTGGTATGTAATCGGTGGTGGTCTCAACAACTTACAGAACATCACGGCTGACCTACTTAAAGCCATGAAATAATCCAAATCAGGGAGCCCTCACATGGGCTCCCTACTTAGTTAAACCCCAGCACATCTCTAAATAATAATCAATCTCAATTCCGGTATGGTTTTAACATTGAGATTGATTATTATTTAGATTACGGTAATATGTCTCTTACTTTACTCACTTATCTATTCAAGTCCAGTTCATTCCGTAGGAAAAGTAATGAAACATGCCACACCAGACCTAAGACTTAAGCCTCTGACTCGAGCCATCACTACTGCTTTAATTGCAGGCGCCTCAGCTGTCAGTTGGGCTCAAACGACTGATTCCTCAGTACAGCAACTCAACTCCATTGTGATTACTGCTGCCGGCCATGAACAAGATATTATTGACGCACCGGCTAGTATTTCCGTCATTACACGCGAAGAACTAGAAAATAAAGCCTATCGCGATGTGGTAGATGCGGTTAAAGACATTCCCGGTGTATACGTTACCGGCGGAGCAGGTACACAGGACGTCAGTATTCGTGGCATGGATAAAAAATACACCATGTATTTAGTCGATGGTCGCCCTGTGTCAGCGGGTCGCTCGGTCAACACCAACGGTCAAGACAGTGGCAAACAAATTGGCTTACCCCCCTTAGCCATGATTGAGCGTATTGAAGTCATTCGTGGCCCAATGTCCTCTCTGTATGGTTCCGAAGCCATGGGAGGCGTCATTAATATCATTACGCGCAAAGTTACCGAAGAGTGGACCGGTACCGTTTCCGTTGACTACACCAAATCGGT
>CANQRK010000163.1 GCA_947626245.1 uncultured Paenalcaligenes sp. | reverse complement strand
GTCTGTTGCATGATGAATGTCACTCTAACAACAAACTAATTAAGTGAGAGATCACTACAACGGAGAGACAATCATGAGCAGCGTACGTTCACCTATAAAAATTGAAGAATTTGATACTAGCTATTTTCAGCAGGAGACCGATGAGGTCTATGCTTTGCCTCCAGAGTGTTTTAACTCTGAAGAGTTTTTCCAGTTTGAGCTAAACGCTGTCTGGAAACATCAATGGTTCTGTATTGGTCGTGCTAATGACATTCCCAAAACAGGTGATTTTTTCACCTTTGACGTGGGTAATGATGCGTTGTTTGCGATTCGTACTCGTGAAGGGCAGATCAATGTGCTGTCCAATGTATGCCGTCACCGCAATATGTTGCTTTTGGAAGGCGCTGGTAATGTGCGCCGCATTAGCTGTCCTTTGCATGCGTGGGTCTACAACATGGAAGGCGAATTGGTGTCCGCTCCTGGTTTGACGGATACGGGTGCGAGCTTTGATCCAAAGAGTGTCTGTTTGCCCAAAATTCGTAGTGAGGTGTGGGAAGGTTTCATCTTCATTAACTACGATACCTTGGCACCAGCTTTGCATACGCGTTTAGGCAAACTAGGCGAGCAGCTCGCCAACTACAACATGGCTGAGTTAAAAGCGTCTGAGCCGCTAAAAATGGAACCCTTTGACTGGAACTGGAAAGTATTCAATGACGAGTGTTATCACTGTAGTTTCTTGCATGCGTCTTCGTGGGGAGCCATGTATGAAACCAGTCCCGATCTGGTAGATGAGCAGGCTATTTTCAATGATGTGGAAAACGGGATTGTGTCGTACAACCTGATTTCTACGCATATTGATGCCGCGCCGACTAATACGGGTTCTATTTTACAGCCGCCGATGGCTGGATTGACCGATCAAGAGCGCTCGCAGCTGTCTTACGTCACGATAGCGCCTAATTTATTAATTGTCGCTATGCCCGACAAAGTGAAGTATTTCCTCTGGCTGCCTAAGAGTGCGAATGCCTCAACGTATGGGGTGTCTTGGTTATATCCACAGTCCACACTAGAGCGCGAAGACCATAAAGAAAAATTCGATACTGAGCACGACGATTTGTATCCCGTGATGATTGAAGACTTATTTGCGTGGCGCCGTTCCCATATGGGGATGCAGTCTACTTTTGCTTCGCGTGGTCGTTTAACGAATGAAGAGTTAGTGATTAAGCGTTTGCAGAACTGGTTGATTGATCTTTACAGAGCAGAAGATCAGCGCGGCGAGGAAGCATCACGAGTTTTGCCTATTAAGGCCGTGGCGTAGATCACAGGAGGCACTATGCAGCAACTATTGCACACACGAGTCGTGAAAAAAAGCCAGTTGTCAGACCGTGTAGTCGGACTGACATTGGCCTTAGATAATGGGGCAGCCTTACCCGAATGGGAGCCAGGCGCTCATATTGAGCTGGAGTTAAGCGCTCATTTGACTGAGCCTTTGTACCGCCAGTATTCGCTTTGTGGTCAGCAGACGCAGCGTCATGAGTGGCAGATTGCGGTGTTGAAAGATGAGCACAGCCGTGGCGGCTCGACCTACATTCATGAGGTGTTGCAAGAGGGGGATGAGCTAACGGTAAGCGCACCCAAAAATCATTTCCCCTTTGCTGCAAATCCATCGTGCTTTTTTATCGCTGGTGGCATAGGCATTACGCCTATTGTACCGATGGTGCAGGCTGCTGCCGCAGCTGGTCTGGATTGGCATTTGTTGTATTTGGCCAGAGATCACAGTGACTTTATCTTTTTGGACGAACTGCAGCGTTTGGATCCTTCTCGCATCACCTTGCATGCCTCTGACCGTGATGGTCAGTGTGATTTGGCTCAGGTGCTACAGGCTTTAGATAGCAACGCAACGGTGTACTCCTGCGGACCTCAAGGTTTGCTAACTGCTTTGCAGCAGTTGCAGCAAGCGCCCGAGGCGTCTGGTTGGAAACTGGTGGTAGAGCATTTTGGAATAGAGCTTGATGCTGAGGCGCTAAGTGGAAATCGTTTCACCGTGGTTCTGCAAAAATCAGGTAAGCAGATTGAGGTGGCCAGCGATGAAACGATTTTGGCAGCCTTGAAGCGCGAAGGGATTCGTGTGAAATGCTCATGCCAAAACGGAACCTGCGGTACGTGTGAAACGGTGGTGATTTCAGGTCAGCCAGATCATAGGGACGCGATATTGTCAGAAGAAGAACGCCAGCTCAATGAAACCATGATGATTTGTGTATCACGAGCTTTATCGGCGGAATTAGTTTTAGATTTATAACAATAAAATCGGAGATCAAACATGAAAAGAGTCGTAGTAACCGGAGGATCTGGACGAGTTGGGTTTTATGTGGTGCAGCAGCTCATGCAAACCATGGATGTAGTGGTAGCCGATTTGAAACCTAGCCAGCACCAAGTGGAGTTTATTGAAACGGATGTCATGGACCTAGAGGCGGTTCGTGCGGCTACTCAGGGGGCGGATGCTGTCATTCATTTGGCTGCTATCGATTTCGACTGGAAAGCCCCCGAAGAGCAATACATTAACGTCAACGTCCGCGGAACGTGGCATGTGCTGCAAGCCTGTAGAGATAATGGCGTGAAAAAGGTGG
The DNA here is from genome assembly GCA_947626245.1 of uncultured Paenalcaligenes sp. GTDB lineage: Bacteria > Pseudomonadota > Gammaproteobacteria > Burkholderiales > Burkholderiaceae_B > Paenalcaligenes. Next base: position 1,803 of record CANQRK010000163.1, on the reverse strand, counting down.
TGTTGTGCTCGAGCATTTCTGCTTGTGGTTTATCAGAAATGCGGCCTGACTGGACGCCACGTTATTTGCCTGTTGATGAGGCCCATGAAAACCGCCCCTATCAGGCATATAGCGTCAGCAAAATCATGATGGAGCAAATGGCCAAAAGCTTTAGTGATGCGACCGATATGGAAATTATCTGTTTGCGACCTTTGGCTGTTGTATTGCCTGAAACCATTCAGGAATACATTCGCTTTGTCGATGCGCCAGATCGCCATTGGTTGTTTTACTACATTTGGGCTGCTGACTTAGCGCGCGCTTTTGAAGCGGCTGTTAATTTGCAGGGCTTAAAGCACGGCGTGTTCTTTATTAGTGCGGATGACACCTCACACCCCTTGGCTACTGCGGAATGGTATCGCCAGATTATAGGTGAGCTCCCAGAAATTAAGAATCCGCGTTGGTATCAAAACAATGAGCACGCTTCTATCTTTAGTAGCCAAGCCGCCAAAGACATTTTGGGCTGGCAGCCAACTACCAATTTCAATCAGTTACGTGTTGAGTACGCGCTAACTGAAACCGTGTAATCAGTCATACCGTATACAAAGTAAAAGACAACAAAATCACAGGAGATAAGACATGACAGGCATTAAAACAGGTACCTTAGAGTGGACAGGCGATAACCCCTTTATTTACTTAAAAACAGACCCCGAGCAGGACTGGTCCTCTTTGTCGCTGTACTTTCGTATTGCTAGCTCTGAGTACGGTAGTGGTCAAGCCATTTTGGTGCTAGAAAATCCGTATGAGCAGGGCACAAGCGATGATTTACGCGTATTGATTACAGATAATAAGCCGTTGGCAGATTACTTAATACGTGACTTCGTGCGTTATTTTGGATTGTTCCGTCAAGCGGTGGCGTTGGATCAGTTACGTGTGGTGGATGATGGTGTTTTTGAAACCGTTAATCGCTTTCCTGAGACAGTGGTAGAAAGTGTGACGTCTGAGCAAGCCGGTCTACGAGTTGACTTGAAGTGGCATGATATGTCCCAGCCTGCAATTTGTGTGGACTTGCCACAAAGCCAAACGCAAACGCAAAAGCACGAAATGATGTGTGTATTTCACCCCGCGCAACAAGCTGAAGTGGTGGTGAATGGTGTTGTGTTGCCAGGTCAAACCATCGAACGTGATTTCAATGGATCACGAGCTCAATCGGCTAGCTTGGCCAATAGCGAAACATGGGTTCGCGTAGCCTAAGGAGAGTGCGATGAGTCAGCCTGACATGAATACGGTGACGCCGGTTTGGAGCGGCGTGACTCCTTTGCATCACATCTTGCCTCAAGGGCAGCGCTTGGTGTTGCACGCTGGGCCCCCCTTTAAAGACGCCAGCGAATTACCAATCGCTATTCGTAATTCGGTATTAGTCGGTATTCAGTACGAAGGCTGGGCAGCTGACAAAGCCGCTGCCGAAGCACTACTGGATAAGGGCGGCGTCTGTTTGGCTCCCGCTCAGGATTACGATGTGGTGGTGCCTTTGGCAGGGGTCGTCACCCCTTCCATGTATGCAATTGAAGTCAGTGATGCCAACCAACCCCAGCGTAAAAAGTACTCTGTACTAAATGAAGGCATGGAGTGGTGTACGCGCTTGGGTATTTATAACGATCAGATGGTGCCGCACTTACGTTGGCTTCATCAAGATTTAGGGCAGCAGCTAGCTGATACGTTCAGTGAACCTGTGGCGTTAGCGCCTCTTTTGCACGCTTCTTTGCTAAATGGGGATGATGGTCATGCTCGTACTATGTATGCCTCGCGCTTATTAGTCGACGTGAT
>CANQRK010000162.1 GCA_947626245.1 uncultured Paenalcaligenes sp. | reverse complement strand
GCGTTTAAATGGGTGCATGGCAAAGAAGATCCCGGTCTGAATGCCGTCATGTTGGCACGCTTGATGGTGTTTTTAGGCACCTCGCCTGAACAGGCTGAGCAGCAGGTTCGATCTTCCGAAGAAGGTCAAGCCGAACCACTCATTCAGATACAAGACACCACTAGCCAGCGTCAGCTGACGTTGAATGAAGGCTTTGATCGTGCTTGGCGTCGTGTGGGCGTAGCCTTGGATTCTGCTGGATTCTCGGTCGAGGACCGTGATCGCAGTTCTGGTGAGTTCTATATTCGTTACTTGGATGCAGACAGTGGCGAGAAAATCGAACAGCCGAATATTATTGGTCGTTTGTTCCGTGCTCGTAATACAGCCGAAGCGTTACGCTTGCGCATTAGTGTGAAAGCAGATGGTCCGAGCAGTACTGTAGTACACGTGCTCGATGAACAAGGTCAGGTATTAAATACCGCAACGGCCGGACGCATTATTAACGTGCTGTCTACTCATATGGCGAATTAAGCATCTTGTGATATGAGTCAAAAGCCCTGCATCAGCAGGGCTTTTTCTATAGTGACGACTTAGGCAGAGGGTAAATAGTGTTTATGCCATTGATAGAGTACCTCTAAGGCCGCGCGCGGACTTAGGTCGTCTAGCTGTAGTTCTTGCAATTGCTGTTGCAGGTCTAGAGCGAGTTCTTGGGATGGGCTGAGTGTTGGGGTCGTAGGGGTAGTACTAGCCCCCCCAAATAAATCCAACTGAGGCAGTGGGGTATGCCGTTGTTCTAAACGCTGTAGTTCGGCGGTAGCATTTTGAATGACCGAAGCGGGAATACCGGCGCGTTGTGCCACTTGGATCCCATAGCTGCGGCTGGCTGGACCGGGGCGGACCTCGTGTAAAAAGGCGATGCCGTCTTTGGTTTCTGCTGCAGCTAGATGCACGTTCACTGCGGAACCTTGTTCGTCTGCTAGTCGAGTTAGTTCAAAGTAGTGCGTAGCAAATAGCGTTAGGCAGCGGTTGTGCTGAATCAAACGCAGAGCAATGGCCCATGCCAATGACAGCCCATCGTAGGTAGAGGTACCTCGTCCTATTTCATCCATTAACACTAAACTATGTACCGTAGCGGCCGATAAAATAGCAGCGGCCTCGGTCATTTCCATCATAAAGGTGGAGCGACCGCCGGCCAGATCATCTGCGGCACCAATACGAGTGAAAATGCGGTCTATAGGGCCGACGGTAGCAGTTTCGGCGGGGACGTAGCTACCCGTGCGTGCTAGCAGCGCAATCAGCGCGGTTTGGCGCATGTAGGTGGACTTACCCCCCATGTTGGGCCCTGTAATCATCAGCAGGCGCTGTGTTGGGCTTAATTCACAGCTATTGGGGGTGAAGTGCTCGATGCTATGTTCCACTACTGGATGGCGACCGGCTTGAATACGAATTTCAGCTTGTTCGCTTAGAGTAGGAGCAATCCAGTGGTTATCAATGGCATGGCGTGCAAAGCACGCTAATGTATCCACCTCGGCCAACGTTGCTGCCACCTGAGACAAGCTAGGTGCATAACAGGCTAAGCGTTGTAAGAGATCCTCGAAAAGTATTTTTTCACGGTTAAGGCTACGTTCCTTGGCTGAGAGTACCTTGTCTTCCCACTCTTTGAGTTCGGGCGTAATAAAGCGCTCGGCATTTTTAAGTGTTTGACGTCGACGATATTCGGTAGGGACCTTATCGGCTTGCGCACGACTGACCTCAATAAAGAAACCGTGCACTCGGTTGTATTCAACTTTAAGCGTTGCAATGCCGGTGCGTTCTCGTTCTCGTGCTTCGATTTTGAGTAAAAAATCACCACTGTCATTGGCTAGCGTGCGAAGTTCATCTAGATCTGCATCGTAGCCATCAGCCATAACACCACCATCACGTATTAATAAGGCAGGCTCTGGCGCAATAGCAGCTTGTAGGGCTGGCAATAGCTCGGGGGCTAGCTGTTGTAGGCTGCTTAGCCAATGATCCAACGCATGACTGGTTTGATTAATGTGCTGAAGGTGTTGCTGTACTGTGGGGAGTAATTGCAGCGCATCGCGTAAGCTCGCTAGCTCGCGGGGTCGTACCGAGCCTAAGGCAATGCGGGTGGCAATGCGCTCTAGGTCAGGAAAAGCGTTCAGTTGTTTGTTTAAGGCACGCAGTGGAGAAGACAGGGTATTGTGCTGTTCGGCTTCAATGAATTGCCCTACAGTATTTTGACGCTGTTGGACGGTGGGGTTATGACGCAGAGGTTGATGTAACCAGCGTCGCAGTAATCGAGCACCCATGGGGGTAGCGCAATGATCGATGGTGCTAAATAGGGTGGGCTTATTTTCACCGCTAATGGTTTCAGTTAACTCAAGGTTTTTGCGAGTGACGCCATCAAGAATGACAAATTCTCCTAGCTGTTCAACTTGAATGTGTTGAATATGTGCAAGTTGTTGGGCTTGGGTGTGTTTGACATAGCGTAATAGCGCACCGGCTGCATAGGTAGCCCAAGGCAGTTCGTCCAAGCCAAAGCTAGCTACGCTATCTATTTGAAAATGGTCACGCAGTACCTGCAAGGCATTGTCTGCCGCAAAATGCCAATCGGGTAAAGCCACTTGGCTTTGGGCATCTGGGTAGCTAAAACGGTGGTGTTCAGCGTGTAAAAGTTCGGCCGGTTGCAAGCGACTTAGCTGGGTATCTAGCAAGCGTTGTTCACATTGATACACTTGAAATTGACCGCTGGCTAGGTTCATCCAAGCAATACCAACCTGGTCCCCTTGGTTAGCAGAGGACGGAAGTACTGCTGCAATAATACGATCGGACTTGGCGGGTAGTAGAGCATCGTCCGTCAGCGTGCCAGGTGTAACAATACGGACAATTTGACGCTCTACGGGTCCTTTGCTGGTGGCAGGATCGCCAATTTGTTCGCAAATGGCGATGGATTCCCCCAGCGCAACCAGTCGAGCTAAGTAACCCTCTAGCGAATGAAAGGGTACGCCTGCCATGGGAATAGGCTCACCATTAGAGCTGCCTCGTTTGGTCAGAGTTAGATTCAGTAAACGGGCTCCGCGTTCGGCATCTTCATAAAAAAGTTCATAAAAATCCCCCATGCGATAGAACAATAAATACGATTTGGCTTGCTCCTTGAGTTGGAGGTATTGCCGCATCATGGGGGTGTGGTGAGAGTAGTCAGGCGTAGTCATCAAAGAAAAACAAAGGTGAAACGTAAGTCGATAGCTTAGAGTTTGGGCTGAGCTGGCTTAAGGTGCGCTTGGGCTTGGGCCACTAAGGCATAGCAGGCAAGTCGAGCTTCGGGATCAAACATATTGCTGGTAATCATCAGTTCATCGGCACCGGTTTTATCAATAAAGGCTTGGGTTTGTTGAGTGATGGTGTCTAAAGAACCAATGGCTGCGCAGCTGAGAGCATGATCCATAACGGCTTGACCCATGGGGCCACTGCGTTCGATGTAGTTAGCGACCGGCGGTGGCAGTTGAATAGGACGTCCTTGGCGTAGGCTGACAAAGGATTGCTGCCAAGATGAAGCCAGATAATGGGCTTTTTCATCGGTGTCGGCCGCAAAAACGTTAAACCCAAGCATCACATAGGGCTTGGATAGATACTGTGACGGTTTAAAATGAGTGCGGTAGACCTGAATAGCATCCAGCATTTGAGCCGGTGCAAAATGGGAGGCAAACGCATAGGGTAAGCCTAGCATGGCTGCCAACTGTGCTCCGAATAAACTCGAGCCCAGAATCCACACGGGTACATTGCTGCCACGACCGGGTACGGCCGGGATGGTTTGTTCGGGCTGATCCGATAAATAATCTAGGAGTTCTAGTACGTCGTGTGGGAACTCATTGGGATCGGTGCTGAGGTTGCGACGCAGAGCACGGGCTGTTTGTTGGTCAGAGCCTGGTGCACGGCCTAGACCTAGGTCGATACGATTTGGAAATAGGGCTTCGAGTGTACCGAATTGTTCGGCAATAACGAGGGGAGAGTGATTAGGTAGCATAATGCCGCCCGCACCGACGCGGATACGTTGCGTGTGGTTGGCGACGTGTGCAATTAACACCGAGGTCGCTGCACTGGCGATACCTACCATGCCGTGGTGCTCGGCTAGCCAGTAGCGCGTAAAGTGCGCTTTATCGGCTTGTTGAGCTAAAGCAATGGTTTGTTTAAATGAATCTGCTGCGGTGCTGCCTTGATTGATAGGAGCCAAATCAAGCACAGATAAAGGATACAGCTCGGACATAACGGTATAACCTTTGTGTGAAAAGACGAGAGAGGTACATCCTAAGATTAATAAAGGTTAACAAAAAAAGGTACTGCTGCGAACTCTTTTCAAAATCGTTATGATGTGTCATTGACTTAAACACAGGGAGTTCAATGATGGAGACTAAAGAAGTCATTTTGGCGAGTTTGCCATGGTTAGAGAGTATGGCGTTCAATTTACTGTTTGCTATT
>CANQRK010000161.1 GCA_947626245.1 uncultured Paenalcaligenes sp. | reverse complement strand
AATTAAATTGGCCCCACCCTTGCGTAACTGCACGTAGCGCCCAACGACATCAACAACATCGACACGCGCTAACAGTTCCTGAATGAAACTATCAGGAATCAATACAAACGCGGAGGCAATTGCTGGCTGCGAATACGTTTGTAGTGACGCTTTACAGCGGCCGCACGTTTACGCTTGCGCTCTGCAGTTGGTTTTTCGTAGAATTCGCGCGAACGCAATTCAGTCAATAGACCAGTTTTTTCAATGGTGCGCTTAAAGCGGCGCATCGCAACCTCGAAAGGCTCGTTTTCTTTCAGGCGAACAATTGGCATGTACTTTTGAAGCCTTGTGTTAAAAAAGATTAAAACAAACCGCACAGGCACACAGCCCGTACGATACGAAAAAAGGGTTAGACTCTGATACTAGCATAAATGAAGACTAGCAGTCAAAACCATTAGTCCCTGTCTGCACCTTTACCCTTGCGAATCCAAGCCTCTAGCTGATGAGGACGAATCGTATCGTAGTCTTCGAAAGGTTGGTGAATCCATGGGTTGGTAGGGAGTTTGTCTACGTAATAATCGGGCGTAACACCAGAATGCCCTTTCCACCATAATACGCCAGTACGTAGCTCGGTGATAGCTGGGAACTGGGTACGCAAGTGATCGCGCACACGCTTAAAGGTGAGACCGGTATCTACCATGTCGTCTATTAGCAACACGTTACCATCTAAGGTGCCACGTGTAATAGTAATAAACTGAGCAATATCCAATGCGCCTTGCTCCGTACCCGCCGCTTCGCGATAGCTGCTTGTGGCCAAAATACCCAAGGGCACATCATAAATACGCGAAATCACATCCCCCACACGCATACCGCCACGTGCCAGACAGACAATTTTGTCAAACTTCCAGCCTGACTCGTGAACTTGTAAAGCGAGTTTTTCTATTAATTCGTTGTACTGATCCCAGCTAACCCACAGGTCGCTGTCAGTATTTTGGGGCAGACTCATAGTCGATCCTAGCTATTTAAGAAACTGATATGTGGTGCATAATGTTAAACCAATCGCAGCCTTCTGAAAAGTCATCTAACCGAAACAAAAGCGGCCCCAGAGGGCCGCTTTGTGGTGTTGACGTGACAGAGGTCTTTATTTGGTAAAGAAGTCACACAACACGATGGTTTCATTACGATCTGGACCGGTAGATACCATATCGATAGGTACCTCACAAACCTCGGCAATACGCTCTAGGTAGCGACGTGCATTGACGGGCAGTTTGTCGTAATCAGTGATGCCAACGGTGGACTCAGTCCAACCTGGCATTTCTTCGAGCACTGGCTCGGCTTCGGCAACCGCATCGGCACCATAGGGTAGCACATCAAGGAACTCACCCTTGTAGCGGTAACCTACGCCAATTTTCAACGTTTCCAAGCCATCCAACACGTCGAGTTTAGTGACGCATAAACCCGTAATGCCATTAAGCATAACTGTGCGTTTCATGGCAGCGCCATCAAACCAACCACAACGACGAGCACGACCGGTTACAGAACCGAATTCTTTACCGACTTCGGCCAAACGAGTACCGATTTCATCGTGGAGCTCGGTGGGGAATGGACCAGAGCCCACTCGTGTGGTGTAGCACTTGGCAATACCTAGCACATAGCTGAGCTGCTGAGGACCTACCCCGGCACCCGCAGAAGCCGCTCCGGCCAAACAGTTGCTGCTAGTCACAAACGGATAAGTACCGTGATCAATGTCTAGCAAAGCACCTTGAGCCCCTTCGAATAGCAGTTTATGACCTGCTTTGACGGCTAGCTGTAGGTTGTTGGTTACGTCAGCTACCATGGGCTGCAAAGCCTCAGCGTAGCGAGCGGCCTGCTCTAGAATGAAAGCAGGATCAACTGTTTCGGCGCCCAAGTAGTTTTTCAACACAAAGTTGTGATAATCCAGAACCTCGTTGAGCTTTTCCTCGAAAGAGGCTAAGTCGTAAAGATCTTGAACACGCAACGCACGACGCGCTACTTTGTCCTCGTAAGCAGGACCAATACCACGACCCGTTGTACCGATTTTTTTATCGGGACTTTTCTTGGCTTCGCGGGCCTGATCAATGGCTATGTGGTAAGGCAAAATCAGCGGACATGCCACAGATATTTGCAAACGGTCACGCACATTGATACCAGCGGATTCGAGTTCGTTGATTTCAGTTAGAAGCGCCTCTGGGGACAACACCACGCCATTGCCAATATAGCAAGTTACGTGATCATGCATAATGCCAGAAGGAATTAAACGCAAAACGGTTTTATGACCGTTGATCCATAAGGTATGACCAGCATTATGACCGCCTTGAAAGCGCACTACGCCCTGGGCTGACTCGGCGAGCCAATCCACGATCTTGCCTTTACCTTCGTCACCCCACTGGGTGCCTATCACCACAATGTTTTTGTTCATGTTACGTATCAATTAAATAAGGGCCGGATGTCTCTGGCCAGTTAATAGCTAAAACTTGAAAATACGCTGCAACTACACCCTATAAGGGCTGCACCTGCCATTGCCCACCTGCTAAAACTAGCTCGCGATCAATCACGAACTCGTCCACCACAGGAGACTGGTCAGGCAACATTTGAATTACAACTTCACCCGACTCTCGTAAGCTGTCTAGCACTGATTGTAAGGCGGCGTCTTTGCCCCACGGTGCACGTATAGCTCGCACCGTTTTAGGCGCAGACAACCCTGCTGACAGCTTGCGTAAATCCATACTGAACCCCGTAGCAGGACGTGAGCGACCGTATAGTTTACCTATACCATCGTAACGACCACCACGGACCAAGGCATCATGCCAACCATCGGCATAAATGCAAAACACGACTCCAGTGTGATAACTGGAACTACCACCCATATCGGCCAAATCAACCGCAAGGCTGTAACCGTCTAGGACCTCGACTAAAGCTTGGAGCTGATCTAGGGCTGCACTGATGGTCGAATGTTGCGGCAACTGCACGCGCGCTTTGGCGATGACTTGGTCCGCTTGACCATACAAAGAACACAAATCAAGCAAAGCCTGTAGGCTTTGCGATTGATCAGACCCCACCTGCTGATGCAGCTCGATTAAACTAGGAATGTCTTTGGCGCTAAGTAGCTCAAAAATGGCTTCGGTGTGTGGCACCAAAGCAGGATCCATTTGAATAATAGCAGAGCCAATAGCCGGTACGTTTAGATCTAAACGGGCATTTTTCACTCCGGCTCGCGCCACGCTAGCCAAAGCCAATTGAATGATTTCAATATCTGCCTCGACCCCGGCATACCCAAAGATTTCTGCTCCGATTTGCAACAGCTCGCGATCCGCCAATAGACCTTGGGGACGGGCATGAAGCACCGAGCCGCAGTAACATAATCGCGTCACAGTTTGACGGTTGAGCAAGTGCGCATCAATGCGCGCAACTTGGGGCGTGATGTCGGCTCGTATCCCCATCGTACGACCAGAAAGCTGATCGACGACCTTGGTGGTACGCAAATTAAGTTTAGTCCCAGACACCGCCTGTAGAGACTCGAGGTACTCAGCAATTGGAGGGGCGACTAGCTCAAAACCATAAGTGCGGTATAAGTCCAACAAGTATCGACGTAGTTCCTCGATACGACGTGCCTCCGCAGGCAACACGTCCGCCAAACTTTCTGGCAATAACCAATTAGACATAAGAATAGCCTTCGCTTTTTCTATGTTAAGGCAGTACAAAAAAAAACGACTTGGTTGGCGTAAGCCTTCCAAGTCGTCTGCGATATGGTGTAAAAACTTACACACCAGTATATACGAATCGATTCGAAATAGCCAAGCCCCTAAGAACTTGGCGATAAATTAATTCGTTGGCTGTGCCTCGCTTCCCTTCCAGAAACGGAAGAATTCGGATTCGGGGCTAATCACCAATGTGTCTTCTTTGTCGAACGCTTCGCGGTAGGCTTCTAGACTACGGTAAAAGCGATAGAATTCAGGGTCTTGGGAATAGGCTTCGGCATAGACTCCGGCGGCTTCGGCATCGCCCAAACCTCGAATGGCCTCGGCTTCAGCATAAGCATCAGCTAAGAGCTCTTCGCGCTCACGCTCGGCTCCGGCACGAATACGCTCGCTTTCAGCAGCACCCGTAGCACGCAAACGGTTTGCCTCTTGTTTACGCTCGGCTTCCATACGACGGTATACCGACTCGGAAATTTCGGGCGCAAACTCGATACGGCGTAAACGCACATCAACCACATCAACACCGAGTGGTTCAGCCCGTTTTTTCACGGACTCTAGCACTTCGAGCATAATGGCGTCACGCTGATCAGAGACCACATCTTTCACTGTACGCACGTTAACCGCCGCGTTCAAGGCATCGCGAATCTGAGCCTGTAGGCGCTCGATCGCAGCACGATCAGACGAACCAAAGGTAACGTAAAATAAACGTGGATCGTCAATACGCCACTTAACGTAGGAGTCGATCAGCAGGTTTTTCTTTTCAGCCGTTTGAATACGCTCGGGCTCTTTGGACTCGATCGTTTGCAAACGCTTGTCTAGTAAAACCA
>CANQRK010000160.1 GCA_947626245.1 uncultured Paenalcaligenes sp. | reverse complement strand
CTTAGGGTTTTACTCATGAGGAGTGTAGTCAGTTATTTGGAAGAGGTTTTGGGTAAGGTCGCAGCAAAGCGGTACCCTGCGCCTCGTACAGTTTCAATATGCGCATCGTGCTGAGTGGGTTCTAGGGCTTTACGTAGTCGACGTATATGCACGTCCACCGTGCGTTCTTCTACAAACACATGGTCACCCCATACTTTGTCCAGCAGTTGCGCTCTAGAGAACACACGCTCTGTGTGCGTCATAAAAAAGTGCAATAAACGGAATTCTGTTGGCCCAATAGTAAGGGTTTTATCGTCGCCCGTCACGCGATGAGTGGTTGGGTCTAAACGTAGTGTGCCAATTTCAATTTGGTCATCGGTTAGCTGAGGAGCACGACGACGTAACACGGCTTTGATGCGAGCAAGTAGCTCTTTGGGAGAAAAGGGTTTGGTGATGTAGTCATCAGCCCCGGCCTCTAGGCCTTCGATCTTGTCGTTTTCTGCGCCTTTGGCTGTTAGCATAATGACTGGAACTTGCTGGGTGCGTTCATCAGCGCGTAGTTTTTTCGCCAAGGTAATACCCGATGCACCAGGAAGCATCCAGTCGAGTAAAATAAGATCTGGCAGTTCAGCTCGAATCAAGGTTTGGGCTTGCTCGGCATCGTAGGCGCGTAGCACCTTGTGGCCAGCAAAAGACAGGTTTACCGCTATCAATTCTTGGATAGCCGGTTCATCTTCTATAACAAGAATAGTCGTGCTCATAATAAAAAGGCTTCTAGTAGTTAGGTTAATGCCTTCATATTATGGCGCTAATGTTTCAGGTTTGTGAAAAGACTCTCGCAAAGACCACGCAAATTTTATTTTTGCATGGGTTTTGCCCGTTATTTACGGTACGATTACAGCATCATGGAAAACAAAACAACCCCAACCCAATCAGCGGAAACCACACACTTTGGTTTTCAGACGGTGGCAGAAAAAGAAAAAGCCGCTAAGGTCGCCGAGGTATTTCACTCGGTAGCGCAACGCTATGACGTGATGAACGACTTGATGTCCGGCGGTTTACACCGTATTTGGAAGTCCTTCACTATTGGGCGTGCTGCTGTGCGCCCAGGTATGAAAATTCTCGATATTGCCGGTGGTACTGGTGATCTCTCCAAAGCATTTGCACGCAAAGCCGGCCCGACGGGTCAGGTGTGGCTGACTGACATTAATAGTTCTATGTTGGGAGTCGGGCGCGATCGCCTACTAGACCAAGGCATTATGACGCCAGTGTCGGTGTGCGATGCCGAGTTTTTACCTTTCCCATCCAATTACTTTGATCGTGTTAGCGTAGCCTTTGGTTTGCGCAACATGACACACAAAGACAAAGCGCTAGCCGAGATGTACCGCGTGTTAAAGCCAGGTGGCAAACTGTTAGTGCTCGAGTTCTCTCAAATTGCCAAACCGTTGGCACCTGCTTACGATTGGTACTCCTTTAATATCTTGCCCAAAATTGGTAAATTGGTGGCCCAAGACGAGGACAGCTATCGCTATTTGGCTGAATCCATTCGCATGCACCCTGATCAAGACACCTTGGCAACGATGATGGGCGAAGTGGGCTTTGAGCGAGTGCAGTATTTTAATTTGACGGCTGGCATTTGTGCTTTGCACGAGGGCATAAAGCTGGATTAATACCACACAATGGGCGATGTCCATTCTGTATTTAGGCATGGGGCGACTCGCCCCCCATGTACCGCCTTTCCCCTGACGATTACACCCATTTTTTACGTTGTTTTTATCTGTTAAGTACTGGAATACACCTAAATGTAGGGGTAGTGGAAAGGCCGTTTTTTGTGCTAATCTGTCAGCTTATAGTCAGTTTTCTTACTACGCTGTTTAGGGTAGTGTTTTACCCTCAGGAGTTTTTCATGATTTCTAAGCGTTTAGCTCGTTTTGCAGCTGTAGCGGTCTTAGCCTTTTCTACTGCAGCGATGACACTGGTCTCGTTCGAGGCCGAGGCGCGTCGTAGCCTAGGTGGTGGTAAAAGCTTTGGTCGCCAGTCCTCCAATGTAACGCAGCAACGTCAAGCCGTTCAGCCACCAGCAGCAAATACAAATCGTAATGCGGCGACTCCCGCTAATGCCAATGCGGCTCGCAGTGGTGCGGCTGCGCAGCCCAAAAGCGGTTTTTCACGCTTCTTGGGTCCTATCGCAGGTATTGCTGCCGGTTTAGGTATTGCTGCGCTGTTGTCTAGCATGGGTCTAGGCGGTGCATTGCTCGAGGCTCTCTCCAGCGCGCTCTTAATTGGTTTGGTCGTTTTGGCTGTGGTCTTTATCGTGCGTCGCTTCCGTAATGGCTCTCGTACTGCGGCTCAATCTGCTGGCGCTGCCCAAAGTACCCCGATGTATCGTGAGTCCACGCCGCAAATGCCTGTGGGTGGCACCGCTTCCAGTCCCGCTCAGGATCAGCCTACTGCTTTCCAAGCCGATACAATGTCTACCGCAGCTACAGCCGAACCGACTCAGGCTATTGATCCATCGTGGTTTATTCCCGATGACTTTGATATCACTAACTTCTTGAATGGCGCCAAGCAACAGTTCCGTCATATTCAAGAGCTCTGGGATCAAGGCAACCCCGCTGCCCTAAATGAATACTTAACCGATGACTTGCTCAAAGAGCTCACCCCCGAGATCTTGGCACGTGAAGGGTCCCAAAACACGCAAATTGTGTTATTGAATGCGGAACTCCTCGGTATTGAGAAAGTCGCTGATGGCCACTTAGCCAGTGTGCGCTATTCCGGTATGCTGCGCGAGGATCCGAACTCCGATGCTTTCAGTTTTGAAGAGGTCTGGAATCTTTACAAAGCCGATGGTTCGGGTTGGTTATTGGCTGGTATTCAGCAAATTAACTCAAATGGCTAATGTGTAGTGCTACGGGTTAAACTAAGGCTTTACTCCAATATGTAGGTGGACTGTGTCTTTGCCAACCCTTTTTGCTTCACTGCCGTTTCCAGCAGTTTTGCGCCCCACTACGTTAGTAGTGCGGGCGCTTAATGCTGTTCTAAGCCGCGAGCCTTGGGCCCAGCAGCGCTTAGCGCAGTATGCCGGACGCTCTGTAAAGTGTACGTTGGGTGCGTTGCCTTTATCTCTTGGTTTTACGCATGTAGGTACGCTTAGTCTTATTGATCCAGCTATCGTCGCCGACGTAGAGCTCACTATTCCTACACAGCACCTTAGTCAGCTGCCGGCAGCATTGTCCAGCTCCGACCCAAATCAGGTGCTTGCCTTGGTACATATCCAAGGTGATGCTGGTTTGGCTAATGCTATTGCGCAAATAGCGACGCAGTTACGTTTTGATCCCGAGGCCGAAATAGCGCGTTTTACGGGTGATCTGATCGCGGTACGCTTAGTCGCTACACTTAAACAGCTCATGTGTTCTAGCACACGCGGCGCCCAACATTTCGAGGCGAACATGGCCGAGTTTCTAGGCGAGGAAAGCGGTATTTTGGTTAGCCGTCATTACGTCGAACTGTGGCAAGACCAGCTCGAGCAGTTGGAGCAGCAACTTCAATCCCTAGAGCAGCGCACAGCCCGTCTTGCTTTGGCTACTCAAGGATAAACCATGCTCAGAATCAGTCGCTTTATTGTCATTATGTGCGTGGTGTTGCGTTATAGACTCGATGAGCTGGTGTTATCCAGTATTCGTCATCCGTGGGCTGCACGGTTATTGCGTTGTGTGCGCCTAGGGCGTAAACCCAAGCACAGCCGTGGAGTGCGTTTGCGTTTGGCTCTCGAGTCCTTGGGGCCGGTTTTTGTTAAATTTGGGCAGGTGTTGTCTACGCGGCGTGATTTGATTCCAGCCGACATGGCGGCTGAACTGGCTTTACTACAAGATCGAGTTCCTCCTTTTTCATCAGAGCTAGCCGCCAAGTCCGTAGAAAAGGCTTTGGGTGCCTCGCCCCATGTTATTTTTAAGCATTTCGAGGTAGATCCTGTTGCTTCTGCCTCTATTGCTCAAGTGCATTTTGCTATTTTGCCTGATGGTCGCGAGGCTGCTGTCAAAGTATTGCGTCCTGGTATGCGCGAGGTCATAGACAAAGACTTAGCGTTGATGCGCACCTTTGCTAATTTAGCGCAACGGCTCATGGCTGATGCGCGTCGCTTGCGTCCGCGCGAGGTCGTAGCCGAATTTGAAAAATATCTGCATGACGAATTAGATCTAATTCGTGAGGCCTCTAACTGCAGTCAACTACGTCGTAATTTTTCTCCTGAAACGGGCCGTTCTGAACTTTTAATTGTGCCCGAGGTCTATTGGGATTACTGCGCTACCAATGTATTGACGATGCAGCGCATGAAAGGGATCCCCGTCAGTCAGGTAGATCGCTTGATTGAGGCAGGCGTAGACCTAAAGGATTTAGCCCGTAAAGGGGTAGAGATTTTCTTTAGTCAGGTGTTTGGTGATGGTTTTTTCCACGCCGATATGCACCCTGGCAATATTTATGTTTCTGATCACCCTGATACCTTAGGGCGTTATATTGCTCTAGACTTTGGTATTGTGGGGTCGTTGTCCGAATTCGATA
>CANQRK010000159.1 GCA_947626245.1 uncultured Paenalcaligenes sp. | reverse complement strand
GGTACTGGTGTACAAACTATGCCATAAGGCTCGCCACGTACTGGGAGCAGACAGCACCTTCCACAAACTACTATTTACCCCTTGATTCCAATCAACTAGGGCCGAACTTAATAAGCGTACGCTAGGTAAGACGCTGAGAATCAACACACAACCTATTAATAACCAAAATAGCCCCACTGGGGGGCTATTGGATAGAGACGCGCGCATCGCTATACTACGACTCATTAATTGGCTCCAAACATCTCGCTGAAGCGCTGTTTATTTTGCTCAGATTGACTCAAAGCTTGCTCGGCATCAAAGTTCATAAGCTTAATTTTATCACGACTAGGGAAACCGTCGGGTACAGGTAATTCGGGGTGTGCCGGTAGGTAACCTTGCTCTAGTACTAATTGCTGGCCCTCTTTGGAGATAACAAAATCCACAAACTTTTGTGCGGCCTCAGGATTTTGACTGTCTTTAAGAATGGCAACAGGTTCGGTCACCATGGTGACGCCTTCGGTAGGAAATACAAACTCGATCGGAGCCCCTTTAGCTTTTTCACGCACGGCCATGTAATCCACTAATACGCCATACGCACTACTGCCTGATGCCAATGCATTCAAGACCGCGCCGTTACCACCTTGAGGCATAACACCATTGTCTTTTAGACCTTGATAGTAATCCCAACCCAAATCCGAATGATTTGTTAACGTCGCCAAATGGATCAGCGCCGCGCCCGAATACAACGGACTGGGCATCGTGGTCATCCCTTTAAGATCAGACTGTAAAAGATCATGCCAAGACACAGGTTGGGTCGGGGCTTGCTGATGATACGCAATACCAGTCGTAATCAGTTTAGTACCATAGTAATAGCCTTCGGGGTCGTACAAGGCCTGTTCGTACACCTCGGCTTGAGGCGACTTATAAACTTGGAGTAAATCATTTTTCTTGAGGTCTTCCATGGTGACGCTATCAGCAATCAACAGCACGTCAGGCGTCTGTGCTCCTGCAGCCATTTCTGCCTGTAAGCGTGCCATAAGCTTGGTCGTGCCATCACGAATCCAATTCACCTTAATATCAGGATAGGCCTGCTGAAAAGCACTCACGGTTTGCTGAGCGTCCTCGTTTGGTTGACTGGTATACAAGGTGATGGTGCTTTGAGCTAGCACCGGCATCGTCATCATGGACAAAGCCACTGCACTCAATAGATATTTCAATTTCACGGAATCACTCCAAAATTTGGGTTAGAGGCATTACACCATGCTTATTTGACAGAACGATGACGCTTTTAATTTTAAAAAGCGCTATTCTAGCTAGGCCTAGACTTTAGTGGAGCCCTTGAAGAAATTCAAGCCCCACACCATCGCCATACCCAATACCGCAAACCCCATCGTGGCTACCCAAGCCCATTGCCAACCACCTAAACTATTTACAGCCAAAGCAATAGCCGGCGGTCCAAAAAACTGCCCCATCGAGGACAACTGCTGCACCCAACCAACGGTAGAGGAGGTAGTTTGAGGAGTAGGTGCTGAGTTCACGGCCAAATAAAAACACGTTGCAGGAATTAAGCCCCCTACAGCAGAAAACAAGACAATGGCTGCAAACTGCACGGGTAAACTTGCCCCTATGCCAAACGCTACCACAGCGCACAGCATCATCGTGATAAAACCACTCCACAATAAATGCTGCGGTTTGTATTTCTTTTGAAGCAGTTTACCCGCACCCAAGTTACCAATGACGTTCGCTCCTGCGACCCACGCCGTCAAAAAGCCCGCCAACGTCACTGAAATATCCCCCTCCATATAGATGGTGGGTAGAAACCCAATCACTCCTGCCCATTGCGCGGCATAAAAACAAAAGATAAGCGCCACCAACCAAACACGCCCCGAGCGCAAAGTCGTGCTAACCATGCTAATCAAGCTTGTCGCACGACTACCTGATACGGCCTGACCTGCCGGTGCCGTCTGACGATCGGACGGGATAATCCACCAAGACAACAGCAACATCACCGCACTTAACGCAGCCAAGATCAACCACAACATGCGCCACGACCCCAATGTTAACAACCACGAGCCGGCCAATAAAATAATGACCGTCCCAGTCGGCATATAACACCCCCATAGTCCCATAATGCGGCTAAGTTGTTGGGCTGTCACCAATCGTTTAAATAACGCTGGTACGGGTAGCACCACCATTAAAAACCCCATCCCCTCTAGAGCGCGACTAAGCAACACAATGGTACTTTGACTGGTGACGGTGGTCAGAATGGAACCCAACACCACAATACTCATGCCAATCAAAATACAGCGTCTAAGGCCAATACGCTCGGCAAATAAACCAATGACTAACCCCAAGCTCATACCCGCTATTTGCACACTAGAAAGTAAAAACCCAGACTCGACTAAACTCAGTTGCAGTTCTTGTTGTAACTCGGGTAAGGCAGGCGCTAGCTTCCAAATATGCAACGCCGCACTGACGCCAACAAAAAACAAGAAAAAAGACGCTTGCAGTGGTGTAATAACTGTTCTAGTTGGTATGACACTCATTTTTTTCTCTTCAAAAAAGACCCAAGTCATTGTCTCTGCTGACCTGGGTCCAAAGGCTAGGAGTAACTAAGTCCTTAGTTATACATGAGCTGTGGCAAAATCAAAATAATTTGCGGAAAAAGGACCACTAACAGTACGCTTAACGAGATGGTCCAAAACCACCCCCGCCTGGAGTATGGATTACAAATACATCTCCGGGTGCCATCTGCACCGAAGCCGTGGCCCCAAACGATTCAGTCGTCCCGTTAGTGCGTTCTACGTAGTTCGCTCCCACCTCGGCAGCCTGACCACCAGCGGCCCCAAAAGGGGCGACTTGACGTCTATTCGCCAAAATAGAAGCCGTCATAGGACTGAGAAAACGAATACGTCGCGTTCCGCCATTGCCTCCCTTGCCCTGACCTGCTCCGCCACTGTTTTGACGAATAGAAAACTCTTCGAGTACCACTGGATAACGCCACTCTAAAATTTCTGGATCAGTGAGGCGCGAGTTGGTCATATGCGTTTGCACCACATCAGTCCCATCAAATACCTCGTAAGAGCCATCGGTATTTAACACCTTGCCCGCCCCCGAACCACCCGCAATGGTTTCATAGTACTGATACTGTTCATCGCCAAAGGTAAAGTTATTCATCGTCCCTTGTGAAGCCGCCATAACGCCTAATGCCCCGTACAAAGCATCGGTAATACACTGTGAGGTTTCCACATTACCCGCTACCGTGGCGGCAGGGTAGGTAGGATTCAGCATGCATCCTTCTGGAATAATGACCTCGATGGGCTTTAAACACCCTTGATTCATAGGGATCTCATCATTGACCAAGGTCCGGAACACATACAGTACCGCCGCCAAACACACTGCTTTAGGAGCATTGAAATTGCTCTCTAGCTGAGCGGAGGTTCCAGTGAAATCCACCGTCGCACCACGCTGCTCGCGATTCACACGCACAGTGACTTCTATATGCGCACCATTGTCGAGCTCGTAACGAAAATGACCGTCTTGCAGTACATCAATCACTCGACGCACCGATTCCTCGGCATTGTTTTGCACGTGCTGCATATACGCCTGAACAACGTCTAGACCAAAGGTCTGCACCATGCGTTGTAGTTCTTGTGCTCCTTTTTCATTGGCCGCAATCTGCGCTCGCAAATCTGCTAAATTCTGATTCACATTACGCGCTGGGTACGCCCCACTCAGTAATAGCTCGGTTAACTCTTGATCACGTAAGTGGCCGTCTTCGACCAGTTTGAAGTTATCAATGAGCACGCCCTCGTCCATTACCGTTTTACTATCTGGTGGCATAGAGCCTGGCGTTAGTCCACCCACATCCGCATGATGACCTCGCGAGGCCACAAAGAATAGAATTTCAGTTTGAGCAGTATTGAAAATAGGGGTTACCACCGTAATGTCCGGCAAATGGGTGCCGCCGTTATACGGATCATTCAGCACATAGGTATCCCCTGGCTGCATTTGCCCTGCATTTTTCTGAATCACCGCCTTGATACTTTCCCCCATAGACCCTAGATGCACTGGCATATGGGGTGCATTCGCAATCAAATTACCCTCTGCATCAAACAATGCACACGAAAAGTCTAGGCGCTCTTTGATATTGACGGAAAAAGCAGTATTGGCTAAGGTTGCGCCCATTTGTTCTGCGATAGACATAAAGAGATTATTAAAAATCTCTAGCATCACCGGATCTACGTCAGTGCCAATAGCCACTTGGTTTTGCTTGGGTTTCACCCGCGTCATCAGCATTTCACCGGCACTAAGAAAATCCAATTGCCACTCGGGCTCAACGATGGTCGTACCGTTTTGATCAAATACAATCGCTGGCCCCTGTACGCGCGTTCCGGCGGCTAAGACATCGCGGTTATACACGGGTGTCTGGTGCGAGGCATTGTGTGTAAACATCATCACCTGATTGGCTGACGGCTCGGCTAACACAGGTTCTACAGGCGTTTCAGAGCGAGCGAGCTCTTCGCCGCTTTTGCCAATCACCTCTACCGCTGCCGCCTC
>CANQRK010000158.1 GCA_947626245.1 uncultured Paenalcaligenes sp. | reverse complement strand
ACGATGGCGCCGCCAGTCCCTTGTTTTTTGAATTGCTGGACGGCGTATTTGTTGCAATAAAAAACACCATTCAGGTTGATATCAATAATTTTTTGCCAGTCAGCGCTGTCTAGCTGGTCTACGTCGGCCTCAATATTAATACCCGCATTGGCAAAGACCACATCGACTTTGCCGTATTGCGCTACGGTTTGTGCAAAGAGCTCTTTGACTTCGGCTTCGCTCGAAACATCTGCTTTGACGAAAAAAGCGTCTCCGCCCTGACTTTTAATGCGCTCTACTACCGCTTGTCCTTGAGCAGCCGAAATGTCTGAAATGATGACTTTGGCTCCTTCTGCCGCAAAAGAAAGGGCAGCGGATTCGCCTAGTCCACTTGCAGCGCCAGTAACAATAACGACTTTGTTGGTAAAACGGTTGTAACTCATATTAAGTCTCCAGAAATAATGCAATTAGAAACAAATCTGTTACTTAGTGTAAGTCATTCTGTTTGCATTAAGATGAAAAAAGATTTAATTAAATGAGTTGTATTGGATGATGTGTTCTGTATAGATACATTTTCAATTTCAACATCATTCAATCACTATTATTAAATAATCAACGCATTCAAAGAGTTAATGGAAAATTACTTCTCTGAGTCAGAGCATTTGGAGATAGGCGCTTTTTTGTTATCTTGAGCTAAGATCTCGGCTTTTATAGCAAATCAACCCTCCATTTTCCTCAACGTCAAAATCTGCTCAGCATGACCAAAAGGACCATGAATATCATGTAAAACGCTGCTGGTTAGACCAATGCCATCCGCACCATATTGTTGTGTGGTTTCCAATCCCAGCCATTGCCCAGAGGGGTAACGGTACAGGTGGATTTGTAGGTCTAGGTTTGGAAAAGCCCACGTGAATTCATTTTTTTGACGTGGTGCTACGCCATTAGCGGTGTCTACCATGCCCATAAGGCGCACAAAATCGGTAGTGGGTTGTCCTTCGACCATGCTTTTGTTGTTACTGAGCCAAACGATGCCGTTGCCTGCTCGATGTTGTGGGTCTTTTTTTGCGGTAAAACTTTTAATGTAGCCGCCCGGCCAGCGTTGCATACCGTCCCAAGGGTTGAGTTGGTCTGGATGGGTAACGGGTTGATCCTCGAGTGCGGCAATTTCACTGCTGTCTTGGGTGGCCATGCGCCAAGCCCTGACAACAATACATGTTCTGTTATTAGCGACCATTTCGGATTCGAGTAGCTCGATGGTTTTACCGGGGCGAATGATGCGCGTGGTAATGGAAAAATCACCAAAGGCAATTAGACCAAAAATATCGTAACTTAGACGAGCAATACGCATGTCTGGTCGCGCTTGAAACTGTTCTAACTCAGCCGCCATAATGCCGCTAGCGGGGGCCATGTGTTGTTCGTGCGGATTCCAAGCGCCCTGCGTGTGGATGAGGGAGCGGTAATGAGACGTTTTAGCTCCGTTATCATTAATTGTGGTGTTAATTAACTGGTAATACGCACTCATTGTTGATTAATCCTTTTTGAAGTATTTGCATTTCATTATAGGTAGAGTTTGCAAAATTCTTCTAGGTACTTTCCTGTATGAGTGAGTCATGATTTTGTTCTGTGCGAGCAGACCATGCTTGCGATACCGGGCTTATCAGGGGCATGGCCCCCGTGTACAAACTAAGGCTGTAGTAGCTGCCAAGCTAGACGAGCAGCAAGACGAGCCGTGTGTTGGTCTATATCGTAGTCTGGATTGAGTTCGGCAATGTCGGCGACCTTTAGTTTGCCGGACTGTTTAACAAATAAACAGATGCTTTCAATAACAGATAGGGGAACACCATATGGAGCAGGAGCTGAAACTCCCGGAGCCACGCTAGCAGGCAAAACGTCTAGATCTATACTTAAATACACATGATCCGCTTGTTGGATGGCATGACGTACTGTGGCTAAGACTTGATCCAGATGACGTTCTTGCATTTGCCAGTCCTCAAGATAACTAATCTGCGGTTGTGAGGCGTGGGCATATAGGCTAGGCGTGTTAGCTGTTTTGGCGACCCCCAAGCATAAATAATGAACGTCTTCCTGTTGTTGCTGTGCCCATTCTAAAATCTGGTGAAAAGGGGTGCCAGAGTTAGCGGGGCGTGTACTGCGTAAATCGAAATGTGCATCTAGATTAATCACTAGCACGCGACCTAATGTGGCATGGCAGGCAGATAAATGCTGGGCTAGACCGGAAAAAGTGGCCCAAGCGATTTCATGCCCACCACCAAGCACCACCAAGCGTCTATTTTCATTTAGTAGCTGTGCAATAGTGTTAGCGGCTAACTGCTGTGACTCTTCGAGTTGTGGTGAGCCAAGAATAGTGCCCGCATCCCAAAGTGTCTCTAGGTCATGAGCAGGTAGACTCGCTAAACAACGACGAATGGCGTCGGGTCCAGAACGCGCGCCAACGCGCCCTTGGTTACGAGCCACACCGCTATCGGTCGCAAAGCCTAGCAGGGTTGGAGCCGAAGGGTGCGCTGCCGTCGTACTGTGGACCAAATGGTGCAGGCGGCGTGTGTCGCCTGATTCATTGTCTTGTCGTCCTACCCAAATCGTGGGGTCAAAAGGGATCATAATAAGCAGATTATTGATTAAGAACAGCTTGTAGAAAGGCGCGAGTACGGGCTTCGGTGGGATTATTGAAAATAATATCAGGATGGTCTTCTTCGATGATGCCACCACCATCCATCACTATCACTTTGTCCGCCATGTCGCGAGCAAAGCCCATTTCGTGGGTCACTACCATCATGGTCATGCCTTCTTTGGCGAGCAGTTTCATTACATGTAGTACTTCGCCTACAAGCTCAGGGTCTAAAGCAGAGGTTGGCTCGTCAAATAGCATGACCTCGGGTTCCATGGCCAAGGCTCGTGCAATAGCGACACGTTGTTTTTGACCGCCGGACAAACTGGCGGGCATGGCGTGGGCTTTGGCATCTAAACCTACCTTTTTTAAGAGTTCTAAAGCTTGATGTTCAGCTTCTTTTTTAGATTTGTTTTTTAAGGTTTTAGGGCCAATAGCGATGTTTTCTAGGACTGTTAAATGGGGAAATAAATTAAAGGATTGAAAAACCATACCCACTTGTTTTCTTAGTGAGTTTAGACCTTCTTCGCTGATCATGACCCCATCGTTAACTAAGTCTTGACCGCAAATGGTAATGGAGCCACCTTGAGGTTCTTCTAGGCCGTTACAGCAGCGCAATAACGTGCTTTTACCTGAACCGCTAGGGCCGATTACAACGATGACTTCAGAGGGATTCACATGGAGGTTAATACCATTTAGAACAACATGGTCACCATAGGCTTTTTTCAGGTTCTGAATGTGAATCATTGCACCATGCCTCCCGCTTTAAGTTTGAGTTCGATACGTCGCAAAATAATGGTAGTAAAGGTGGTCATTAGCCAATAAATCAGAGCAATGATTAGATAAACCTCTAGGGATCGGTACGTAACGCTGATGATTTTCTGACCTTCGTGCATTAAATCGTGAATGGTCAATAGTGAAACCAAGGCTGAGTTTTTAATCAGGGAAATGGCTTCGTTGCCCAAGGGGGGAATCATGCGGATAAAGGCTTGTGGCAAAATAATTTTGATCATGGCTTGTCGATAGGACATGCCTAATGAACGCGCGGCTTCGGTTTGGCCTTTATCTACAGACTGGATAGCGCCGCGGACAATTTCAGACACATAAGCCGCCGAGTACATCCCTAGACCGACCATGCCGCATACAAAGGCCGGCAACAGTAGACCAAAATGGGGTAGGCCATAAAACCAGATAAATAGTTGAACCAATAAAGGGGTACCGCGGAACAAAGACAAATAAACCGTGGCAGCACCATACAGAGCACGTTTGGACGGATCCAGCCGAGCAACACCGACAAGTAGCCCAAACGTGACAGAGAGCAGCAAGGCGCTGAGTGTGATTTCTATGGTCACACCCGCTCCGTGCAGCAGTGCTGGCCAGTTGGCTAACACTGAATTGAAATTCAAATTCATTCGTTTCCGCCCTCAAACCACTTCATTACCAGGCGCTCATAGGTGCCATTTTCATGTAAGTTTTTCAATGCTTGATTGAGTTCTTTGGTGAGCTCAGGCTTGTTTTTGCTGACCGCAATACCGTATTCCTCGGTGGTGATTTGCTCGTCTAACACAATGATGCCAGGGTGATTTTGAGCAAAACGCTTGGCTGCCGGTTTGCCCGTTACAGCCGCATCAGCACGGTTGATAGTGACTAGATTAAACATTTCCTCATTTTTTTCGACTTCCACGCGATTAACGCGAGGGTAGTTATCTTGTAGGTAATTAACGGACTTGGTGCCGACCTGAACGGAAACCCGCTTATTGTCTAAATCGCTGAGTTTTTTGATTGCGGAGTCTTCTTTGGTCAGGACTACCAAACCACCGGCATAGTAGGGGTCAGTAAAATCAACGACTTCACCGCGTTCTGGGGTGATGTAAATAGCAGACACGGCGGCGTCAGCGCGTCCAGACAAGACCGCGGGTACAAGGCCTTTAAAGTCAATGTC
>CANQRK010000157.1 GCA_947626245.1 uncultured Paenalcaligenes sp. | reverse complement strand
TGGATGGCGTAATCGTTATAAGCAATGCTCAGGTGTCCAATATCGCCAAATTTCGCTTTTTGAGCTAACTCTACGGCTCGATCTAAATGAATAAAGACCTGTTCAGTTTCCTGTAAAAACAGATAGCCTGCTGCCGTTAATTTTACCTGCCGCGTACTACGCTCAAACAGCTCGACCTCCAGCGCAGCCTCTAGGGCTTTGATGATGCGCGTTAATCCAGGCTGCGTGATATGCAAGCGCTCGGCAGCTTTTTTAAAATGGAGTTGCTCCGCCACCATTCTAAATGCCCGCAAGTGATGTAAGTCAAACCGTGCTGAGCTCATTGTATCCTCCCTCTATTTTTATCATTGATACCATTTGAGTTAATAATACGCAGCGAATACTGAATAGACAAACATTTTGTGCCGTATTAGCTTATTACATGTGTGTCATTACGCACATAAAAATCAAGCTTTCACGTATAAACCATAAAAAAGCAAAAACTACCCCTTCCTAGGTAGAAATAATTTAAACATAAAAAAACACTCATTATTGAGGAGACATTAGTATGCAACAGCAAACCGCTGCGGCAGCATCGGAACAACACGATACTCGCCACATTAAAAAGGTCATGGCCGGCTCTGCCGCCGGGACCGTAGTCGAATGGTTCGACTTTGCTTTATTTGGCTATATGGCCGTTTATATTGCACAGAACTTTTTCCCCTCTGAAGACAAAATGGCTAGCCTTTTGGCGACTTTTGCCGTTTTCTTAGTCTCTTTTATTGTACGACCTCTAGGGGGCATTTATTTTGGCAAGCTAGGTGACAAAGTAGGTCGTAAAAAGATTTTGGCTCTTACTGTGTTATTGATGTCAGGATCAACGGCTGCTATCGGCTTGATTCCGACGTATGAAAGCATTGGTATTTGGGCTCCAATCCTACTCGTGCTAATTCGCTGTGTTCAGGGTCTATCCGCTGGTGGTGAGTACACTGGCGCTACTATTTATACAGTAGAGCATAGCCCCATGAACAAACGAAACTCATATGCGTGGGCAATGGCTGCTGCTACCTATTTCGCCTTTGCCTTGGCTGCGGGTGTCAGCGCCGGTCTAGTCGCCTTTGTCGGTACAGACGCGATGAACTCATGGGGTTGGCGCGTGATCTTCTTGTTGGCTGTGCCAATGGGTGTGGTCGCTTTCTTTATTCGTGATCATTTGTCTGAATCCCCAGAGTTCCAGCAAATGCGTGCCGAGAAAAAAGGGCAAACAAGCTATACCGCATCGCAAGTTGTCAAAGCAGAAGGCCATAACATTGTAAAACTAGGCGGCTTTATTGTGCTGTACGCCCTCTCGTTCTACATTTTCTCTACCTACATGAACTCATTTTTGAGTACTGTGATTGGTTTATCTCCTACCCAGTCCTTAACCGCTAGTATGGTTGCGCTACTGTTTGTCGCTGCTCTGACTCCATTGGCTGGTATTATTTCTGACAAAGTGGGTCGTCGTAAGATGATGCAATTTGCCGCTATTTGGCATGCGTTATTTACCATTCCAGCCTACATGATTGTTAGCAATGGCGCTTCCCTAGAAGCCGCTATTATCGGTATGCTAATTATTGGTATTGGCCAGGTTGCTGCCAGTGTGGTTGCCGTAACCCTGCTATCTGAGATGTTCCCTACAGATATGCGTTATACCGCCTCTAGCATCTGCTACAACATCACTTTTGCTGTGTTTGGTGGGACGGCTCCGTACCTAGCTATTTGGCTGACGGCACAAACAGGTAGCTATTTGGCTCCTGCGGTTTACGTTACTGTTGTGGCTGTTGCCTGTTTCTTTTGGGTCACTTTATTAATCCCTGAAACAGCAAATAAACCATTACGTCGTTACCATACCGAGCCCAAACTCGAAATGAAGCCCGCAGTAAACTTAAACAAGGCTAATATCAATTAGACCCCTATATTAAAAATTACCCCACTTTATTTACGAGCCCTTTTATAGGGCTCTTTTTTAACCTATTTATTTTGATTTTATTTTCTATAAAATAAGGTTCAATCAGTACACTTAAAATAACACCAACGATGAGGCTGTCTTGTTAAAGGAATCCCCTTCCACATGAGTACCATCACATTAACGGATATTACGGTTCACACCACGGCTACCTCACGGGCTGAGGGCTGGGTAACGATACTTTCTGATCAGGCTCCCGCCATCATCGCTCACTGCTCTGAACAACCTGACAACTGGGCACAAAGCATTCAGCTGCTTTGCAAAAACACAGCGATAGGGTCTGAGCAAGAATACATTGAAGTCAAAAACTTGCTCTTGCAGGTTACAGACGATGGCTCCTATTTGATCTTACACGCAGAGCTACCTCGCTACCCCGTTCAAATGAGCTATGCCAGGCCTGCACATGAAAGCGTTTACATGGAGCTTCCACACCACCATCAGGCCATACTGAGCACTGACTTCCTACTAGTTGTGTGCTTTATTGTTGCGGCTCTCAGCGCATTAAAGTGGCTTTTTGAAAAATACATCTTACCTCGATTCTAAGTACTCCTTTCTACTTATCTAGACGCTACCTTCCACCCGCCCATAAAAAAACGTCCTGTGAAAACAGGACGTCTATCAAACCAACTAGCATCATCTATTACACCGCTTCTACCGTAGGCTCGGTTAAAAACAACTGATGTAATTGGCTAGCCTGCCACAACAACGCATCGTCTTGATGAGGTTTAGCAATAAGCTGCAAACCCATCGGCAGCTTTTGGTAATAGCCCAAAGGCAAAGACACCACAGGCATACCCACTAACTGCCAGGCACGACTCATAAAAGGAGCCCCCGTGCCCTCTGTTTTCAGGGGAGCTACTCCGGCAGCAGCAGGCGCAAGAATAAAATCCACCTGCTTCTCATCAAACCACTGCAATAAACGCTGCTGTAGACGTTGTGTCTGTTCTAAGGCAGCTATGTACTCCGCATAGGTCAATGCCAAACCGGATTGCACTAACTGCTGCATTTGTGGCCCTAGCTCAGCAAACTGTTGCTCATACACCAGATTACGCGCTACCTCAAAGGCCATGATTTGCGTATGCAAATGGGTTAGCGATGCGATCTCATCCTGAAAAGGAAAATCAACCTGCTGATAGCCCTGTGCAAGCAACGCCTGTTGGCAACCCGTTAAGGTCTGCAGCATTTGTTCTTGAATAGGACCTAGCACCTCGCCCGTAAACACCGAAAAAGTCGGCGCGGATGAGTTAAAAGGCTGCACAGGCTCTAAGGATTTTCTTAATAAAATATTTCTAGCCAAATGACTATCTAAGGGGTGGTTGGTTAGTATGCCCAACGAATCCAACGACTGAGCCAAAGGCTGAATATTACGTGAAGAGAACTCACCACGGCTACCCACATACGCAGTACAACCACAATACGAGGCGGGTCTAACCACTGAGGCAGCCGTTTGGGTACCCAAAGCTAGCGGCACCATGTAATCGGCAACGGCAGCCGCAGAACCGCTAGACGAACCACCTGGCGTACGCTCTGCATCATGGGGGTTATGAGTTTTACCTGCTTGAAAATAAGCAAACTCGGTCGTGACGGTTTTACCCATCAAAATGCCACCCGCAGCTTTCAAGGCAGTCACGCACGAAGCATCCATATCGGGAATACGTTCTTGGTGAATCACCGACCCCATGGTCGTAGGAATACCCGCCGTGTCAATCACGTCTTTGACAGCAAAAGGTAAGCCTTTTAATGGCGAAGCATCGTAAAACTCACGACGGTTCTCGTACTCGGCCAAATAGTCTTCTTGATCAATTAGGTATTGCCACGCCCCCACTTGCTCTTCGCGTAGCGCCGTGCGCTCGTAGAAGGAAGCAATCACTTCGGGTAAGCTGACGTGCCCATTCTGCAAGGCATCGACCAATTCATGTAGCGGTTTTTTAAACCATTGTGGTTTCATGCTGCCACTCCTGTAATGACTGCAAGAGAGCGGCAGTCACTGTCGCCACACCGCCACCAATTCGGCCATGCTCGCCAGAGCCATCAATCATGCCTAGCAACACCAATGGTCCGGTATCAGTTGCTACTACACGCTGAAAATCCGTTAGACCACGACGCCCAGCTAAAAAGCTCAGTGGCGTCATTAAAAACTGACTTTGACGTGTCGCATAATCGGTAGGCAAAAAGGCCTGTAGATTTTGCGCACTTAAGCTAGCTAAATCCAAGCACTGACCGCCCAAGCCAACAAAATCCACTACCGCACTGTCACCCAATACGCCCAAGGGCAAATCCTGCCACGCTTCTTGCGCAACCACTCCATGAATTTTAGGAGCCTCTGTGACCCACCATACACCCGGTTGACTGGCTAACTGCAAGCCAAAACGCTTGCCATTACCACCCACTTTAATGATGGCGTCCTGATCTGGTTGGTGTGTTTGTGAATCCAGCAACAACGCACTAACGGCCATCCAGTAGTTTAGAGCCCAAGCCAATGCCCCATACAAGAAGTCTTGGCTAGCTGGGTCCTTCACACCACGAGACACAATCACATCGACCAATAAGCGCGAGGCATACATCGTGCGTGCATGACCATCATCCCCATTTAGCAAAGAGGCCTGCAAAATAGGCGCTAATGCGATAGGCTCACTGAACGTATCAGCCAACAGCGGCCCTA
>CANQRK010000156.1 GCA_947626245.1 uncultured Paenalcaligenes sp. | reverse complement strand
GCCGTCCCGTTGGCGGACCTACCCTAGACTAAGCACAAAAAAAGCAGCCCAATCTGGCTGCTTTTTTATCACCACTAACAAATCAGGTATTGGGTCTATGCAACAATACCACTACATTGGCAGCGATACCTTCTTTGCGGCCCACATGCCCTAAGCCCTCGTTAGTTTTGGCTTTAATATTAATACACCCTGTATCCAATACTAAGTCAGCCGCAATATGAGCCACCATTTGTGCTGCATGCGGCCCAATTTTAGGGGCTTGTGCATGAATGGTCGCATCAACGTTGACAACTTGCCAACCTTTGGCCTGCACCAACGCCCACGCATCCCGCAATAAAACACGACTGTCTGCCCCCTTGTAGCGAGGGTCAGTATCGGGAAAATGACGTCCAATATCGCCCAAGGCGGCAGCGCCTAACAGCGCATCCGTTAAGGCATGCAACAGCACATCCGCATCAGAATGACCTAATAAACCATGAGTATGAGGAATGGTCACCCCACCAATAATCAACGGACGTCCCTCGACTAGGGCATGTACATCAAAGCCCTGTCCTACGCGCAAATTCATAACCACTTCTCCAAAGTTTGAAAATCTCCGGGCCACGTCACTTTAAAATTTTGCGGAGCACCCAATATAAGTAAAGAGGGATAGCCCGCTTGCTCCATCGCTGATGACTCGTCCGTGACCAGCCATTGCTGTTGTTCTGCTTGCTCTAGTGCCTGCAATAACTCGGTAGCCTTGTACATTTGTGGGGTTTGTGCCAACCATAAATGATCACGCGGCACCGTTTGCTCAACCCGACTCAAGGTTTCACCTGTCGCCTTTTTCACTGTATCAGGAATAGGTAACGCTAGCAGGCCCCCTTGATTTTGAGCCAAGCACGTGTCAAGTAAACGCGCTAAAGCCTCGGCCGGCAAGCCGGGACGAGCCGCATCGTGTACCACTACCCACTGCTCAGCCGAAGGGTTTAGATCGCGCAAACCATTACACACCGTTTCTGCTCGAGTGTCCCCGCCTACTGGCCGCCACGACGTGCGTTCCAAGCCAGCTAGCGTATCATTTACCCATGTATCGCTGGGGCTTACAATAACTCGCACATGATCAATGCGGGGATCGGCTAACATAGCCATAACAGAGAGTCTCAACATAGGCAGCCCATTTACCAGCTCATATTGTTTAGGTAAATCAGGTTTTAATAATGCTGCTGTAGCTTGTCGTCTTGCTCGCGCACCAATACCTGCAGCGGGCACCAAAGCAATAATTTTTTTTGACATAACACCTATTCCCATGAGCAAAACCAAAAGCCCTACTACAACCAGCCTTTATCTTAGCAGCACTCCCACCATTTTACAGGCACTTAAAGTTGGGCAGCGTTTCCAGCAACCCCTTCCTCCTGGTTCCGGCGATGCGTTTTTACTGGCTGATTTGGCTCAACAAAACGCCCACAGTGTAATCGTATTTTGTACGGATCCGCTAGATGCTCAGCGCTTAGCTCATGAAATAAAACTGTTTGCTCCCGATTTAAATGTACAACCTTTCCCCGACTGGGAAACCTTAGCCTACGACAGTTTCTCACCACACGAAGATCTGATTTCATCACGCTTAAAAGCCTTAAACGCACTGATCAATAACGAGGTCGATGTACTGACTGTACCGGTCAGTACCGCGCTATATCGCTTAGCGCCACCCTCATTTTTAGCCGCACATAGCTTTAGTTTTAAGCAGGGTGAAAAGCTCAATGAACAACAACTTAAAGAGCAAATGGTGTTGGCTAACTACAATCACGTTACCCAAGTCAGTGCTCCGGGTGAGTTTTCTATTCGTGGGGGTTTGATTGACCTGTTTCCCATGGGGTCTGTCTTACCCTATCGCTTAGACTTGTTTGATGACGAGATTGAGTCCATTCGTGCTTTTGATGCCGACACTCAACGTAGCCTCTACCCCGTACAAAAAATCGATTTATTACCCGGCCGCGAATTCCCTCTGACCGAAGACGCACGCCATACATTTCGAGCCAATTTCCGTGCCTATTTTGAAGGGGATCCATCTAGAGCACTCCCTTATAAAGAGATAGGCAATGGCGTAGCTTTTGCCGGCGTAGAGTATTATCTCCCCCTATTCTTTGAGCACACAGCCACATTATTTGATTATCTGCCCGCCCAAAGTCTAGTCGTTACGCATGGTATGGTGCCCTTGGCTATCCAAGGGTTCCACCAAGACACTAACCAACGTTATCAATTCCTAAAAAGCGACTCCGAACGACCCGTCTTGGCTCCTGAAGACCTGTTTTTAAGTGAAGATGATTTTTTCCATGCGCTTAAATCCTTTGCTCGCTTAGACTTACAGGACAAAGACAGTCATCCCGACTTTATGCCAGTCCCTCAGGTCGCGGTCAGCCGTCGCGCTGAAGACCCGCTTTCTGCCTTACGCACTGAAATCCGTGACCCGGCACGACGCACCTTGTTGTGTGCCGAATCCGCCGGACGCCGAGAAACCATTGCCCAGATGCTGGCCGAGTACAATCTGCAACCCGATCCGAACTGCTTAGAACTCGATGCTTTTTTGTATGGCAGCAGCCCATTCGCTTTGGTCAATGCATCAATCTCTCAGGGCTTCGCCTTAAAGCATGCCGCCATTACCCTGCTAACAGAAAATGATCTGTATCCGCATCAAGTACGCACCACCCAGCGCTCTCGTCGCTCACAACGTAGCAATGTTGAGGCCATGGTCAAAGACCTCTCCGAGCTGCGTCCCGGCGATCCCGTCGTACACACAGAGCATGGCATAGGGCGTTATCAAGGGCTGATAGAAATGGATCTAGGCGAAGGCCCCATCGAGCTTTTACACCTAGAGTATGCCAATGAAGCCACCCTGTACGTGCCGGTATCGCAGTTGCACGTCATTTCACGCTATAGCGGCACTGACGCAGAGTCTGCCCCCTTGCATCAGCTAGGTTCTGGTCAATGGGAGAAAGCACGTCAAAAGGCCGCAAAACAAGCCCGTGATACCGCTGCAGAACTACTGGCCCTGTATGCGCAACGTGCGTTACGTCAAGGACAACACTATCAGGTCCCACTCACTGATTACGAAGCCTTTGCCGCTGGGTTTGGCTTTGAACCCACCCCAGATCAAGCGGCTGCTATTGAAGCGGTCTTAGATGATATGAAGTCGGGCCAGCCCATGGATAGGCTGATATGCGGTGATGTGGGTTTTGGAAAAACAGAAGTGGCCTTAAGAGCCGCTTTTGTGGCCGTAGCCAATGGCAAACAAGTCGCTATTCTGTGCCCGACCACCTTACTGGCCGAACAACATACCCTCAATTTTGCTGACCGCTTTGCTGAATGGCCTATACGCGTTGCTGAATTATCACGTTTTAGTACAGGCAAAGAGTCCAAAGCAGCCATAGAAGGTCTGGCCAACGGTCAAGTTGATATTGTCATTGGCACACACAAGCTTCTGTCCAAAGACGTGAAATACAAAAACCTAGGCTTGGTTATTATCGACGAAGAACACCGTTTTGGGGTGCGTCAAAAAGAAGCCTTCAAAGCCCTGCGTGCCGAAGTCGACATGCTAACTTTAACGGCGACCCCTATTCCTAGAACCTTAGGGATGTCTTTAGAAGGCATTCGTGATTTTTCTATTATTGCAACAGCACCTGAAAAACGGTTAGCCATCAAAACCTTTGTACGACGTGAAGACAATGGCACCATTCGCGAGGCACTATTACGCGAAATTAAGCGCGGTGGCCAAGTCTACTTTTTGCACAACGAGGTCGAAACTATTGAAAATCGTCGGGCTCGCCTACAAGAACTGGTACCTGAAGCCCGTATTGGCGTAGCTCATGGTCAAATGCCCGAACGCGAGCTTGAGCAAGTCATGAAAGACTTTTATCAAAAGCGTTTTAATGTGCTGTTGTGTACCACCATTATTGAAACCGGTATTGACGTACCCAGCGCCAACACCATTGTGATTCAACGTGCTGACAAGCTAGGTTTGGCTCAATTACACCAGTTACGTGGTCGCGTTGGTCGCTCTCACCATCAGGCTTATGCCTACATGCTGACGCCTGGCGAAGACGCCATCACCCCTAATGCCAAAAAACGCCTCGAGGCCATCCAAGCCATGGATGAGTTGGGGTCGGGCTTCTTTCTAGCAATGAACGATTTGGAAATCCGTGGTGCAGGAGAGGTGTTGGGAGAACATCAATCGGGCAACATTCATGAAATCGGCTTTTCTATGTATTCAGACATGCTAAATAAAGCCGTCAAATCGCTAAAAGCCGGCGAAGAGCCGGATTTACTCTCTCCGTTTGACACCCAATGCGAAGTCAATTTACGCACCCCTGCTTTGTTGCCTAGCGACTACTGCCCCGACGTACATGCACGACTCGGTTTTTATAAAAAACTGTCACATGCTAGCAGTGCAGAGGATCTAGAGCACATCCAAGAGGAGCTGATTGATCGGTATGGCTTACTACCCGAAGCAGCACAAAACCTACTAACCGTTCACCAACTACGTTTAAAAGGAGAAGCGTTAGGGTTGGAGAAAATGGATCTGCAAGAAGACCAAATTATTTTGCAATTTAATGCCAAACCTTCGGTAGACCCTATCCGTTTAATTGAACTGGTACAAAAAGACCCTAGCATTCGTTT
>CANQRK010000155.1 GCA_947626245.1 uncultured Paenalcaligenes sp. | reverse complement strand
CCCGTCGGAAGCGGCGGGAGCATTGCTCATGAGGGCATCGCGTTGGGCGATGGTATTAGTTGGAGCAGGCTCGTCAGCACGCAAACGCAGTTGTAGGTCTTGGATGGCCGCCAAAGGTTGTACCAAGGGCTCGATGCCGGTGGTATCAACGGCTTGGAGCTCGTGGATCAGATCAAGAATTTGGGCGAAATCGTCTTCGGTTTTGGCGGTTTGCTCTGGCGTAAGCGCAATATGGGCCAGCTTTGCAATGTGTGCGACATCTTGCTGTGTGATTGCCATAAATAGGTCCCAGTGTCAGTATCAAAATAAAAAAATCGTGCAACCGCTCTATTTTGGAGCGGTTTTCTTTAAGAATATAGCCTAACAGATGTTTTAGGCTGTAAAACTGTCTGAATAGACTTAAATTATAAGTTATGATTGACTGTTTCATTGATAGGTTGTTGTGAGTTCGCCAGTAGGGGCGTTTTTAGCCCATCTCACGTTACATAGTGCGGCGTTGAACCGACACCTGTTTATACCAATTCTTCATAGACATAGTGCGCACCCATGTTCGGATTCCTACGCAGTTACTTTTCTAGCGACATGGCTATTGATCTAGGTACAGCTAACACCCTGATTTACGTGCGGGGCAAGGGCATTGTACTGGACGAGCCATCGGTTGTTGCGATTCGCCACGACGGCGGGTCAAACGGTAAAAAAATTATCCAAGCGGTTGGTCACGAGGCCAAGCAAATGCTCGGACGAGTGCCTGGCAATATCGAGGCCATTCGCCCCATGAAAGACGGGGTGATTGCTGACTTTACCGTCACCGAGCAAATGCTCAAGCAGTTTATCCGTATGGTGCATCCGCGCAGTATGTTTGCGCCTAGCCCACGTATTATTGTGTGTGTGCCGTGTGGTTCTACACAGGTCGAGCGTCGTGCTATTCGAGAATCTGCCCTAGGTGCGGGGGCGAGTCAGGTGTATCTTATCGAAGAGCCGATGGCAGCAGCCATTGGGGCTGGGCTAGCGGTATCCGATGCAAGCGGCTCCATGGTGGTGGACATTGGTGGCGGTACGACCGAGGTCGCTGTGATCTCCCTAGGGGGGATGGTATACAAAGGGTCAGTACGCGTAGGTGGCGACAAATTCGACGAGTCGATTATCAACTATATTCGTCGTAATTACGGTATGCTTATCGGAGAGCCAACTGCCGAGCGTATCAAAAAGGAAATTGGTTCTGCTTTCCCGGGTACTGAAATTCGTGAAATCGAGGTCAAAGGTCGTAACCTCTCCGAGGGCGTGCCCCGCAGCTTCACCGTTTCGTCGAACGAAATCCTAGAGTCACTCACAGACCCTCTCAATCAAATTGTGTCTGCCGTCAAGACCGCTCTCGAGCAAACCCCCCCCGAACTAGGTGCTGATATTACCGAAAAAGGGATTGCCCTAACCGGCGGTGGTGCGTTGGTGCATGACTTAGACCGTTTGCTCCAAGAGGAAACTGGCCTACCTGTAGTAGTAGCCGATGATCCCCTCACTTGCGTGGTACGTGGGTGTGGCGAGGCTCTAGAACACCTTGAAAAACTAGGTGCTGTATTTATTAACGATTAACCCTTGCTTCCAGCTTAAATAGCACCAGCTTTGGTTCTGTGGGCTGGTGCTGTTTATGACCCCTCATGCAAGAGCAACGTTCCATTCGGCTATTCAAACGCGGTCCCTCTCCAGAGGTACGTTTGGCCATCTTTATCGCGTTATCGGTGGTGCTACTCATTACTGATGCGCGTTGGACCGTACTAGAGCCTGCCCGACAGGCTTTATCCATGGTTATTTACCCGTTCCAACGGGTTGTCATGGCACCGGCAGCAGTAGTGCAGCATGTTGATACTTGGATGAATGCAACGGCGCTAGTACACACCGAAAAAGAAGCCCTCCAACGTCAGCGTATCGAGCTAGCTCAGCTGTCCACTCATGCTGCCCAATTGGCCGCCGAAAATGAGCAATTACGTCGTTTGCTGCAGGTAGCTGACAAGGTCACGCAGCCTGCTGTAGCAGTGGAAATTTTCTACGAACCCCCTAATGCATTTAATCGACGTTTAGTCTTTAACAAAGGCTCTGAACACGGTATTTTGCCGGGTATGCCTGTTATTGACGAGGGCGGTGTGGTGGGGCAAATTGTGCGCGTTACCCCCTATACGTCCGAGGCTGCTCTTATTACCGATGACAAGGTCTCTATTCCTGTGCAGGTATTGCGCAATGGGGTGCGTTTAGTGGCTTTTGG
This sequence comes from uncultured Paenalcaligenes sp., assembly GCA_947626245.1. Lineage (GTDB taxonomy): Bacteria > Pseudomonadota > Gammaproteobacteria > Burkholderiales > Burkholderiaceae_B > Paenalcaligenes. The sequence goes on along the minus strand of CANQRK010000155.1, from coordinate 2,428 downwards.
TGGTCATTCGGCCGCAAAGATCGAAGCCCGATATTTAACGAACGAAGACGACCTACACGTCGGTGATACCCTTATTACCAGTGGTGTAGGGGGATTATTCCCTGCCGGATTACCCGTGGCAGAGGTGGAAAGTTTAGAATTTGATCCTGCTACGGGTTTTGCTGTTGCCGTGGGGCAGCCCTTGTCCCACCCAGAACGTTATCGGCATTTTTTAGTGCTATTGGTTGAGGAATTGCAGCTTTTACAAGCAGACAACGCGTTGCCCCATGAGTAATAAACCGTCTTATATTCGTGCTACACCCACTCCAGAGCGCAATCGTTCTCTTAGCTCACTGCAGCCTATAGATAGCTCACCTTTTAAGCCTGTATCTAGTTTATGGATGGTGTGGGGTACGGTGTTTTTGATGTGGTTGGTGTCGTTGTTGCCTTGGCGTTTATGGCCGATGGCACCGGACCTATTGCTGCTAGTCTTGTGTTTTTGGGCATTACACGAGCCACGTCGCGTGTCCATGATTACCGGTTTTGTATTGGGATTGCTGCTTGACGTGCATGGTGGTGCGCTGTTGGGCGAGCATGCTCTGAGCTACGTGCTCGCCATTTATGGGGTGGGCATGTTACAGAGGCGGTTATTGTTATTTAGCTCGTTTGTTCAGCTCATTCATTTACTGCCTATCTGGATAGTCGCTTTGGCTATTCCGCGCTTTATTCATGCTTGGTTTGTGGGTGAGTGGGCCGGTTGGGAGTGGCTGTGGTCTGCTGCATTAATGGCGGCGTTATGGCCCATTGCTGATTTTTTATTGCTACTTCCTCATCGCCGTTTAGATGACGACGATGAGAGCAGCACATAGCGTATCGGTATGTTCGAGTTTAAAAAAACCTCACAGCAACTGCGTCGCCGTACGTTAATACGAGCCGTGGTAGCCGCTGCAGTGGTCCTTTTTTTCTTGAGTCTATTGGTAACGCGACTTTGGTATTTGCAGGTAGAGCGCTACGAGGGTTTGGCGGCCCGAGCAGATCAAAACCGTATTGCGGTTGTGCCTTTGCCACCGCGACGGGGCGAGGTCATTGATCGTAATGGCGAGGTCTTGGCACGTAACTACCGCGATTACACCCTCATGGTCACGCCTGCTCAGGTCGAGGGCTCGCTAGAAGACATGCTAGACGAGCTTTCCACTTTGATTTATACGTCGCCCCGAGAGCGACGCCGGTTTTTAACCGCTGCGCGTCAAACCAGTCGTTATTCCCAAACTTTGCTGCGTAATAGCCTGAATGAAATCGAGGCATCCTGGTTTGCCGCTCATGCGTTTAAGTTTCCTGGCGTACAGCTACAAGCCCGCTGGGTACGAGAGTACCCGCAGGGCGAGTCCGCAGCGCACGTGATTGGTTATGTAGGACGTATTTCCGAGGCCGATACCGAGGAGCTCGAGGCAGAAGACCGTCTTAGCAATTACCGTGGTACGTCTATTATCGGTAAAAAAGGCATAGAGAAAACATGGGAAGAGGTCTTGCATGGTCAAACCGGTATCGAGGAGGTCGAGGTAACGGCCACCGGGCGTCCTGTGCGCGTGCTAAGCCGTATTGATCCCGTTCCCGGTGCTGATCTGCAGTTGTCCATTGATATAGGCCTACAAAAGGTGGCCGAAGCTCAGTTCGAGGGGCGTCGTGGTGCCTTGGTAGCGATTGAGCCCAAAACAGGCGAGGTACTTGCTTTTGTCTCTGCACCATCGTTTGATCCTAACTTGTTTGTGGATGGCATCGATGTAGAGAACTGGCGTAAATTGAACGAGTCGCTAGATCGTCCTTTAATTAACCGCCCCTTATTTGGTACCTATCCTGTTGGTTCAACCTACAAGCCATTTGTCGCCTTGGCGGGACTAGAGCTAGGTAAACGCTCTGCTACCGAGCGTATGTATGATCCCGGTTATTTTGAATTTGGTGGCCAGCGCTTCCGTAATGCAGGGGGGGCCGTTTATGGTTGGACCGATATGCACCGAGCTTTGGTGGTGTCGTCTGATACGTATTTTTATTCATTAGGACCTGAGATTGGGGTGGATGCCTTACATGACTTCAGCAAGCAGTTTGGTTTTGGTCAAATTACAGGCATCGACTTAGAGGGCGAGCGTCGAGGTATTTTGCCATCGCGTGAATGGAAACGTAATGCGTACAAAAAACCATCGCAGCAGCGTTGGTATGCCGGAGAAACCGTCTCGGTGGCAGTAGGGCAGGGGTATAACTCCTTTACCTTATTGCAGTTGGCTCAAGCCACTTCGGTGTTGGCCAACGATGGCGTGTATATGAAACCGCATTTGGTGCGTGAGATCACCGATGCCACTACGGGCGACTCCAGACAGCCGGTAACCGAGCCCTCGCATGTGATACCGCTAAAGCAAGACAATTTGGATGTGGTAAAAAATGCGCTTATCGAGGT
>CANQRK010000154.1 GCA_947626245.1 uncultured Paenalcaligenes sp. | reverse complement strand
TAAACCATCCCGGCGTGATTGAGAGTTATCTGGGACTTGGTAGTAGTCATAAAGTTTAAAAGATAGTCGTCAATAGACACAAGGGCTCAAAGAAAACAACCCACCTACATTATGTAGGTGGGTTGTTTTTTAAGATCTAGCCATTAACGTACTAGTAGGCACCGAGATATTCTGGCAGTGCCAGAGAAATAGCCGGCACATAAGTTACTAGTATTAAGAAGCCTAATAACAAGAATAACCATGGGAAAGCAGCTTTCATTACCTTAACAACAGGTAGCCCAGTAACTGCAGAGGCTACAAAGAGGTTTAAGCCAATAGGTGGCGTCACGAGGCCAATCTCCATGTTTACAATCATGATAATACCAAAGTGGATTGGGTCGATGCCTAATTCCATTGCAATTGGGAAGAAGATAGGCGCCATGATTAGAATAATTGCAGAAGGCTCCATAGTAGTACCTGCCACTAGTAATACTAAGTTGACTACCACTAAGAACATCCAAGGCTCTAAACCAAGACCTAATACCCAGTTAGATATTAGCTGTGGAATTTGCTCAGTAGTTAGTACGTGAGCAAACAACATGGCGTTGGCAATAATGAACATTAACATGACCGCCATCTTGCCTGAGTCAAGCATCACTGCTGGAATATCTCTCACACCCATGTCTTTGTAGACAAAGAGGGCGATAAAGGCTGAGTATACAGCAGCAACTGCAGCAGCCTCAGTCGGTGTGAACATACCTGAGTAAATACCGCCTAAAATAATCAGGATAAGCAATAAGCCCCATACAGACTGTCTGAACGCACCGAACCACTCACTGAACGTTGCGCGTGGCTGTGCCGGCATTTTTTTGATGCGAGCAACAATATACACAGCGACCATCAGCGCAGAACCTAGTAGTAAACCAGGAACCACGCCTGCGATAAACATTTTACCGACAGACTGTTCGGTAGCCGCAGCATAAACAACCATCACGATCGATGGTGGGATGAGAATACCTAATGTACCAGCATTACAAATAATGCCTGCACCAAAGGCAGCTGAGTAACCTGAACGCACCATACCGGCAATAGCAATTGAACCCACTGCTGCAACCGTCGCTGGGCTGGAGCCTGAAAGTGATGCAAAAAGCATACATGCCAGTACTGCACCGATAGCTAATCCACCACGTACATGACCTACACATGCATTAGCAAAATCGATCAAACGTTTTGCAACGCCACCGGTTGTCATGAAGGCACCGGCAATGAGGAAGAAAGGAATAGCTAGTAAAGTATAGTGCTCAGATGTTTCGAACATCTTAATCACAAGTCCACGAACAGAGTCCGGGCTAAAGAATATGATTGTAACTGCACTGGATAGGCCTAAAGAAATAGCAACCGGCACGCCGATAGTTAATAGACCGAAGAGTAAAAAAAACAATATGAAAATCGTCATTATTTTTGCTCCGCTTCAAAGTTGTTTTGCTTGTTTTGTTGTGTATCTAGTAACTCGTCAATTGCATCTTGTGCTTCATTGGCCAAGCCGAGAGAGTCTTGTTGACCGGTAATTAAACGGTATCCAACCTCAAGGTAGCGAATGATAAATAAAGCAAAACCAATGGGAACAATGATGGTCACATGCCATCTAGCAACGCCAAAACGGTCTAAACCGTGAGTAAGAGTGCCATTTTTGTATAGTGTGTATATCCACTCTAAACTGGCTTCAAACATGATGATGCCGTATAGTAAACAAGCAGTAAGACCAACAAAAGCCAAAATGCGTTTATTGCGTCTTTGGAGTTTATTAACTAGGGCGTCTACACCTATATGGCCACCAATACGCACGCCATACGACATGCAAAAGAAAATCAACCACGCAAAGCAAATGGCGGTAAATTCGTTAGCCCAGTTAAATGAAGCCGCTGAATCCATGATAAAGTCTCCGACTGCATCAAAGAAATTACCAATACCAGTATCGATAAATTTTTCACCTAGGCTGTAGAAAGGCACATAGATGTTATTTAACATGGTGTAGACAAAGGTGACTAATGTCATTGCAGAGAGGATAAAGAAGATCAGGAATTTTTCAACTCGCTGCCATGTTTGATCCATTTTGCGGTATAAATCTTTAAACATAAAGTTTTTCCTTTTACCTAAGAAATCTGGAAAAGTTGTGAACCTTGGGGTTAAAACAAAGGCTTGAAGCGATAAGCCGTATTTGCGACTGAGCCTAAACTTATGTTTTATAAAAATGCCCCCTGAGGGTTGATAGACTTAGGGGGCTATACGTTATTTACATAGCAAATAAAAATGATAATTAACCTTCGTTAGCTTTATTAGCCGCTTGAATTAAATCAGCGCCAATTTGCCCTTCGAATTTCTTCCAAACAGGTTGAACAGCCTCACGCCACTGTGCACGTTGCTCAGGAGTGATGTCAATGATCTCAGTTGTACCTGCCTCAAGAATTTTTGCTTTATCACTGTCATTCAGATCTTGAGCCATTTGGTTCACTTCAACAGTTACTTCGGCCATGACTTCTTCAAGTGTTGTGCGAATATCTTCATCTAAGCCATTCCAGAAGTCTGAGTTGGTAATAACCATGTAGTCAATAATGCCGTGGTTTGACTCAGTAATAAACTCTTGTACTTCATGTACTTTTTGTGAGTAGATGTTTGAGTAAGTATTTTCGGCACCGTTAACTACGCCAGTTTGTAATGCTTGGTAAACTTCAGCAAAGGAAATTTTACGTGGATTTGCGCGTAAAGCTTTAAATTGCTCCTCAAGTACGTTAGATGCTTGTACACGGAATCGTAGACCGCGAGCATCACGTGGTACATGTAATGCTTTGTTAGAGGATAATTGCTTCATGCCATTGTGCCAGTAGGCTAAGCCAGTGATGTTTTTATCTTCCATGCTCTTTAGGAGTTCAACACCATCTTCGCTATGTTGAAAACGATCGAGAGCTTCCATGTCTTCAAATAAAAAAGGTAGGTCAAAAAGCTGTAACTTGGTTTGGTAATGCTCTAGCTTAGAGAGTGATGGAGCTAATAGTTGTACATCGTTAGAAAGTAGGGCGTCCATTTCCTGACCGTCACCATAAAGTGATGAGTTAGGATAAATATCTACACGTACTTTGTCACCTAAGCGCTCTTCGGCTTTTTGCTTAAATAAATTAGCACCTTGGCCCTTAGGTGTATTGTCTGCTACGACGTGAGCAAACTTTATCACGACAGGTGATTGTGCTTGTGCTGCTCCGAATACACCGGCAGCAGATAGTGCAACCGGTAGAACAAGGCATTTGAATATTTTTTTCATCTATATGTCTCCATCCTTATTTGATTGAAAGTTGTAACTCATAGGAATATTGTGTATCAATACTTGCTACGACTTGAACTCACATCTTACTTTAATGTGATAATCGTGTAAAAGGTTTTAGCAGTTATCTGATTTTGCTCAAACCTTTTGTATAGGCTGTAAATTTAGTATGTTATCTTGTACTTAGCAATTGTTTTTATGTGAAGACCTACTTTAAATTTTTAATAGATTCGGGAAAACACTTAGGCAAAGTGTGATGATTTTGATTTTTTTGGTTTTGTTGACTTAAAAAATACATTTATCTATTGTTTTTTTTTAAAAGAATTGACAAAGTAATGTAGTTCAAATATAATTCTTTCCTTAGGTTGTTTGAGAGGCTCTTTAGCTCAGTCGGTTAGAGCGACGGAATCATAATCCGCAGGTCCCCCGTTCGAATCGGGGAAGAGCCACCAAATCACTTAATATGCGCCCGTAGCTCAGTTGGATTAGAGTACTTGGCTACGAACCAAGGGGTCGTGGGTTCAAATCCTGCCGGGCGCGCCAAATTCTAAGCCCTCATAGTCTTTTGATTATGAGGGCTTTTTACATGTGTTGAGTAAAGTGGTATTGATTTATTGGACACATTGGAGTGTCAATATGGTCCCCTCAGAATACGTGGCACGGTAATACCCCTATCTTTAGCAGTGTTTTTCAGTAGAATGAGTTTGTAATTTCTGCTTTGACGTGATGCTACCTAGTGCCATATTAGGCCGTTCATGGTTGTATGTCCAGAGCCAGCCGGTAGCACCTTGCCGTACTTCTTCTAAATCATTAAATAAATGCTGTGTAAGCCAATCATAGTGTACCGTGCGGTTATAGCGTTCTACATAGGAATTTTGCTGTGGATTAACCTGGTTGGGTATGAATTAAGGTAATCTGTCGCTTCTTAGCACAGTCTAGTAGCGCATGACTGATGTACTCAGGACCATTATGGCTACGCCGAACTCGTTTCACATCGCAAGCAAGCCGGTTTGCCCCGCCATTCGATGATCTGAACAAGTGCACGTGCTACCCGTTAGGCGAGTAGAGAAAAATCTACTTCTATCCCTAAGCCTTCATGATTAAAGTCATCCAATACGTTGAACAGTCTAAACGAGCGTCCGTCCGTTAATTGGTCATGCATAAAATCCATCGATCACGTTTGATTGATGTCAGTCGCCGTCTCGAGTGGTTCCGGTCACTTCCGTACGAGTCGCTTCTTGGGTTTGATGTGTAAGTACAAAAAAACATAAACCAAAGCCCCAGTTACGCTGTGCCGTGGTTAAGCGTATCAGCCAGTCAGCAATAACCTCATTCTCATCGATGAGTTTGGGTTGATAGTAATAGCAGCTTTGGCTGATGCTAAACACCTCACATGCAAGACGAATGCTAACGTTAAACTGATGAATGGCTCGTAGCGCCATCTC
>CANQRK010000153.1 GCA_947626245.1 uncultured Paenalcaligenes sp. | reverse complement strand
ACCCTTCAGGGAAAAACGGTCGCCATGGTAGTACATGACTTAATGAATGCAGCCCGCTATGCAACGCACCTCATTGCGATGAATGATGGTCAAATCATTGCCCAAGGTACCCCACAAGATATTCTAACGCCTGATCTGGTCTATACCCTGTATCAAGTCCACTGTGATGTGATTCATGATCCAGTCAATGGTACTCCCTTGCTGGTCAATATCCGGCGCTAAAAAAAGCGGTCTATGACCGCTTTTTTTATGGGTAACCATCCTTGAACGATGAGACTCTGCCTCCCAGATAGCCTCATTGCATACAGGGCTGGCCCTGACAAAAAACATACCCCTTCCCCGAATAATCGCAAGTAACGACTCATCGTTCATACTGATGTCTAATTGACCTAAACCCGTTTTAATTGTTACTACATTATCTTGCAGTATTAATCTGGTTCTATTTAATCAAAGAGAAACGCTATGCCTTTGCACGCAAAAGACACCTTACATGAACGCCTATTTGATGACGTTTATGCCTCTGCAGATTTACACCACATATTGCCGCGCTATAAAATGCCTAACCAAGAGTCTGACCCACGGGATGTGTATCAAACCGTTCGAGATGAGCTCATGCTTGATGGCAACTCCAGACAAAACCTAGCGACTTTTTGTCAAACATGGGTAGATGATGAAATTCGTCGTCTCATGGATGAGTGCATAGATAAAAATATGATCGACAAAGACGAGTACCCGCAAACAGCCGAACTAGAAAGTCGTTGCGTACACATGATTGCCGATCTGTGGAACTCGCCTGATGGGGCTAATACGATGGGTTGCTCTACAACAGGTTCTTCCGAGGCCGCTATGCTAGGTGGCTTAGCCCTCAAGTGGAGCTGGCGTAAACGCATGCAGGCCCAAGGCAAACCCACTGACAAACCCAATCTGGTGTGTGGCCCAGTCCAAATTTGCTGGCACAAGTTTGCGCGCTATTTTGATGTGGAACTACGCGAAGTTCCTATGGAAGGCGACCGTCTTACGTTGACCGCCGAAGAGGTTCTGAAATACGTTGATGAAAACACCATCGGTGTGGTGCCCACCTTAGGGGTCACGTTTACCTGCAACTATGAACCCGTGCAGGAAATCAACGATGCCTTAGACCGTCTACAAGAAGAAAAAGGATGGGATATCCCCATTCACGTGGATGCAGCCAGTGGCGGCTTTTTAGCACCGTTTTGCGCCCCCGATTTAGTCTGGGACTTCCGCTTGCCGCGCGTACACTCCATTAATACCTCGGGTCACAAATTTGGTCTAGCGCCATTAGGAGTGGGTTGGGTCATTTGGCGCGAAGCCAAAAACCTACCCGAAGAGCTGATCTTTAATGTGAACTACTTGGGCGGCAACATGCCCACTTTTGCCCTCAACTTTTCTCGCCCAGGCGGTCAAATTGTGGCGCAGTACTACAACCTATTGCGCTTGGGTCGCGAAGGTTATACCCGCATACAAAATGCCTGCTATGAAACCGCTCAGTACCTGTCTAGCGCCATTGCTAAGCTCGGACCATTCGAGCTGCTCTTTGATGGCAATCCCAAAACTGGAATTCCTGCCCTTAGCTGGAAACTCAAAGACGGCATGCAGCACAATTTCACCCTATACGAATTGGCAGACCGTCTACGCAGTCGCGGTTGGCAAGTGCCAGCCTACTCCATGCCTTCTCACCGCGAAGACCTAGTCGTACAGCGCATTCTTGTACGTCACGGCGTTAGCTTAGACCTAGCTAGCCTACTTCTCGAAGACCTCGTGCGCTGCTTAGATTATTTTGAAAAACACCCTTCTGCTAACGCTACTCCGCTAGAGAACGAACAGGGCTTTAATCACAACTAAAGAGCAAGGTATCAGGGGGCATGGCCCTCTGATACAGCCTGTACTTTTTAGAGCTTACAATCAGGCGAAGCGGCTGGAATAATAGAGGCATCAAAACTATGCTGAATCACTGGATGTAAACTACCATCATCCACTTTTATCACCTGACTAATGTAATTAGGAATCAGCAACTGATTATCCTCTGCTCTCATGGTCACTCCACCGTAAATACTCGGAAAAGTAGCACCACGCAAAGCGTCTGAAATATCGGCTGGAGCAACACTATTTGCTAATTTCACACCCTCAAAAATAGCCTGAACTCCGTTATAGGCCTGTCCCTCATTATCTGTAGGCACTCGATTATATTTTGCCATCCACGCGTCAACAAACGCTTTATTTTCAGGCGTATCGATATCAGCACCATAACCACTATTGCCCCATACGCCTTCTGTGGCATTGTCGGTCGCATCCACAACAAAGTTCATAATGTAGGCATGACCCAAAATTCGCTTGTCTGTTAAACCAAAATCTTTGGCTTGTTTAGCGAAAGCAATCAAATCCCTTCCTACTAAGGCAACCCAAACCCCATCAATGCTAGGATCTGCATTAATTTGAGAAATGTACGGCGCAAAATCTTTGGTTCCTAGTGGCGGAAAGAGACTTAATGCAACTTCCTTATCTTTTGCCTTAGCTGAACGCTCAAAATGCTCAGCGGAGTCGCGCCCCCAAACATAATCTGCTCCAATGACAGCAAAACGTTTCTCATCAACCTCACCAAGCCATTGATCAAACATAGCAGCATCCATGGCATCAGAGTGATTAGTGCGGAACATACGCGGTTTACACGCATCACCCGTAATTCGATCCGTTTTACTCACTACCACCACTTGCATCGCATCCCAGCGATCTAATCCTTGTCCTACCGCCATGGCAATAGACGACGCAATAGGACCAATCAATAAGTTATGACCTTCTCGAGCTAGCTTTTCTGCTGCTCGACGCCCTGCATCGGGGGTACTTTCATCGTCTGCTTTTTTAATTATCACCTGACGACCATCAACCCCACCATTTTGATTCGCCTGCTCAACGGCAAACTCAATGCCACGCAGCACCTCCTCTCCTTGTTGAGCAAAAACCCCTGAAATTGATGATACGGCACCAATTCGAATAGGCTCTTTGTCTGCAGCCAAAGCCTGTGCACCAAATAAAGCACTGATCAAAGCAGTACTCGCCAACAAACGTAATGGATGATTCTGTTTCATATCTTTTGTCTCCAGTTTTTTTAAACGACTACATGTTCTCGTAAACTTTCAATATCAGAAGGGTCTACTATGCCCTTTTCGATAACCTGCCCTTTAGCCACCGCATAATAACGATGACAAACTCGACTTACCAAACTAAGATTTTGCTCAATTAGCAATAAGGCCGAACCTTGGTCTGCTACAGAATTAAAAATATCCGCTAGCTGATCTACAATAACAGGGGCCAAGCCCTCGGTAGGCTCATCCAAAATAATTAACTCTGGATTGGCCATTAACGCCCGACCAATTGCTAGCATTTGCTGCTGACCGCCCGACAAGGCGGTGCCAGACGTATGCGCTCTTTCTTTTAATATAGGAAAAAGTTCATAAATCTTTTCTAGATGCCACGGACCTTTCCGACGAACAGCCGAGCCTAAAATTAAGTTTTCCTCTACCGTCAAATTGGCAATAATACAGCGCCCCTGAGGGACTAATGCCATACCCAAATTAGGTGCCTGATAGGCTTTCGGTTTACGCAATATCTTGCCACACACCTCCATGCTGCCACTGCGTACACTCGCAAAACCAAATAACGAGTTTACTAAGGTGGTCTTTCCCACCCCATTACGCCCAATTAAAGCCACTCTCTCACCTGCTTTAATTTCTAAACTAAGACCATGCAAAATATGGGCGGCACCATAATACGCATGTATTTGATCGACTTTTAACACGTGGCTCATGCTGCACTCCCTAAGTAAGCCTCTCGCACGCGAGGATGCACTCTGACCTCTTCTGGCAAACCGGATGCAATCACACGCCCTAATTCAAATACCGTAACGGCATTGGATATGCCAAAGACAATATCCATATCATGCTCAACTAAAAGCACTGAAACAGACCATTTCGATACCAATTCGACTAAATGCTCTGCTAGGTCTTCGGACTCTTGAGCAGACAATCCAGCCATCGGTTCATCGAGTAATAACAACGACGGTTTACCCACTAAGGCCAAAGCCAAATCTAAACGTCGTTGCTCGCCATAACCTAAATCCTTCGCCACCACTTGTCGCATAGACTCTAAAGACAACTGCTGCAAAACCTCAGCCGCATTATCCTTTGCCTCTGTAGGACTCATCATATGCGCCGCTAACTCAACCTGATCTAAAACCGTCATCTCAGCAAACACACTGGTTTTTTGAAAAGAGCGCGCTAAGCCCAAACGACGACGATCTAAGACGCCTAATTGAGTCACGTCTTGTCCATTCAAAAAAACCTGCCCTTTATTCACCTTGCGTCTACCTGTTATGGCATCGATTACGGTTGACTTACCGGCTCCATTTGGACCGATTAAACCTTGAATTTGTCCTTTTTGGACCTCAAAGGTTACGCCATCTACCGCTTTAACCCCGCCGTAATACACGGCCACATCTTGTACGGATAAAATTGCGCTACTCATGCTTTCACCCCCGCTCTTAAGGAGCTTTTTACGTTTGTCCCTTGATTCGGCATTTCCTTAGACGGACTTGCTTGCCACGAACGGCGTAACCGTTGAAACAAACCACTAATTCCTTCTGGTGAAAATACAATCACTACAATTAGAGCCACACCAAAAATAGCTAACCAATGCTGTGCATAATCACCGATTAAATCACGCGTTAAGAAGAACACCATGGCACCAATGGCTGGACCCCACGTATTTTTATAACCACC
>CANQRK010000152.1 GCA_947626245.1 uncultured Paenalcaligenes sp. | reverse complement strand
CTGGATAGGCTTTGGCCCAAATAAGGTCAAATCCTAGGCTTTACTAGAGGGATTATTTTGCCAAAACTGCAAAACGGGCTTGGCCTCAGCCAGCGCATCAACCATATCGTATAGCGCTGCGGCCAAAGCATTTTCTTTGGTTTGAGCCGCTGCTCGTATCAGTACCTGCTGACAATACTCAGGCTGTTGTGCAAAACTAATCAAAGCGGAAAAAACAGCAGCCTCGTTAGCCACCGGTGTTTTTGAGGCTGCTACCAAACGTTGCCACGCAATCATGCTATAGCCCAAATTAAATAAGCCTAAAGTGCCACGAGGTGTTTCTACTCCCATCCATTGGGATAAAACCAAAACATGACGAGCCATACGTGCGCGCCACAATCCCACTTGTCGTGTGCCATCAGGCGCCAACACCCCTTCTACCTCTTTAATTAACTGAGTGATTAAAAAGCGAGCACGCTGATCTGACTGCTGTCCAATCAGCACATACCCCCCACACGCCAAGACAACACCGGCAATCAAGGCACTAGCTCCTTGGATCACCACATCGGTTGAAATCACATCACCCCCTATTTGACTCACGATTAAAAAACACATAATCGCATCTAGGCCATAGTTAGCAATCGATGGTATCACCCGCACCAAACCCGCTAAAAGAACAAAAGGAACCAAGCTAAGATAGATCGCCCACGGCGAATCCAAATGGGGTTGAATACCAATACGATACAAAGCGGCTGTCACCGCGCCTATACACGCCCCTGTGATCAAAAAACGAATAAACGCCTGAGGCCGCGGTAAAGAAGCCAAGATCATAGAAAAAATACACACCCCGGTTGCCGCTAGCTCAAAGGCCAAGTTTTGTGTGAAATAGACAATCCCAGAGGATAATAACGCCGCCATACCTGCAATTAATGCTGTGCGACGCGCAATCATCCAGTCGCGCATAGGCTCAAAACGTCGCACTGAAACCCCTTTACGCCAAAAAGGATATTTTTCCGCAAATAGAGCCTCTTCGGCACGAGTAATTTGCCCTAAGGCACGACGTAATCGGGCTAAGCTGACTTTTTCTGGATACAAGTCGGCCGCTTGCCTACGAATGGGCTCCGCCAAGGGCCGTCCTGTTTTCAAACACTTAGCGACCTCTTTAAGTTGTTGAATCGCCTCGGGGCTAATGACCATACCCCGCTGTACTTGATGATGCAGATGCTGAGCGGCTGCAATAGTTTCTAAGGTGGCTAACAATAACGCTTCTACATAGGCATTACGTTTATGGCCATCGACCGAGCCCGCTGCCATCCCTACAGTTTGTCCCTCTAGGGCGGCAATATCCAAATGAATTTGGCTAACCATCTGTTGCCATTGCTTGGGGTCTTGGCTGGTTAATAATAAAAGAGAAGCCTCTACCGCATCCACTGCTAAAGTTCGTACCTTTTGATAGAATTTTTCACGCTCACTTTTGGGCGTGCTAAAACCCGTCATTAACGTAGTGACGATGACCCCAATTAACGTACATTGAATACGTGCCCAAGCCAACTCAATGCCTTGCTCCGAATACAGTAAAGCCGGCATAACGACCACGGCAACGGTAATACCTGCCATGAGCGCCATATAGCTACGCACCCCGGATAATGCATGCAAAAAACCAATGCTACACACCACCCCTAAGGTCATCCATAACGGCTGCCAGACGGTGGGGCTCCATTGCAGAATGACTATCCCTAAAATGGCTCCTGCTGCCGTACCCAATAAGCGATATAGAGCACGCTCAAAAACCAACCCTCGCGTGGCTTGTGCGACCACCCAAACAGGCATCGCTGCCCAATACGCATGCTCAATGCCTAACAGCGAAGCTATCACAAATGACAACCAAGACGACAACGCTAAGACAAAAGCCCGCTTTAACGCGTTAGCATCTAATGCAGCCAAAGAAGAAATAAAAGAAGCCATACAATCCTGATGTAAAAATAACGAGGTGCTTTGAACTTATGTTGCCTACATCCTCATTATCGTTTTTCTATTACGTTATTTGATAGAGACATGACATGTTTTATACCTGATGTATATGTCAATATGATGAGACATACCCTTTTATTCCGGTTACGCTACAACAGGTGCGTTGACAGTTAACTCGTATAGCTAGCCAGCTCCACTAGCTCTCTGCTAAATAATCGTCTTTTAACGCCACATAGTTTGATGCGGTATAGCTGAAAAAACTTTTTTCCTTGGCCGTTAAGGTACGGATAGGTTTGGCTGGACTACCCACATACAAGTAACCAGACTCTAGCACTTTTCCAGGGGGCACTAGGCTACCAGCCCCTAGAATTACCTCATCCTCGATAACAGCCCCATCCATCACAATACTACCCATACCGATCAGAATGCGACTACCCAGGCTACAACCATGCAAAGTCACTTTATGCCCTACGGTAACCTCATCACCAATGGTTAAGGCAAAACCCTCAGGATTAAAGGCGCTAGCATGGGTAATATGCAAAACGCTGCCGTCTTGGATGCTACATTGTGCACCAATACGAATCCGGTGCATATCACCACGAATGACGGTATAAGGCCACACGGAGCTGTCATCTCCTAGAGTGACATCACCAATCACAACGGCGCTAGGATCCACCCAAACACGTTGCCCCAACACCGGGCTCTGCCCCCTAAAACTACGAATTGCTGTCATACCCGTTCCCCTTACTCCAAAATAAAAACGCGCCCAAAAAGGCTCTTTTAGCCCAAAGAGCCTTGGGCGCAACAGAGATAAGACTGCGGCATGAATGCGACCGGGCAGCCCTACCAGTGGATTATAAATCAATAGCGATAGATCGCAGCCACCCCCGTTGAGCTAGGCATGTATTGACTAGGAACAACCATGACTTGTCCTCCGCGGCGCAAAACCATCTCGGCCACATCATCTAAAACATCTTCGGCACCGGCGGTAGAAAAATCAGGCAAATAACGAATGGTCTGAGTGTCTCGACATACCTGCCCCGCAATACGTTGGTCCGCATCGACCAACAACACCTCGACTCGGTCTTGGAGCACCTCGGGCAGAATTGCATCTAGACTGTCTGAAGAGCGCCCAGAACCCAGTTCGTTTTGATAACGCGCCACCATGTCTTGAACCCGTTTCGCAGCAATGGGCTGCATTAGACCCCACGCTTTTTGACTCAGCTGAGGCACACTCAGCGCCCCCGGATCCATGCTTACGCCATGCTCTAGTAAATGCGGGTTACGCGATACTTTTCTAAATACCCCTTGATGCTCGGCCAAACAAACCAACATCAATGGCAAACCGCTTTGGTGACTCACGTGTTCCAAAACAGCTTTGTCTACAATACGAAAAAATCGCTCTACCTCGGCCTCGTTTTCGTCTCTTCGTGTGGTAGTAACAGGCCCCATGGCAGGACTGGTGCGCGTAGCTAAACCCAAGGTATAGGCATTCGGTCGAGCAAAGGTTAGGCTAATGTCCGGATCAAATGCCTTTTCAATGGTATCTGGAAACACATGCTCGAACACCAAAGCATCTAAACCATCACGGTTACCTTCGAACAAGGCTACCGCGGCTCGTGATAAGCACAGTACCTGATAACGGTCTTGGGTTTGTAATTGACGCAACAACGGCTTGAGGTGCCAGGAATCGGACACCACAGCAAAGTCTGGCGTAGGGCGCTTTAAATGATGTATATGCACCCCCTGCCTACTGGAAAGCACGGCTAACCCATCGAGTGTGTATTGCCAGAACTCGGGGTTGTCTGCCAAATCATAATACGGCTGTAACAACGCCTCGACGTCACTTTTTCCCTGTGTTGCTAGCAGCGCCTGTTCCAATTTTTTGACTAAGTTTTTAAAACGTATCGGATCTTGAGCCTTTTCGGGATGGCTGCGGTGCGTGGTTTGATATAAGGACAAACACGGTCCTGCTTGCTTTTGATACAACCCAACCAGTTCGTGAGAATTTAGCTTGTGCATAACCTCTCCTAAAAATAAAGGGCGAAACAAAAAGCACACTCTATTTGCAGTGTGCTTTGGCCAGCATAGTGTTTAGGGCTCGATTGAGTTGACGAGCGGCTTTACTAGCCGCTAACTGTAGGTCTTGAGTAGCGTGAGTGGAACTAAGGGGATTAAGGTTGTCTGTATTAATCTGAATCTGCATACGATTTCCTTTATAAAAATAGCACCTCGTATTCAGCTGATAACAGCTCTATTTTTTATCATACCTGAATTAGTCTAACTAACTAGCCTGATTCATATTTTTTTCATAAGCTATTGTTTTCATATATTTTTTAACAAAACCACCATTGATTCAATATACATAAAATGATATAATAAATCATCCTTGCATTAAAAATAGAATATAAAGGAGTTATTTATGTTTAAAACTATTTTGCCCAACGAAGCCAATCTGCAATCCACTCAACCTAATCCTCATTTACAAAACTCAGCCTACCGCCCTCTTGCTACGGCTCTTTTGTCTGGCGCGGCTCGAGTCAAAGCCTCTTTACGTAGGCTTCGTCGTTTTAAAAACCAATAGTCACTAATTAAAAAACCGCCCTCAGGCGGTTTTTTAATTAGGATTGAGCTAACGACCGTAATCGCTTCAAAGCTAAACCTAACCACAACATGCTCCATCCTTGGAACAATAAATCAATACCCAAAACCAAACCGATCAAAAACAACCCTATACCGGGCCACTGGAAGGCAATTAATAGCCCTGTTCCTAGGCTAACGATACCGCTAAAGGCCAACCACACCCAGCCCTCTTGTGATCGATTCATCAACCAAATACCAAGACGTAAAACACCGACGCCGATCAAGCTAGCCCCTAGAAGCATCGTCAAAATTTCCGCACCTACGACCGGGTAACGAATAGCAAAAATACC
>CANQRK010000151.1 GCA_947626245.1 uncultured Paenalcaligenes sp. | reverse complement strand
AAATAGCCCTCATCTTTTAGTGTATAAATTCTAACACTTTATACAAGGGTCTTACATGCTTATTCAATTGTTAAAAACCCAATGAACTTACAAAAACCTGACACCAAAGCCATTTAAAAGAAAAAAGTTCAACCTTAATCGTTAAATATAGTTAAGTCATTTAATTTTTACCAAATAGACCCTTTCTACTTTCTCCTATGATTATTAGCTTAGTTAATATAATTTCTCCTGTTTTTATAATTGTGATCTTGGGGTATTTTTTAGGAAAGCATCGTCTTAAAGGTGCCAGCATGGATTTCATTAACTATGTCAATATCCATGTTTTTTGCCCCGCTTTAGTTTTTTCAGCATTAATTATTAACCCCATTTCCCTAATCCATAGTTGGCCTTTAATTTTAGGTGGCATTCTTATTGTTGTTCTACCTGGATTATTTTTATTTATACTACGCCCACCTCAGTTTAATCATCGTGCCTTTTTAGTTAGTGCTATGTTTCGAAACATTGGAAATATTGGCATTCCTTTAGCTATTTTGGCCTATGGCACAGAGAATTTAAGCGATATTATTATTCTTTTTGTCATAGCCAACTCACTCCATTTTTCACTGGGATTATTTTTACTTTCTAGTAAAAGTCAACGCGGACTCTGGCTACGCAGTCCAAATATTTGGGCTGCTTTTTTAGGTATTAGTCTAGCTCACTACAGCCAACTTTTACCTAATTTTGTGCTGACCACCACAGAATTGCTAGGACAGATAACTATCCCTATGATGTTATTTAGCTTAGGAATCCGGCTATCTCAAGATAGCATTAAGCATATCTCTTTTGCTTTTAAGATAAATTTATTGTATTTGCTTGCTGGTGGGCTAGCAGTCTTAATTATTATTTGGTTACTCCCTTTAACCTCAGAATGGCAACGTTTATTGGTATTAACTGCTTTTTTACCACCGGCTGTACTCAATTTTATGTTGTGCGAGCACTATCAAGTCTCGCCCCAACAAGTAGCCAGTGTGGTGTTACTAGGTACGTTAATGTCTATCTGTGTGATCCCCTTGGCTATTTGGATAAGCCTGCACTTTATTTAAAAAAAAACGCTGTCTATAAAACAGCGTTTTTGCCTAGCGTTCTAATCCAAGGTACGAACAGGTGTTTCTGATGCAAGCTGCCGCATAGGTTGCGCTCTGAACTGAGATGACTGACTGAGTTGCATTAAATCTAAACAAAAATAATTCATCCCTGCGCTATTACGCAAATACAAACGCTTTCTATCTAGGTCAGTAATGCTTGTCCAGCTGGTGAACTCCGTAGGCACGTGTTGCGGCAAGCTAACCCCTGCCACCTGCAAATGGCTACTACCACTTTCAGGCGGATCAATCGTAATGCCACGCGGTCTATCAAAGTTGTTCATGATATGAGCCACCATCTGTACAGCCTGATCTGCCTCGTTTTGCTTTTCTGCAAAATTGGCATAATAAACGGCACGAATAAAACGATCTACTGAACTATCCGTAGCAGGTAAACCGACTTTAGCAGTACCCGAGCCTGGCTGCATAAGACCATAACCCATGAGCTCGGCTTTGGAGTGATCTACATTCGATAAAAAGGTGTAGTTATTTAAATTCGTTAAGTGCCAAGAAAACTGGGGAGCATTGGTCAGCACACCTACAGGGTTATCGCATAGTGTTAACACCCCTTGGTGAAACTCGATAACTAAACTAGCACCGCTAGCATCATGTACCGAATAATGGAAAGGCATACGCAGCCCACCCAACATCGCCACCGGATCTAGAGCAATTTGTTGATTGGCCAAACCGGATTTAACCTCGGCCACCGTCGCATACTGACCCAATACAAAGGCACCTAAATCCACCGCTGACAAAGTGGGTTGCTCGGCCTGCAAACTGGCGTGATTATCACCTACCTGTGGGTAAGACTGCACACTAAAGCTGAGACCGGCCTCGTTGACGCCCTCGATTATTTTTAGGTCGTTAGCCCCTAAAGCCTGACCGGCTGCCGGTACCTGTGCAGGCATCACTACCGCCACCGTGGCATAACGCATGGACCAATCCACCGCCGCAAAACCCTGAGCCTGTGATGACAACGCCTGCTCTTGGGGGAAATAAGCCACCTGATAGGGCAACTCGAGGCTAAGTTCTAGGGTGCGCCCTACGTATGCTTTATTTAAAGCATCTAAATATCGTAATGATGTACACATAATTTTGAACGTTCGTTATTCCTATTTATAAAAGGACTTGGCTACAGGGCAAGCTCATTGCATTAAATCATACACCTGTAAACCTCAATTGATATATTTGGTATTTCTGTTTATGGTGGTTTCAATCTAACCCGTTCTCATTTTTATTTTTCCTGTTTTACACTTAGCCTCATCACTTTAATTAAAGTCTTATAGGATAGACAATGGAAAACTCTGGCCCAAATCAAAACAATACTCCCCCAGTCGAACCCCATTTTAAAGGATACAAACCCTATACAGGCCCTGCTGGTGGGTGGGGAGCTCTAGCCGCCGTTGCTCACTCCATTCGTGATGAAATGGCACTTAGCCCGCGTACCACCGCTTTATTTCAAATGAACCAACCCGATGGTTTCGATTGCCCTGGTTGTGCATGGCCAGACCCTCGTCATACGTCCTCATTTGAGTTCTGTGAAAATGGTGCCAAAGCCATGACGTGGGAAGCCACGCCTAAACGCGCTGCGCCCGAATTCTTTGCTCAGCATCCTGTTAGCGAGCTCTGGAGCTGGTCAGACCATGCCCTCGAAGATGCCGGACGCCTTAGTCAGCCGCTACGTTATAACCACGATACCGATCATTTTGAGGCCGTGTCCTGGGATGAAGCCTTAACCGGTATTGCCCAAAGCCTACGCTCCATTTCCGATCCCAATCAAGTCGAATTCTATACCTCTGGCCGCACCTCCAACGAGGCTGCATTTGTGTATCAGTTATTAGCGCGCGCCTATGGCACAAACAATTTCCCCGACTGCTCCAACATGTGTCACGAGCCCACCAGCGTAGGTTTACCACAATCCATTGGCGTAGGTAAAGGTACGGTCACCTTAGATGATTTCGATCAGGCGGATGCCATTTTCTGTATCGGCCACAACCCCGCCACTAACCACCCTCGTATGCTAACCGCTTTGCGTAATGCCGAGCTACGTGGTGCTAAAATCATCGCCGTCAATCCACTCATTGAGCACGGCTTGCAACGTTTCACCCCCCCTCAAGATCCAGTGGAAATGATCACGCTAGAGTCCACGCCTCTTGCCTCGCAGTATTTCCAAGTTAAATCAGGAGGAGATGTCGCTTTTGTCAAAGGAGTGATGAAAGTCTTATTGCAGATGCATCAGCAGGCCATAACAGCAGGCCAGCCCGGTGTGCTAGACACTGATTTCATCAATGAGCACACCGTCGGCTTTGATCAACTCAAAGCCGACCTAGAGGCCATCAGCTGGGATAGCCTAGAAAAAAAATCAGGTCTTAGCCAAAATGACATGCAAAACTTTGCACACATTTATACCCAAGCCAACAACGCGATTATTTGCTATGGCATGGGCATTACCCAACACCGTCATGGCACTGAAAATGTACGTCATTTGGTAAATCTGCTGCTTTTACGCGGCAATATCGGCAAGCCCGGTGCGGGCATCTGCCCCTTGCGCGGTCACAGTAACGTCCAAGGCGATCGCACCATGGGTATTACCGAGATTCCTACCGAAGCCTTTTTACAAAAGATAGATACTGCTTTTGGGATCCAATCACCACGTCAACACGGTCACAATGCCATCACCAGCCTAAAAGCCATTATTGAAGGTCGTTCACAAGGTTTTATTGGTATGGGTGGAAACTTTGCGACGGCCATGCCCGATCAAGATCGCAGCTATCAGGCCTTCAAACAACTAGAGCTAAATGTACAAATTATCACCAAACTAAACCGCACGGCTCTGCTTACAGCGAAAAACACCTATATTTTGCCCACACTGGGTCGTACCGAGGCCGACATTAAAAACGGGGTGCATCAGGCCATCACCGTCGAAGACTCTATGTCTATGGTGCATGCCTCTACGGGTCGCCTCAAACCTGCTTCCGAACACCTGCGCTCCGAGGTCAGCATCGTAACGGACTTGGCACGCACCCTATTTCCTGACAGTCCCCTAGACTGGGAAGGCATGGGCTCTAATTACGACCTGATCCGCGACAAAATCGCCGAGGTCTTTGCTGATTTTCACGATTTCAATCAGCGCATTCAACAGCCTGGTGGTTTTCATCTACCTAATGCTGCCGCCCAGCGCCAGTGGAATACGCCTAGCGCCAAAGCACAGTTTGTTATTTCCTCCATCGAAGAAGACGATGCCATTGAAAACAACTACTTTGTGCTCAATACCGTGCGCAGCCATGACCAATACAACACAACGGTCTATGGTTACAACGACCGGTATCGTGGTGTAAAAGGTAGACGCGATATTGTCTTTATTCACGCTGACGACCTAGAGCAACTTGGGCTGCAAGACGGTGATAAAGTGGATTTAGTGTCCTACCATGGTCGAGTGTTAGCAGGTCTAAGCGCTGCGGTATACCCCATCGCCAAAGGCACCATCGCTGCTTACTTCCCCGAAGCCAACGTATTACTTAGCCTAGACGACTACGATCACGAAAGCGGCATTCCTTCGTACAAATCCATTCCAGTGTCTATACGCCCTGCTCAATAACCTCTAACACCAACAGAAAAAGCTCAGTTCATTTTTTTGAACTGAGCTTTTTTGTACTGAACTAACGCCTTAGATACGGTACACGTTGTTCCATTTAACCCTGTTTAACGGATTAAGAAACCACCCGTGCAATATAAATCCAAGCCGGCGCCGCAATAATAAACC
>CANQRK010000150.1 GCA_947626245.1 uncultured Paenalcaligenes sp. | reverse complement strand
GCTCTTAACCTTTTTCGTGTTGACGGTTCAATAATGGCTAGCGATATGGCGTCCTCTACTTTTCCTTGGTTAACGCTAACTATCTTCACGCCCATTGTGGCAGGGCTTTTAGTCCTAGCCCTAGGGCGTGACGATCGGGCCAACTTTACGCGCACTCTGGCGCTGGTTGGTTCCGTCATAGCGTTTCTTGTTACCTTACCGCTGATTACGGGTTTTGATCCGAATACAGCCAATATGCAATTCGTGGAATTTGTGCCATGGATTGAAACATTTAATGTTAATTACTACCTCGGTATTGACGGAATTTCCTTGTGGTTTATTCCGCTCACGGCCTTCATCACTATTATTGTGGTGCTGGCTGGCTGGGAGGTCGTAAAAGAGCGCATTGCCCAATACATGGGGGCTTTCTTAATCCTATCCGGGTTAATGATTGGTGTATTTGCGGCAGTGGATGGCTTGCTGTTCTATATTTTCTTCGAGGCAACCTTAATCCCGATGTACATCATTATTGGTGTATGGGGTGGTCCACGTCGAGTCTATGCATCAGTTAAGTTCTTCCTCTACACCTTATTTGGCTCACTGCTCACTTTGGTGGCCTTTATTTATCTCTGGCATAGTGCTGGTGGTAGCTTTGATATTTTGACGTGGCATAAATTACCTCTAGGTATGAATGCTCAGGTGCTGATCTTCTTAGCCTTGCTCATGGCCTTTGCTGTCAAAGTCCCCATGTGGCCAGTGCATACTTGGTTGCCTGATGCTCACGTTGAAGCCCCTACCGGTGGTTCGGTCGTACTAGCCGCCATTATGTTGAAACTAGGTGCTTACGGTTTCCTACGTTTCTCCTTGCCCATTGCACCGGATGCAGCGCATAGCTTGTCGGGTCTAATGATTGCCTTGTCTTTGGTAGCGGTGGTGTACATCGGTTTGGTCGCTATCGTACAAAAAGACATGAAGAAACTCGTGGCGTATTCCTCTGTGGCTCACATGGGTTTTGTCACATTAGGCTTCTTTATCTTTAACGAAACAGGTATGGAAGGCGCGATCATGCAAATGATTTCGCACGGTTTTGTTTCAGCAGGGATGTTCCTGTGTATTGGGGTGCTCTATGACCGCATGCATTCACGAGATATTGCCGATTACGGTGGTGTCGTCAATGTGATGCCTCGCTTTGTGACCTTCTTTGTGTTGTTCTCCATGGCCAACAGCGGGTTACCAGGTACGAGTGGCTTTATTGGCGAATTTACCGTCATTATGGGTGCGGTGGAATACAACTTCTGGATCGGTCTATTAACCGCTACGGCGCTAATTACCGGTGCTTCGTATTCACTCTGGATGCTCAAACGCGTGGCCTATGGTCCAATTACTAACCCTGCGGTTGGTGAAATGAAAGACCTCAGCTGCCGTGAGTTCTTTGTGTTGGGTGTGATGGCTATTGCTGTACTTGGTATGGGTCTATACCCAGCGCCGTTTACTGAAGTTATGCACACCTCTGTCGATGCTCTGCTGCAGCATGTCTCTGTATCGAAACTGTAGACCTGGAACATTATGCAAAATTCATTTGATTTCGCTCTGGCCTTGCCTGAGATCCTGCTTCTGATCCTGGCTGCGGGTGTATTGATTTTTGACTCATTCTCTAAGTCAGAAGCCAGACATAGTACGTTCGCGCTGACTCAAGTCAGTTTGATCTTAGTGGGCCTTGCCGTGGTGTGGCAATGGTGTACGGATATGTACGGGGTTACCTTTAGCGGGCTGTACATCGTAGACCCTATGTCGCACTTTTTGAAGCTGCTTTCATGTATTGCAGTGGCTGTTACCTTGCTATACGGACGTCAGTACGCTGAAAACCGTGAAATGGTAGAGCGTGGTGGCGAGTTGTACTCGCTCACCTTGTTGGCCTTGCTAGGTCAGATGCTCATGATTTCAGCTGGTAACTTGGTGATGGTGTTCTTGGGTGTAGAGCTCATGTCCTTTGCCTTGTATGCATTGGTTGCTTTGCGCCGTGAGCATGTCCAGTCTACCGAGGCTGCCATGAAGTACTTCATTTTAGGGGCCTTGTCCTCTGGGGTGTTGTTGTACGGTATGTCCATGATTTATGGCGCCACCGGCTATCTAGACTTGTACCAAATCGCTGCTGTAATTAATGCAGGTGAAGCAGGTCGCTTGGCCTTGGTGTTTGGTGTGGTGTTTGTGGTGTCAGGCTTGGCCTTTAAGCTTACTGCCGCTCCTTTCCACATGTGGACACCCGACGTTTATCAGGGTGCTCCTACAACCGTAACGCTTATTATTGCGGCAGCGCCTAAACTCGCGGCAGTGGCTGTGACGTTACGTGTGTTAGCCGAGGCCTTGCATGGTATTGCTCTAGACTGGCAGCCTATGCTGTTGCTATTGGCCGTACTGTCCCTAGCCGTAGGGAACTTTACTGCACTGCTACAGACTAATATCAAGCGCATGTTGGCGTACTCCACCATTTCCCATATGGGCTTTATTTTCTTGGGTCTAATGGCTGGTGTTTCCGCCGAATTGGTTGCCGCCGAAGGTCTAGCGGGCTTGATTCGTCAACTCATTGGTATAGACGTTGCCATGGCAAACTTTGCCTATGGTGCAGCGTTGTTCTACGCAGTGATCTACGTATTAACTACGTTAGCCACCTTTGGCATTATCTTGGTCCTAAGCCGTAAAGGTTTCGAGTGCGAGGAAATTGCTGATCTCAAAGGGTTGAATGCGCGTCATCCGTTCCTCGCTTTGCTTTTGCTATTGGCTATGTTCTCGTTGGCTGGTATTCCTCCATTAGCTGGCTTCTACGCCAAACTCAGTATTCTCCAAGCTGTTGTAGGCGTGGGACATGTGGGTATTGCTGTGGTGGCGGTGTTGTTATCTTTAGTGGGTGCGTTCTACTACATCCGTGTAGTGAAAGCCGCTTACTTTGATAAACCCGAGTCCGATGTCTTAGATCAACCTTTGCAAATTGGTGTGGCTGCTAAAACCGTTCTAGCTATCAATGGTCTATTAATTCTAGGATTAGGTATTTTGCCAGGTGGGCTCATGGAAACCAGCATGCGTGTTATTCAAGAGTCTCTACGCTTTTAATTTAGGTTTATCATGAGTCAAAATGTTGCTATTTGGGTATTAATACTGGTGTCGTTAATCGGTGCTAATTTACCGTTTTATATTCAACGCCCCCTGTTATTTTTACCCTGGCAACAAAAAGGCGAGTTGGCTCGCCCTGCGGTATTGCGTTGGTTATTGTTTATCGCATATACGGCGTGCTTACTCGCAGTGGGTTGGTTTATGCATCAAGTCCTAAGCCAAACCCTGTTTGTTAGCCCATTGCATTTATTGGTTGTTAGTTTGGTCTGTATTGGTGTGGCCGTGGTGATGTTTGCCGTGCCTGCCGTGGTGCAGCGAGCTCAACCTATCGAGAAATCGTTCTTAGCTCGTTTGCTCGAGGTCAGTGCTTTGTACCTGTTTGTTGGCTTGTTGGGTGTGGGTTTTGAGTCCAGCTTGGGTAGTGTTTTTCCCCAAGGGTGGGAGTTCTATGCCATTACTTATTGCCTGTTTATTATCTTGGCGTACCCTGGGTTTGTGATTCGTCATTTGCTCAAACGTCGTCGGGTATTAGTCAGTACACCTCAAGCCGCCTAAGCCGATTTTCTTTTATAATGACCCCTCTATTCCGAGGGGTCTTTTTATTGCTACCTATGTCTAATTTAATTTTACAAGCTTTGCAGCTGGATCAGTCTGCTATAGAGAAAATTGCTGCCATTACTGGTGCTGATGGTGTTCAAGAGCTAGGACCTACAGTGGTACGCTTGCTCGGAGCTGATCCGTCTACCGTAGCGGACATTCAGCCTTTATGCGCCCAAGCTAAACTGGATTTTGCTTTTATTGAGCCTATTCATTTATTGCGTGAGGTCAAAATTTTGGCCATGGATATGGACTCAACACTGATTAATATCGAGTGTATTGATGAGATTGCAGCCGCCGTTGGGCGCAAAGCCGAGGTCTCAGCCATTACCGAAGCGGCCATGCGTGGGGAAATTAAAGACTTTGCCGAAAGCCTGACACGCCGTGTCGCACTTCTAGAAGGCGTTCCCGAGACTGCTTTGCAACAGGTATATGAAGAGCGTTTGCAGTTAAATGCAGGGGCTCAACAATTAGTCAATACGGCGACTGAATATGGGGTTCGCACACTTTTGGTTTCAGGTGGATTCACTTTCTTTACCGAGCGCCTAAAAGAGCGCTTAGGCATTGATGAGGCGTACTCCAATACCTTAGAAATCAAGGAAGGTAAGCTAACAGGTCGTGTCGTAGGGGATATTGTCGGAGCTCAAACTAAAGCCGATCATGTACTGCGTTTAGCTACCGAGCTGGGTGCGACCAAAGAGCAGATTATTGCAGTAGGCGATGGTGCGAATGATTTGCCTATGTTGTCACATGCACAGTATTCGGTGGCTTATCGAGCCAAACCGGTGGTACAGCAGCAAGCTAACTACGCTCTTAATTACACCCCCTTAGATAGCATTCTTAACTGGTTTCGGACCTAAGACCCCTGTACGAGGGATCCACTCCAATGCCACCGACTTCATACTATACGTCTGATACGTAGGGTGTTCTGTATTCTGCTCTGTAGTGTAGGCCTGATGGTTTCGCTAAGCAGTGCTCACTCACTGCGTTCGCTCCGCGCTGAACCGCTCATCCATTCATGCCTTCACTACATTCCACATGTTTAATCTTCTTGTATCGAGGGCATGGCCCCCGAACAAGGTGTAGCGATTAGAGTAGTTGCTTGGCTATGTGGTTAAAGCTTTGTACGCGCTGTGGAACAGTGCTGGTTTGTTTTAAGCTAATGCGCAGCTTGTCAGGCCCATTGAAACGAATGCTAGGGTCTTTTTGTACCAGTTCAATTAAACGGATAGGGTCTACCGAAGGTTTGGCATTAAATTGCAA
>CANQRK010000149.1 GCA_947626245.1 uncultured Paenalcaligenes sp. | reverse complement strand
AAACCTACCTCGCCAAACACCACCAAGCCTTTAGGCAAGGGACGGTTATTCAATGAAGACATAATGGCTAACAACACGGCCAAGTCAGAAGCGGGTTCGGTAATACGCACCCCTCCCACTGCGTTCACAAAGACGTCTTGGTCGTGCGTCACAATACCGGCATGACGGTGCATAACTGCCAACAACATGGATAAACGCGCCCCTTCGAGGCCCACAGACAAACGACGTGGATTCGGGACATGCGCGGTATCCACCAGCGCTTGAATTTCCACTAATAAAGGCCGTGTGCCTTCTTGGGTGGCCATAACGCAAGAGCCTGCCACCTGCTGCTGATGTCTAGATAAAAATAAGGCTGACGGATTATTGACCCCTCGCAAACCTTTGTCGGTCATGGCGAATACGCCCAGCTCATTCACCGCACCAAAACGGTTTTTAAAGGCCCGAATTAAACGATACGAGGATTGCGAATCGCCCTCAAAATACAGCACCGTGTCCACAATATGTTCCAGTACGCGTGGTCCTGCCAACGAGCCGTCTTTGGTGACATGCCCAATTAAGACCATCGCAATGCCATTTTGTTTAGCCAATCGGGTTAATTGCGCGGCGCATTCTCGCACCTGAGACACGGACCCGGGGGCGGCACTCAGCTGCGAAGAATATAAGGTTTGAATAGAGTCTATAACCGCTACTTTAGGCTTGCGCTCTAGTAACGTTTGCGTGATGTGCTCCAGTTGAATTTCAGCTAACAGATCTACACCCAATGTGGGTAAATCGAGACGACGAGCACGTAAGGCCACCTGTTCGGCGGACTCTTCACCGGTCACATAAAGCACGGGTACGGCTTTGGCTAGCTCTGACATGGCTTGCAAGAGCAACGTGGACTTACCCACACCGGGATCGCCCCCAATTAAAATGACTCCGCCATCGACCAAACCACCGCCCAAGGCTCGATCTAGCTCGGCCAAACCCGTAGGCTGACGAGGCAGCTCGCGCGCTTGGACATCGGCCAAACTTTGCACGGGACTAGCACCACCTAAGGACTCGTAACGATTGCTAACCCCAGAGGTTGCGCTAGCGGGCTCGAGGACGATTTCTTGTAGCGTATTCCATTGGTGGCACTGCGCACAGCGCCCCTCCCAACGCGGGCTCTCTGCCCCACACTCGGTACATACAAAGGCTGTTTTGGCTTTTTTGCCAGCTGTTTTACGTGTAGCCATGAATCTAGCTACCCGACAGGCTGCTGCCGCCATCAATAATGAGCTCTTGGCCCGTGATGTAACCAGCAGCATCACTAAGCAAAAATGCAACCGCTGCAGCAATTTCCTCGGTCTGCGCAAAGCGTCCCATAGGAATACTGTTTAATAAGCGCGCCTCGTCCTCGCTACGCTCGGGACAGTTCTGTCTAAACAAAGCCGTTTCAGTTGCCCCCGGTGAAATAGCATTCACCGTAATACCATAAGGGGCAAGTTCCAGAGCCCATGTATTGGTACAGCCTAACAAAGCGCTTTTGGCCGCGGCATAACTAGTACGACCATGCGCTCCATGAGCTGCCCGGCTAGAAATATTGATAATACGGCCTTCTTTGCGTGCTTTCATAGAGGGAATAAACGTTTGAGCCACCTGCACGGCTGCCCGCACATTTAAATCAAACACCTGATACAACACGTCTAAATCCACCTCGCCCAATGGCTGCGGCATGATGGATCCCACATTGTTGACCACCGCATCGACCGGGTATTTCTCCCGCAACATGCGTAGTACTTCCTCGCTTTCTCCTGCGTTAGCCAAATCACAGCCATACAAATACCCAGGGAAGTCGATGTCTTGGGTGTTGCGCGCAATCCCCACCACATGCGCTCCCAAGTCGGCCAAATGTTGGCTAATTGCCCACCCGATACCTTTGGTGGCACCTGTGACTAAAACACATTTATTTTTCATCTGTCGTCCTACTTTTCAAGTACATTTCGTGGAACACGTGGAGCAACTGCACATAACAATTCATAACCGATCGTACCCGCCGCCAAAGCGACCTCATCGACCGAGGGGCCTCCTTGGCCCCATAAAACAACCGTAGACCCGACTTTAGCCTGTGGCACCGAGGTCAGGTCTACCATTAACATATCCATAGAGACACGCCCCACCAAACGGGTGGCCTGCCCCTCTACCCAAATCGGCGTGCCAGTGGCAGCATGACGCGGGTACCCATCGGCATAACCACACGCCACTACCCCTAACCGCATGGGCTCGGAACTAATAAAACTATGGCCATAGCCCACGCCTTGGTGGGGGGCGAGATCCCTAACACTAATAATCTCTGCAGTCAGCGTTTGAGCCGGCTGTAAATCTAGGCTATGAGCCGATAAGGCAGCAAAGGGAGAGGCTCCGTACAGGCAAATACCAGGCCGCACCCATTGCTCGGGCTGCGCCGGCAAATGCTGCTGCAAACTGGCCGTCAGTGTACCGGCTGAATTACACACACTGATCCTACCCTCTAGGTGCTGAGTGTACTGATTAAAACACTGCAGCTGCTGATAAGTAATGCTGGGATCATCATCGGCACGAGCAAAGTGTGTCATTTTACCCAACTGCGCCACGACTCCCTGCTGTTGTAACTGCAACAAACGTCCGTACGCTGCCTCGAACTGCTCGGGCGCAAAACCCAAACGATTCATTCCCGTGTTTAACTTAGCCATGACAGACAGGGGGTGTTGCAATTGGGAAGCCTGTTTTTCTAAAAGCTGTAGCTGTTCAGGACTGTGTATGACGGCAGTGAGTTGGTAGTGATCCATCAGTGCTAAATCTGCAGCACTAAAATACCCTTCGAGCAACATAATGGGCTTTTGCCACCCCAATTCGCGACAGCGAATGGCCTCGTTGAAATCCAGCATGGCCAAACCATCGGCTTGGGCAAACCCCTGTACCGCTTGATCTATACCATGGCCATAAGCATTGGCTTTGATCACTGCCCAGACCTTGGGGTCTGGGCGTTGCAGCAACTGAGTTTGCTGCGTCAAGACACGACGAATTTGTTCTAGGTTGTGCTGCAGGGCAGGAATGGAGATCTGAACGGCAATTGGACGGGGCATGAAACTACCTGAAAATTAAAAACGCCTAACTATATAATGCTCTCATTTAAGCGTAGATCAGACACTTTACGCAATGGTGTTTTATACTTGCAGCTATGTCAGTCGATCATTATGAAAATTTCCCCGTAGCGTCTTTGTTGCTGCCCAAGCGACTGCGCCAACCTATACAATACATTTATTGGTTTTCGCGTAGTGCCGATGATATTGCCGATGAAGGCGATTACAGCGACTCGTGGCGTCTAGAGCAGCTACAGAGCTATCGCGAGGCGTTGTGCCAAATAGAACAGGGCCAACTGCAATTAGATAGCAGTGACCCTCGGTACGCCATCTTTACCCCGTTAGCTCCTGTCATCCAACAGCACCAGCTACCCATACCGCTTTTTGCGGATCTGCTGACCGCCTTTGAACAGGACGTATCGGTAAAACGGTATCCCAACTACGAAGCGCTTTATCATTATTGCACCCATTCGGCAAACCCGGTGGGACGTCTTCTTTTACATTTGTATAATGAACTGCGCCCAGATAGCTTAATCATGTCTGATGCAATTTGCACCGGGCTACAGCTGACTAACTTCTGGCAAGACATTGCTATCGATTGGAAAAAAGATCGCGTCTATATTCCCACTGATACCTTAGCCTCCTTTGAGTTAAACGAAGACTACATTGCCACTCGATGTGCTCAGCAACCTACCCAAGCTACCGATAACAAGCACTGGCTACGTATGATGCAGCAACAAGTCGAGCTCACCCGCCAGCTTTTGCTCAGCGGCATGCCCTTAGCAACTCGACTTCCGGGTCGTATCGGCCTTGAGCTACGTCTTATTGTACTAGGTGGCCTGCGTATTCTTGAGCGCCTCGACCAGGTGGACTACGATGTATTCACCCAGCGCCCTCAGCTCACCAAAGCAGACTGGTTGCTTTTAGGCTCCCGTCTTTTGACCACCCGTTTTAATAACAGATCAACATGACTCCAGACGAATACTGCCAAGATAAGGCAGCCCAAAGCGGCTCAAGCTTTTATTATGCGTTTCTGTTTTTACCCCCCGAACGTCGCAAAGCCATTACCGCTTTATATGCGTTTTGCCGAGAGGTCGATGACGTAGTGGATGAAACCTTGGAGTCCTCCGTTGCTCGCATGAAATTAGTATGGTGGCGCGAACAAGTCCATGCGCTTTATCACAACCCCTCCGAGGTCACTCACCCCGTCATGCTAGCCTTAGCTCCCCATGTGCAGGCTTACGATTTACGCATGAACGAATTATTGGCCGTTATTGATGGCATGGAAATGGACCTAGAAGAAGTCCGTTACCAAACATGGGAAGATTTAAAAAAATACTGTTGGCATGTGGCCAGTGTAGTGGGAATTTTATCGGCCAAAATCTTTGGACAAAGCTCATCTCAAACCAGTGACTACGCAACCAAACTGGGCTTGGCTTTTCAAATGACTAACATTATTCGTGATGTGGGCGACGATGCACGTCGAGGGCGTATTTATCTACCCATGGATGATTTGGAGCGCTTTCAAGTGCGTCCTAATGAAATCCTTGATGCGCAGCACAGCGATCGCTTTGAGGCGCTAATGCAGCATCAGACTGAGCGAGCCTATCAGCTATACAAAGAAGCCGCCGAAGCCCTGCCCGAAGCGGACCGCCGCAACCAGCGTCCGGGACTATTAATGGCAGCTATTTATTTTGCGCTACTGCAAGAAATTGCCGCCGATAAGTGGGAGGTTTTGGATAAACGAACCTCCCTGACTCCCATCCGTAAATTTTGGTTGGCTTGGAAAACCTGGGTAACAGGCGGCAAGTCGCTGTTACGTCGCTTAAAACAATGCGCGTAGGAGTTATCGGCGCAGGATGGGCCGGCGCGGCTGCCGC
>CANQRK010000148.1 GCA_947626245.1 uncultured Paenalcaligenes sp. | reverse complement strand
GATTGGCCTTTAAGCCCTGCAGATCGAGAGACCTTTTATGGTGGTGATGGCAAAGGGTATATTGATTATCCGCCGTACCTACCATTAAAAACGATAGGTAGATAAATCAATTGGCCCTAACAGACAGTCTACGGTCTGTTAGGGCCAATTGAGGCGTGGAGTGGCTTTCAGTTTAATTAGGTTCTTTTTTCTTAAATAGACCCGTATAGATTGTATAAATAACAATCAGCAGGCTCAGGATTAAAAAGCTGAGGCTGATCGGTTTGGTGATGAAAAAACTGAGATCCCCATCCGAGATAATCAATGATCTACGGAAGTTTTCTTCTAGCATGGGCCCTAAAATAAAACCAAGCAACAAGGGGGCGGCTTCAAAATCTAAAAATAACAGTAGATAACCGACAAAGCCAATAAATATCACAAGGCCAACATCAAAAAAACTATAGTTGGTACTGTAAACGCCTACGCAAATAAAAAATAAGGCCGTGGGATAGAGGTATTTAAAAGGTAAAGAGATGAGTTTTACCCAAAACCCAATCAACGGGTAGTTGATCACGATTAATAATAAGTTGCCAATCCAGAAACTCGCAATTAAGCCCCAAAAAATATCAGCATGATCTGTGATTAAGGTCGGGCCGGGTTGTATGCCATGAATAATCAAGGCTCCCAACATCAGGGCCATCACGGGGTCCCCCGGTATGCCTAGGGTTAAGGTAGGGATGAAACTAGTTTGCGCTGCAGAACTGGTGGCGGCTTCTGGTGAGGCCAGTCCTTCAATGGCCCCATTCCCAAATTCTTTTGGGGTTTTGGAAAGACGTTTTTCTGTGGCATAGGCAATAAAAGAAGCAATCACAGCACCCGTCCCGGGGAGCACGCCTAATAAGGAACCTATAGTAGTTCCGCGTACCAAAGCGCCTCGTGTTTTTTTGATTTCTCCTTTTTCAGCTCGAATGGATTTGCTATTAATTTTAATTTTTGTGATGGGGGAAGCAATATGACCATTGTTGATATTTTTTAGGAAATCGGCTAAGCCAAAAAATCCCATGGCAAGAATAACAATGCTGAGGCCATTCGCTAACTCAATAAAGCCAAAGGTAAAGCGCATCGTGCCAGTGTTAACATCTATGCCTACTAAGCCCAAGACAATGCCTAATAGCATCATTGCAATGCTTTTTAGCGCAGACCCATTGGCTAAAGTCGAACCGGCTACAAGCCCTAAAAGCATCATGCTGAAATATTCTGCTGGCCCAAATTTAAAAGCAATATTAGATAAAAGGGGCGAGAGAAAAATCATCAGTAAAATACCGCAGGTCGCTCCAAAAAAAGAACCCAATAACAGCATAAACAGGGCCGATCCAGCGCGTCCTTTTTTTGCCATAGGATGCCCCTCTAGGCAGGTCACTGCGTGAGCGGCTGTTCCGGGCAGATTTAACATGACCGCTGTAATGCCGCCGCCATATTGAGAGCCATAAAAAATACCTGCCAACATAATCAGGGCCGCGGTAGGGGTCATGGTGTAGGTCAGAGGCAATAAAATGGATAAAGAAGCCATGACCCCCATGCCGGGTAGCACACCGACCAGGTTCCCTACTACCACTCCAAAGACGGCCCACAATAAATTATCGAGTTGAAAAGCAACACTGAAGCCCGCTAAGAGGTTGTTGATAATTTCCATTGTTAGAAGCTCGCCGTAAAGAGGGGGATTTGCAAGTCAAGCAAGTAAAGAAAAATAAAAGCCCCCACTAGGGAAACAATAAGAGATAAAAGTAGGGCGCTGACGGGTTTGAATTCGGTGGATCCTAGTGAGGAAATGAAGACTAAAGCGAAGCTGGCAGGTAGAAATCCAAAGTTGTCTCCTAGGTATACAAAGGAGCTCATGCCTAAGAAAATAAAAAACCACCCACGTAGACGCGATCGACAAAAAGACACGTTTTCAAAATCGCTTTCGGTGGGCAGTACATACGAAGCAAGCAGGTAAATGCAACCTAAAATGAGAATTAAAAGGCCACAGTAATAAGGCATAAAACCGGGTCCCATCATTTGTAAGCTACCAATTTCATAATGTTGGCTAAGCCTCATGATGCCACCGCCTAGGAGCCACATTATGCCGGTAGAAAGTAGGGCTTTTTTGTTGATGGGGAGTTGCATTGTTTGCCTCTTTGTTATGGATTTATATACTTGACAAGTAAAGAGTATACTGTAATATATTTTCTGTTAATCAGTGAAAATACTAAATAAGAACAATCAAATACGATGGAGTAGACAAAGTGGAAAAGAGGTTAGCGCTAGAAGATATCCGACCAGAGCAACGCACGTTGCCTGCTTTGTTAACCTTGCGTGCTGAACGGTTACCAGAGAAGCCTTTCTTGATGGATGAAGAGGCGGCGTGGACAGGTCAGCACGCTTTACAGGTTATACAGCAGCGAGCCCATAATTTTAAAACGTATGGGATTACCAAGGGAGATAAGGTCGCCATTATTGCTTCGAATAATTTGTTATTCGTGGAGCTTTTCATGGCAGTTGCTTGGCTGGGCGGGGTGGTAGTTCCTATCAACTCAGCCTTAAAAGGCACGCAATTACAGCATGTAATGACAAATAGCGATGCCCAGTTATTAGTGTGTGATGCAGCGATTTTGGAGAGCGTGCAGGCACTGGATTTAGCAGCAACTACCTTGAAGACAATTTGGACTTTAGGAACTAGCCCTACTGAAAAAATTCAAGGAGTAACGGTGCAACCGTTACCGCCACGTAGCGCTCAATGCAGTGAGGCCGCTGAATTACATCCTAGTGATGCCATGGCTATTTTGTATACATCAGGCACATCTGGGCCTGCTAAAGGCGTGGTGTGTCCCCATGCTCAGTTTTACTGGTGGGGGGTTCACACCGGCCATAAATTAGCCTTAACCAGTGATGACATGCTTTATAACTGTTTACCGTTATTTCACACTAATGCCTTAAATACGATTTATCAGGCGTTGGTGAGTGATAGCACCATGATCATAGGTAAACGGTTCTCAGCGAGTCGGTTTTTTCAAACCGTAGCGGATAATCAGGCCACCATCGTGTATTTGTTAGGCGCGATGATCCCTATTTTGTTGGCGCAAACAGAGCGTGCTGCGGATCAAATGCATCGTGTGCGGCTTGCGTTAGGGCCATCGGTATCGACGGCTCAGCAACAGAGCTTTGAGCAACGGTTTGGTTTTCCGTTATTGGATGGCTATGCCTCCACGGAAACCAATTTTATTATTGGTGGCACAATTCAGCAGCAACGTGCTAATTTCATGGGGAAAGTTACTCCAGGCTTTGAGGCTAGGGTCGTGAATGAGCTGGATGAAACGCTTAAGCCCGGAGAAGTTGGTGAGTTAGTACTGCGTAGCACAGATCCTTATGCTTTCTCTTTGGGGTACTACAAAATGCCAGAGGCCACGGTAGAGAGCAGAAGAAATCTTTGGTTTCATACGGGTGACCGCGTCAGTATGGACGAACAGGGGTATTTTAAATTTGTCGATCGATTGAAAGATATGATTCGCCGTCGAGGTGAAAATATTTCTTCTTATGAGGTAGAGAGTGCCTTATCTTCGTATCCAGATATTGAGGCAGTCGCGGTGTATGCGGTGGAGTCAGATTTGGCCGAAGAAGAGGTTATGGCAACCTTAACGTTGCGTAATAATCAAAAAAGCATAGATTTTGAGCAGCTCATTGCACACTGTCAGACTAATCTGGCGTATTTTGCTATTCCCCGTTATTTCCGTTTGGTAGAAAAAATGCCTTTGACTGAAAATGGCAAAATTCAAAAGTATAAATTACGTGAGGCAGGCATTACGGTTGATACGTGGGATAGAGAGCAATCCGCCATCGTCTTAAAGCGGGCTTGATATGGACTCGACACGTATCATTGACGCCATAGAGCTCCCTTATGTAAAAGAGAGTGAAAAAGAGACGGCAGCGTTGATTTGTCAGGCTGTTTTGGAGCTATTAGAAAAAACTGGCGTATCGATTGCTGAGGTGGACGGCTTAGGGGTGGCATCGTTTAGTTTGGCCCCTAACCGAGCGATAGATATCGCTTGGCGCCTGAGCATGAATTTGTCTTGGTTGCATGATGATAGTAATGGCGGTTTAAGTGGCCTTAATTTAGTGCAGCATGCTTTTGCTGCGATTGCTTCAGGTCAAGCATCAGTGATTGTTTTAGTCGCCGGTGATAGTTTTGATAAGGCGAGCTTTGCAAAACTGATTAGTGAGTACAACAGCACCACACAAAATTACCTCGCTCCTATAGGTGCTGCCAGCCCTAATACACTTTTTTCTTTTTTAACGCAGCAGTACCAAGCATTACATGGGTTAGACAAGGAAGACTTTGGGCAGGTGGTTATTCAGCAACGTCAGTGGGCGAGCCTGAACCCGAATGCATTGTACAGAACGCCTCTCAGCATGGACGACTACCTCTGTGCTCGAGCGGTCAATGATGTGTTAGGGATTTATGATTGTGTGCCTGTAGCGGCAGGAGCAAATGCTTTGTTATTAGTCCGATCGGATCATCCTTTGGCGCAGCAGTCTGATGCCATTCGTATTCGAGCTTTTCAGGCCAATCATAATTATGACAATCAACAAGGCACCGGTTTGCAAACGGGTTTAGCCCAGATTCAAGAACGGTTATGGCAACAGGCTCAATTGACGCCTGCCGAGATAGACGTCTGTGCGGTGTACGATGATTATCCCGTCATGGTCTTGGCTCAGTTAGAGGATTTAGGCTTTTTTTCCTCAAACACGATCCATCGTTTCATACGCGAAAAGATTGCAACGCAGCAGTTCAAGTTAAATACCTCGGGGGGACAATTGTCTTGTGGACAGGCCGGTACGGCAGGAGGTTTGCTGGGGGTGGTTGAAGTCGTTAAACAACTTAAAAACCAAGCACAAGAACGTCAAGTGGAGCAGGCTCAGTATGGTTTGGTGACCGGCTATGGCATGGTGCAATATCGATACTG
>CANQRK010000147.1 GCA_947626245.1 uncultured Paenalcaligenes sp. | reverse complement strand
CTTTGGAATCTCGCACCTCTGAAATCGCACAAGCGAAAGGCACGAGTGCCTAGACAAATAAACGAGAACAGTGGCGGTCAAAATTGACAGTTATAACTAACTTGGGAAGCTCTGAACCCTTGTCCTGCTTGGCGGCAGGACAATAAGGGAAGAGTGGGAGAGTGGATTAGTAGGCTAGAAACCTTGATAGCGATATAACCGAAGCTATCAAGGGAGTTTAAAAAGAGTTTGGCGACTCTTTTTAAATGCCGAAAATTCACGCCGTTGGCATGTTTACAAAGCAAAGGGGAGTTTGGCGACTCCCCAAAACATGACAAACAGACTAAAAAAATAAATTTGCGGAGTGGTTGCGTGAGGGGTTATCTACCCCTCACGAATTACTTTTTTTGAGCAAAAAAATATGATATTTGAATACAAAACTGACTTTATGAGAAGCGTGCAAAACCTTGTTGCACGGGGCTTTACGCACTATACGACTGGAATAGTAGCAAAAGAAAAATACAATGCAGTTTCACAAAAATTAAAAACACAGTATCAAACTGAAATGACATCACAACAACGTTGGCGAGCCAAAAAAAAGGGGTTAGCGTCAACTCAT
This sequence comes from uncultured Paenalcaligenes sp., assembly GCA_947626245.1. Classification (GTDB taxonomy): domain Bacteria; phylum Pseudomonadota; class Gammaproteobacteria; order Burkholderiales; family Burkholderiaceae_B; genus Paenalcaligenes. The sequence goes on along the minus strand of CANQRK010000147.1, from coordinate 4,506 downwards.
TTGTTATCTTTCGTTTTGAATGATGATGAGATTTTTTTTATCCTGCTTGCAACCAATGGGCAAGGGGATATACACGAGTTTGAGAAACTAAGAGACGTTTCAAAAAAAGAACAACGAATTGAAATTACTGGTTATCAGCTTCTTAAAATGCCAAGGAAAGGCTCACCTGCCCAGTGGACTTGGAAAATGACGGATCAGACGTTTAATTTCTGGCGCAGAAGATTAAAAAGGGCGATCCGATGGAAAAGTAAACGCTTCATCAATCAATGCGTTTACAGTTTGTCCAGGCTACCCAAATTTCACGCTGTCAGACAACAGGGGTTTCAGCTCATACAGTACGCCAAAGCAGATTGGAAACGGGCGTACAAGAATAGTGAACCGTGTCCATTCGATTCAATTTTTTTAGGCTTTTACGGCCGATATCAAAAAGCATCAAAAATTAATGCCGATTCTTTGAAGAAAAAAAATAAGTGAAAGAGCAGTAAAGCCCTTAGTTGGGGGTATCAAATCAAAAGCTCAACCGCTCCAACGGTTGGGCTTTTTTCTTTTTTATTCCTGTAACCTATTTTGCAGTAGTAGTGCCTTTATATTCACGATAGAAATCACAACCTAACTGTGCTCCTAAATCACAGCCTTTACCAAAATACTCAACGGCTTGATGCCTACTCTGGCGCACGCCGTTACCAGAAAAATACAGCAAACCTAAACCAACATAAGATAAAGCATCCCCTTGCGCGGCAGCCTGCTCATACCACTCTCGCGCTTTTACATAATCCTGACGAACGCCTTGGCCACTGCCATACAAAAAGCCTAAGCTATGTTGGGCGATAGCATCCCCTTGCGCGGCAGCCTGCTCATACCATTCTCGCGCTTTTACGTAGTCCTGACGAACGCCTTGACCTCTCTCATACAAAACGCCTAAGTTACGTTGGGCGTCAGCATTCCCTTGCGCGGCAGCCTGCTCATACCACTCTCGCGCTTTTACGTAGTCCTGACGAACGCCTCGGCCACTGCCATACAAAACGCCTAAGTTAAATTGGGCGTCAACATGCCCTTGCGCGGCAGCCTGCTCATACCACTCTCGCGCTTTTACGTAGTCCTGACGAACGCCTCGACCATTGGCATACAAACCGCCTAAGCTAACTTGGGCGTTAGCATCCCCTTGCGCGGCAGCCTGCTCAAACCACTCTCGCGCTTTTACATAATCCTGACGAACGCCGTCGCCATTGGCATACAAAACGCCTAAGTTATTTTGGGCGCTAGCATTCCCTTGCGCGGCAGCCTGCTCATACCACTCTCGCGCTTTTACGTAATCCTGACGGACACCTTGACCTCTGTCATACAAAAGGCCTAAGTTAACTTGGGCGTCAGCATTCCCTTGCGCGGCAGCCTGCTCATACCACTCTCGCGCTTTTACATAATCCTGACGAACGCCTTGGCCATTCTTATACAAAAGGCCTAAGTTAAATTGGGCGCTAGCATGCCCTTGCGCGGCAGCCTGCTCATACCATTCTCGCGCTTTTACGTAGTCCTGACGAACGCCGTCGCCACTGTCATACAAACCGCCTAAGTTAAATTGGGCGTTAGCATCCCCCTCCTCTGCATTCTTTTCAAGTACCTCTAAGAGGAAGTTAGATCCCGAGCTTTCAGCCTGAACTGAAAGCACAAAAAAACCAAACAAAAAACCTATTGCTATAGACCTTAAAAACTTCATTTTTATCCCCTTTAAAACTACCGGCCAAAACCCATACCACGGCTTTTTTCTCGCACTTTCTTCATTACTAACTGGATAAACGCGTTAACTGCCGTAACTGCTCGGTCAATGCCCTGTTTTGCTCGCTCAATTGCGTAACCTGCTCGCTTAACCCCTCCAAGGCTTTTATCCGTTCCGCCAACTGCTTCAAGCTGTTCAGCATACAGCATAGTGTCGTTGGTCGTCTTGCGAGTGCTTTCTAAGCCTTCAAATTCGCTCATTAACGTCCGCAACGTATCCAGTAATAGCTTCTTTGTTTCCGTCATTTACTTGCCCACCTTGATAACCCAATTGCCCTCTTTGATTTGATACACTCCTGCCACATGGCGAACGTGGGGTAGCAAGCGTAAGCGCGCGAGGGCGAAGCCCTTAGTTTTGGGGGTATCAAATCAAAAGCCCAACCGCTCCAACGGTTGGGCTTTTTTCTTTTTTATTCCTGTAACCTATTTTGCAGTAGTAGTGCCTTTATATTCACGATAGAAATCACAACCTAACTGTTCTCCTAAATCACAGCCTTTACCAAAATACTCAACGGCTTGATGCCTACTCTGGCGCACGCCTTTACCCTCTAAGTACAGAAAACCTAAAGCAAGATGAGAAAAAGCATCCCCTTGCGCAGCAGCCTGCTCAAACCACTCTCGCGCTTTTACATAATCCTGACGAACGCCTTGGCCACTGTCATACAAAAAGCCTAAGTAACGTTGGGCATTAGCATCCCCTTGAGCAGCAGCCTGCTCATACCACTCTCGCGCTTTTACGTAGTCCTGACGAACGCCTCGACCGTTGTAATACAAACTGCCTAAGTTACGTTGGGCGTCAGCATGCCCTTGCGCGGCGGCCTGCTCAAACCACTCTCGCGCTTTTACATAATCCTGACGAACGCCGTCACCATCGAGATACAAAACGCCTAAGATAAATTGGGCGTCAGCATGCCCTTGCGCGGCGGCCTGCTCATACCACTCTCGCGCTTTTACGTAGTCCTGACGAACGCCTCGACCATTGGCATAAAAAACGCCTAAGATAACTTGGGCGTTAGCATCCCCTTGCGCGGCGGCCTGCTCATACCACTCTCGCGCTTTTACGTAGTCCTGACGGACACCTTGACCTCTGTGATACAAACCGCCTAAGTTACGTTGGGCGTTAGCATCCCCTTGCGCGGCAGCCTGCTCATACCACTCTCGCGCTTTTACGAAGTCCTGACGAACGCCTTCACCTATGTCATACAAAACGCCTAAGTTATGTTGGGCGATAGCATGCCCTTGCGCGGCGGCCTGCTCATACCACTCTCGCGCTTTTACGTAGTCCTGACGAACGCCTCGACCGCTGTGATACAAACCGCCTAAGTTAACTTGGGCGTCAGCATGCCCTTGCGCAGCAGCCTGCTCATACCACTCTCGCGCTTTTACGAAGTCCTGACGAACGCCGTCACCATTGGCATACAAAACGCCTAAGTTATTTTGGGCGTTAGCATCCCCCTCCTCTGCATTCTTTTCAAGTACCTCTAAGAGGAAGTTAGATCCCGAGCTTTCAGCCTGAACTGAAAGCACAAAAAAACCAAACAAAAAACCTATTGCTATAGACCTTAAAAACTTCATTTTTATCCCCTTTAAAACTACCGGCCAAAACCCATACCACGGCTTTTTTCTCGCACTTTCTTCATTACTAACTGGATAAACGCGTTAACTGCCGTAACTGCTCGGTCAATGCCCTGTTTTGCTCGTCAATTGCGGTTCACCCTTTACTTGATGTAAACGTCCTTACGGTGCGCTATCCGAACCACTAGCACGGTTAAAATATCGTCATTTATTTGCGCAATAATTCGATAATCGCCAACACGATAACGCCAAAACTCGGCTAAATTTCCTTGAAGAAAACCGCCTTGGCCTTTTGGATTTTTAGCGACCCTTTCCGTTAAAAAATTATGGATTCGTTTCGCGACTGGTTTATCGAGTTTTGATAGTGCTTTCTCTGCTTTATCAGAATAAAAAATCTTATAAGCCAAGTTTTTTCCCTATTTCTTCAGCTGTGTAAACTTTCGACTTGCCAGCTCGAACATCTTCTAACTCTTTTTCCGCCAAATAAATATCTTCCAAATCCTCTAAATGCTTAAGGATCGCCTCTCTAGCGTAGAAAGATTTTGTACGACCTGTTTTTTCAGCTAAGTCGTTTAATCGTTCGTTTATTTCGTTCGGTAATCTGATGGCTAACATATCCGCTCCTTTGCTATACATGTATAACAAGTATAGCGGTTTTACTTTCTTTTGTGCATTTGCTTTGTTAACGAAAGTTATGAAATATAAGAAGCAAAAAAAGCATCATTAAACCCCTTTACAAGCCCTACAGCAGTTTTTAAAGGGATTTGCTTAGCCAAACTAGCTTTGTCGTTAAAAACGTTCTACGGGCTTGCAAGAGGTAGTGCAGGGACTGTCAAGGGGAAGCTTTGTAAAAGTGGCGTAGACACTTTTATGAATGCCCCTTTACAGGGCTGGAACGACTAGACGCTTGGGCAAAGGGTGCAAAGAGAGCGAAGCGACCGCCTGCACCCCTGCCACGTGGCGAACGTGGGGTAGCAAGCGTAAGCGCGCGAGGGCGAAGCCCTTAGTTTTGGGGGTACTACTAAACCCCCGCTTGCGGGGGTCATTTATTAATGATCTTTGTCAAAATCGACTAACGTGATTTGGCGGTTTTTATAGTTATTATCAGTTAATAATAGTTAATTGATCAGTTACGGTTTTTGTGAGCCTTTATTCATG
>CANQRK010000146.1 GCA_947626245.1 uncultured Paenalcaligenes sp. | reverse complement strand
CGGCGCCCAAAAATCCACCACCACGGGAATGTGGCTGCGCCCGACGTGCTTGGCAAAGCTGTCTGCATCCAGCGCTATCGGTTCGCCCGTAAACAAGGGTTGGTGGCAACTGCCGCAATCGGGTGCGGCAGCTAGCTGCCCCTCTGCCACCCGATTGGTTTTGTGGCAGTGGGGGCAGACAACGTGCAAAGAGTCATTAGCAGTCATAGAGCACAGCTTATCGCAAGCCACAAGCCATGCCTACCAAAGCCATCACCACAACACTTTGATACCCAGCGAAGCTTGCACGCCACTCTTCACGCGTGCATCCCCTCCATTGGCAAAGTTTTTACCCAACTCACCATAAATACTGGTGCGCTTGCTCAGCTGCAAGCTCGCGCCCGCAGCGAACTCAGTGGTGGTATTACCACCCTTGGCTTGGATTTCCGTAGTACCAGCGGGTGCCACAAAGTAGGCAGAGTCCGTAGTGCTGCTGGTTTTGTAGATATTGAGACGCCCATAAGGCTGGAACTGACCAACGCTGGTCACAAAATTACCTTTAATGCGTGCGCCTACACGCACCAGCCAATCATCATCCAAATGATTTTTGACGGTGGTGACTGCATCCAAGTCCGTATCGTCTAACTTGATCTTGCGGTAAACCAGTTGCGCCTGCGGCTCAATTTGCCAATGGCTGTTGAGTGCAAAAGGCTTGCCCACTTCTACCGATGCCAGCCAACCGTCACCCTTGGTACGTGCTTGCGCCGTATCTCCTGCCGTGCGCAGATTGCTGCGGTAGTCAGCCCCTTGCACCACACCATCTACATACAAACCAGAAGCACTTTGCCAAGTCCCGTAGACACCTAAGTAGCGGCTGCGCAGACTGTTAAAGCCAGCATAGGTATTGTGAGCACCGCTCACAAAGCCTGAAACACCCAGGTCTCCCTCCAAATGACCTACATACAAGCCCATGCGGAAGTTAGGCTGTGCGTACAAGTCCAAGCCTGCCTGGAAGCCATTCATATGACCTCGGCTATCAGGACTGACATCCCCTTGTTGGCTGATACGTGGCTCTGTACGCAGCACCCGTCCCCACACGCGGCGATGGGGCGCAAACGCTGCGCTGCCTGCGCCTGCCTCTGGCTGCGCCTCATCACCTAGCCGCTTATGCATATCGCCCAGCATGGCCAAATCTGCCTGACGTATCTGCCCAGGGGCAGCAGAAACAAGGGCGACTTCTTTGCGATACGTGGGATCTGGTGCAGGGCGCGGCTCGGGGTCTGGTCCAGGATTGGGATTGGGATTGGGATTGGGATTGGGATTGGGATTGGGATTTGGATTGGGTTCTGGCTCCGGCTCGGGTAATGCCATGAACGAATGCAGTGCCGCCCCGTCCTTATCTTGTAACAAGCGATATTCAAAAGCGCCTGCATCAACGTGCTCACCCATCAACGTAAAGGTTTTTTCACCAAGGCTTGCTCCGCCTTCCGTGGTGATGATCTCGATGCCCCTACCCGTTGTTCTAGCGCCCAAGCCACCCGCCGAAGTCACCACCACCGTGGTGTCGCCTGTGGCCACGGCATTGCTACCGCTGAGCAAAATTTTGTCAGATGCGCTGCCATCTGACTCAAGCACAGTCGCGACCAATAACATCCCGTTCTGGCTGGTGTAGCCATCGGTAATCTTTAGTAAGGTGCTTGGCGGAGGGCTAGCCACGAGCGACGGCTGCGTCGCGACTGTGCTCAAAACAACGGTGCCGCTATTGCTCAGGCTCTTCATGGATTGTTTGTAACCTGCCAAATCCAAGGTTGCTCCTGCTTTCACGTAGTGTGCAGAAGCGGCGCTGAGGACGTGGTGTTCACCCAAACGCAAAGTACCTTCATGTACCTCGGTTGTTCCTGTGTGGCTATGACCGGGTGTCTCCCAATATAAAGTCCCAGCGCCCTGTTTAATCACGCCGCTCTCGTCACCTGCCTCCGAGCTAAAGAGCGTTTTTAATCCTACAGTGTGTCCGTTGGTGTCAAACACCACGCCACCTGCGCTTAACTCTACCTGCGTAAAGCCTTCCAAATAATCGTCTGTATCGGCCGTGGCTCGGAACACTCCTCCATTCAGATTAAGAGACGCATTACCCAACCCTTTTTTAACTTGCGCAGTTTCCAACACGCCACGGCTGGTTGCATCACCATATAGATCCAAAATTCCTGTGGATGTACTTTCTTGAGCTATATGAATTTCTTTGGTTTTGACCAGAGCGCCACCTTCAATCGCTAAATTAGCCTTACCAGCAAAACCCACATAGAGTTCATTATTATTTATCCATACAGAATTATCTCCCGCCACAGTAACGGTTCCCTCGCCCCCTGGATCAGCACCAATAAAGCTTAATTCGCTAACAGCCTTACCACCATCTAATACTCTGAAATCACCTACGCCAAACTGGCCGACATTCAGCAGCGATTTGCTCTCCAGCATAGATCCCACACCCGAAACTGTCACGCTTCCTTCAGAGCCTGTCGCCTCTGCAACAATAATAGGTTGAGAAGATTTAACGTAGCCACCATCATCTACACTTAAAAATCCACTACCAGATTTACCAACTGTTAAATTATTACTACTAATCCATTGAGAATTTGCACCGCTGACAGTGACATTACCAATACTTCCTTTTTCAGCACCTAAGGTTCCATATGTATTACTTACATAACCTCCATCTAGAATATCTAGCCCCCCCTTCCCTTGATCCCCAACAATTAAATTTGCGGCATTCTCCCAACGAGAACCCTCACCCTCTATCAAGACGCTACCGGCACTTGTTTGATCGCCACCAATTATGCCTTCTGCACTAGTCGCTTTAGCGCCTTCAGATACCTGAAAATTACCTAACCCTTGATATCCAACCGCTAAAACACCCTTGCTCTCAAACAATGATTTTTCACCTACTACCGTCAAATGTCCTTCACCATTAACCCCATCACCGATATACGCTTTTGAACTCGCTACCCTGCCTCCCTCTTGAACGATCACCCCCCCTACCCCATCAGCACCAACGTATAAGGAGCGTGAATTTTCCCAAGTAGATCCATCGCCTACAACGTATAACAAACCAGTGCCTCCAGAGCCTCCCAACAATCCAGTTTTACTACTAATTCTCGCCCCATTAAGAATGGAGACATACCCTGTCGTCGTGTCATCACCAACTACAAATTCTTCCGTTACGGTCCAAATAGAGCCCACTCCATTCACAAAAACTTGGCCCACGACTCCATCGCCCGGGAAAGCACCCACATACCCTTGGTAACTATTAACAGTTCCGCCATCCGTTATCTCCAGAAGGCCAGCGCCACCTCCTGTATATCCGCCCATACCATCTCCCCCACCCCCCAACATTCACAAATTCATCGACTTCCCAATGAGATCCTTTTCCACTCACCAAAACACTGCCATCGCTCCCGGCAAAGGTACCAATAAATGCCTCTCTACTAATAGCCTCCCCTCCATTTTTCACCTCCATTCTTCCTGATCCATCAACACCAACATACAACCTTTGCGTACTTTCAAAAATAGATCCAGCGCCATCCACCACTACTCGTCCAGAACTTCCTGCAGCGTTTCCCAATGTTCCAGTAATGCTGGACACATACCCTCCATCATTAACATTCAAAGTACCTGTACCAAAAAAACCCATATATAACTCTAGCCCATTTCTCCAGCTAGAACCTTCTCCGGTTACAGTTACCACTCCAATGCCACTTTCCACGCTTCCAATATGCGCCCCATTATTAGTTATCGTTGCTCCTCCGAAAATTTCCACAGAACCCAAATCATAATTCCCCACCACAAAATAATAAGGAATATTCAAATCTGTTTCGTTATTAATATTGTCGATATTGACATTGCCGACCACTTTAATTGAAGGCGCAGCCCAAGTATTTGGCATCGCTAACAGCATAATACATGCAAGTACTGCAGTGGATACAGCTTTTAGATGACCGCCCTCCATCCCTCCATTCATCGCACGGATTAATTCATAATTATTATTTACAGATCCTTTCAAAGAGGCTTTACCAGACTTTCTAGCTGTTTCAGGAACAGCTACCCAGCTACACAAAGAGGAATTCCAGATTGAGTTGTAAATTCTATTCATCTCCAACCTCACAGATACGGTCAAATAAAACTCAAGAGATTAGGCATATATTCATGCCTAATCAATGAATCATGAAATAAAAAAGCACTCAAGAATAATCTCTCATCCCAAGATAAGTCACAAAATTTCACAAGTTAGAAATCACAAGGTGCTTCTCTACAACTTTGATTGTGATATTTGGCAAAAAAAATTCGTCAGGATTTAATCCGCTGATCTGCAAGATATTTCTTACAAAGAAATAACTTATCAAAAATTAAAATTAATAGATTTTCACATTGACGTCAAATGGCTTGATTTTCTATAGGCCCTTGTCTGACAATTATTTTCCACCTTAAGGAAAAGCCACATCCTTACCTATCTAAAAAAACCAAAATACTTTTTTTGAAATAAAAAATATGCTTAAAAACAACAATTAAAAGCAAAGCGTTTTTTCAAAAGGCTTTTATCCGTATTAAAAGTACAACGCAAATAACTTTACCAAACCGAATAAAGTCACAGTTACCAGCACCGCACTGGCGAATGGAATAAACACCTCGCGCCCCAGCAGCCTGAAAGTGAAGTCGCCGGGCAAGCGACCCAGGCCAATTTTGCGGATCACGCCCGTGGTGCTGTTCACCAGCACCAGCAGGATGAATACAAGCAACATCCAGCGGATCATGCGTCAGGCCTTACCAAGATCAAGCTGCGCATCACAGGCGGTGCGTGCGATCGCCCTGCACAAAGCCCAAGGCATCCCAAGGCTCTACACCTTTGCTCAGGCCTATCACCTTGAACAACTCGCCCATTTCGTGCTCCATCATCAACTTCACGGCTGGCACGCGCTCCATGGGGCTCATGGCGTCTAGCTTGGTTTGCAGGCCGCAGTTGATAAGGAAATGCGCCTGCGTGGTGTAGCCCAGCACGTCAAAGCCCGCGTCTTGTGCCGCCACGGCGGTGCCGGTGAAATTCACGTGTGCGGTAATGTCTTTCAGACCCACTTTG
>CANQRK010000145.1 GCA_947626245.1 uncultured Paenalcaligenes sp. | reverse complement strand
GAGTTTAGCTTCGAAATCGATGCGTCTCGTAAAGAATCCTTGCTTAAAGGGCTAGATGAAATTGGCAGCACCTTACAAAAAGCAGAGTTAATTAAACAGTTCGAAGCAGAGCGTTTGGCGCGTCACCCTTGGTTAGTAGCAGACGCATTGGCTTAATAGGTTAAAAGGAAACACGATGACACAAATTGCAGTATTACCCGGTGATGGTATTGGTCCAGAAATTACCGCTCAAGCCGCACGCGTTCTAAGCGCTGTTGCTCCTGATCTCACTTTAGTTGAGGCGCCAGTAGGGGGAGCGGCTTACGATTTACATGGCCATCCTTTGCCTCCTGAAACCTTAGCCCTAGCACAAAATTCGGCAGCGATTCTATTCGGTGCTGTAGGCGATTGGAAATACGATCAGCTCGAGCGTGCATTACGCCCAGAGCAAGCTATTTTGGGTTTGCGCAAAGCCATGGGCTTGTTTGCTAACTTGCGTCCCGCAATTTTATACCCACAATTAGCAGAGGCATCTAGCCTTAAACCCGAGGTGGTATCTGGTTTAGATATTCTGATTGTGCGCGAATTGACCGGTGATATTTATTTTGGTCAGCCTCGTGGAGTGCGTACCGTTGAAGAGGGTCCGTTCGCAGGTGACAGACAAGGTTTCGATACCATGTTGTACGCCGAAACAGAAATTCGTCGTATTGCCCGTATTGCCTTTGAAGCCGCGCAAAAGCGCAACAAAAAATTATGCAGCGTGGATAAGGCGAATGTGCTTGAAACATCGCAGTTGTGGCGTGATGTGATTATTGAAGTCGCCAAAGACTATCCTGATGTAGAATTAAGCCATATGTATGTAGACAATGCGGCCATGCAGCTGGTGCGAGCACCTAAAGAATTCGATGTGATTGTGACCGGGAATATCTTTGGTGATATTTTGTCAGATGAAGCCGCCATGTTGACGGGTTCTATTGGTATGTTGCCATCGGCTTCGTTAAACGAGTCGAATCAGGGACTATACGAACCTAGCCATGGTTCTGCTCCTGATATTGCCGGTCAAAACAAGGCTAACCCCTTGGCGACCATTCTTTCTGCTGCTATGTTATTACGATACTCCTTAGGCCGAGAAAACGAGGCACAGCGTATCGAGCAGGCCGTAGCAGCAGTCTTAGAGCAGGGCTTACGTACCGCCGATATCCAAAGCGAGGGCACTCAATTGGTGGGTACCTCTGAAATGGGTGATGCCGTTCTCCGTGCATTGGGCTAAAGCATTTTATTTGTTTAGGTGATTTTTCATGAAAAAAGCAGTAGGTTTAATTGGTTGGCGCGGCATGGTGGGCTCAGTGCTCATGCAGCGTATGCGCGAAGAAAATGATTTCTCGTTATTCGAACCCGTTTTCTTTTCCACGAGTAATGCCGGTGGCAAAGCGCCCGAATGGGCCGAAGGGGCGGGGCCTCTACAGGATGCCTACGACATTGAAAGCTTAAAAAAGCTACCGATTATTCTTACTGCCCAAGGCGGTGATTACACCACCGAGGTCTATGGGAAATTGCGCGATGCGGGTTGGGATGGCATCTGGATTGATGCCGCCAGCACGTTGCGTATGGATGACAATTCCATCATTGTGCTAGACCCCATTAACCGCAATGTTATTGATGCCGGCTTAGCCAATGGTGTCAAACAATACATTGGTGGCAACTGTACCGTCAGCTGTATGTTGATGGGTATCGGTGGTTTGTTTAAGCACAACTTGGTTGATTGGATGACCTCCATGACCTACCAAGCGGCTTCGGGTGGTGGCGCACAGCACATGCGCGAGCTCTTAACGCAGTATGGCGAACTTAATGCAGCGGTTAAGCCTTTGCTGGCTGATCCGGCTGCCGCTATTTTAGAAATCGATCGCTTAGTGTTAGCTAAACAACGTGCCGACGACCTAGACGCTCAGCATTTTGGTGTGCCGCTAGGTGGTAACTTGATTCCTTGGATTGACTCCGATTTAGGCAATGGCATGTCTCGCGAGGAATGGAAAGGCGGTGTAGAAACCAACAAGGTCTTAGGTCATACTGCTGACAACTACGTGCCGGTAGACGGACTTTGTGTGCGTATTGGTGCCATGCGCTCTCATAGCCAAGCCCTTACTATCAAGTTGAACAAAAACATCCCCTTGGATGAAATTAACGACATCGTGGCACAAGGGTCTGCTTGGGCTAAAGTGATTCCTAACGAGCGTGAGCTTACCATGCGTGAACTCACCCCTGTTGCCGTTTCTGGCACGATGGATATTCCTGTTGGTCGTATGCGTAAATTGGCGATGGGCGATGATTACCTCAGTGCATTTACGGTAGGTGATCAATTATTGTGGGGTGCAGCTGAGCCATTACGTCGTATGTTACGTATTGTCTTAGGGGAACTCTAAGCATGACACAACACTGTCGCCCAATGCGGGCATTCTTAATATGGGGTGCAAGTGCGGCGGCAGTGTTAAGTGCACTCAGCACACAAGCAGCGGTTTTGGGGCATTCTCGTGTGATCTCATCCCCCGACCAACCGCTGCGTATTGTGGTACAACTCAAGGACGTCAGTCCTACGGAAAGAGATAGTCTAACGGCCATGATTGCGCCTAGTGCTGCATGGCAAGAAGCCGGACTACAGGCTCCCGTAGACCTTTCTAGCTTTAGAATCAAAACCCTTGCCGGTAGCCAGCCTGATGGCTTGCAGTTGGTTCTCGAGTCCTCTCAGATAGCTGCCGCCTCGGTCATCGATGTCTTGATGGATATCAATACCAATGTTTCCACACAACGACATCAAGTCAGTGTTTTACAAGCGCCTTTGCCTGCGCCCATTGTGTTGGCAGACAGTGCCAGTGACTCAGCTGTTATTGCGCCTCGCCCCATTGCGATAGAGCAACCTTCTGAAACGCCTCGTGTCGCAGATACCCATAGAGTACGCTCCGGCCAAACGCTATCGCAGTTAGCTCGACAGCATCGCTCCCCGTTGTATTCCGATCAGCAGTTTATGGCAGCCGTTCTACAGGCAAATCCACAGGCGTTTATTCATGGCAATCTCAATTTAATTCGAACTGGGACCGACTTAACTCTTCCTACGGCTGATGCCATTGCTTTGGTATCGCCGCAACAAGCTCGTCAGCTTTATCAAACCCATTTGCAGTGGTTTGACGATTACCGACAGCGTTTAGCTCAGGGCAGCCCTATTAGCCCTATGGCGGATTCGGCTAAAGCAGAGACCCAACTCGAGTCCAGTGCAGAGCTCGCGCAAACCGATCGTTTACAGTTAGATTCCACCGAGGCCTCTGTGGCTCAGGCTGATCACACGATGGCTCAGGTCCAAGAGCTCGCACACATGAGCGAGCGTTTAACAGAGCTTGAGTCACCTGTAGATGCAGCGCCAGCCTCTCTGGCTGCCGCAGCAACAGCGCCCGATATCGCGTCTAACGAACACGGTGCCACCTCAGAGCAGACGGGTTTATCCCAACAGAACACGGCATCGGATTTAACAGACTCAACCTCAACGTCAACCTCTTCCGAGCCACAGGACGCATCTTGGTTAGCGGCAAACGGCTTGTGGTTAGCCTTGGTTTTATTGGTGTTGGCCGTTTTGGGGATCAGTTGGTTTTTACGGCGTGCGCACAGTAGTCGTTTGGATGTGCTTGACGAGCTCTCTCCTAGCGCGGCTCGTATGCGTGACAAACTCGAAAAAAACAACGATAATTCAGCGCCACAGACAGATGAAGTTGAGTTTAGGGAAATTAAATAAGTGGTTGCTGCACAGCGTATGGCCTTGGGCCTTTGTTATGATGGCTCGGCGTGGCACGGATGGCAAACACAGCCCTCTGGTCACACCGTCCAAGATCAAGTAGAGAAAGCGTTAAGTACTTTTTTGGTAGAGCCCGTTTCTACTATTTGTGCTGGGCGCACCGATAGTGGGGTGCATGCCTTAAATCAAGTCGTGCATTTTGATACGCAGGTTCAGCGCCCGGCTGAGTCGTGGGTACGAGGCGTCAATGCTTTTTTGCCCTCCAGCATTGCTGTGCAGTGGGCTCAACCCGTATCTACCGATTTTAGTGCTCGGTTTTCCGCTCAAAGTCGGCGTTATTTATATGTTTTGCGCAATGCGCGAGTGCGTTCACCTATTTTGCATCAGCGTGTAGGTTGGGTATTTCGTCCTTTGTGTCTGCAACGCATGCAAGAGGCCGCGCAGTTGTTTTTGGGTACACATGATTTCAGTGCCTTTAGGTCATCCGAGTGTCAGGCCATTAGCCCGATCCGCACGCTTAGGCAGTTGACTATCCATCACTGTGCGGATTGGTTTGTATTTGAATTCGAGGCAGATGGCTTTTTGCACCACATGATTCGTAATCTGATGGGGGTTTTGGTGTTTGTGGGAACACAGCGTCAATCGCCTCAGTGGGTGACCGAACTTTTGGCTGCCAAGGATCGCTCAAAAGCGGCTCCTACTTTTTCGGCCGAGGGGTTGTATTTGGCTGGGGTGGATTACCCCGATGAGTTCCAACTGCCACGCAGCACCAACGTCGAGTCGACGTTATCTCACTTAGGGATAAACTGGCAGGCTGCTAGGTAAAAATTTGTTTCATAGTGTGCTATGTCCTAGTGAAAGAGCGCATTGGAAGCCCATTGTTGACTTGCATTTACGATAGTAAAATGCAGATCACTTTTTGTTACAAGAACGCTTATGTCATTTCTATTAAAAATCTCCTCATGGATAGACCGCTTGAATAAAGCGGTAGGTGGGGCAGTGGCTTGGCTTACGTTGGTTGTAGTCTTAGTCAGTGCTATCAACGCCATCGTGCGCAAGGTCTTTAGCGTTAGTTCTAATGCTTGGCTAGAGTTGCAGTGGTATTTATTTGGCGCTATTTTTCTGTTGGCCGCCGGTTATACCTTTTTGCGTAACGAGCACGTGCGGGTTGATGTAATAGCGCAGCGTTTTACTCGACGCACGCAGATTTACATTGAAATCATAGGCGTAGTGGTATTTTTACTGCCAGCGTGTATTTTGGTTTTTTGGTTATCCATCCCGTATTTTTATAGTTCCTATGTGTTGTTCGAACAATCTTCGAACACCGGTGGCTTAATTCGTTGGCCAGTTAAACTCTTAATTCCCGTGGGTTTTGGTTTGTTGAT
>CANQRK010000144.1 GCA_947626245.1 uncultured Paenalcaligenes sp. | reverse complement strand
TAATCACCGATTAAATCACGCGTTAAGAAGAACACCATGGCACCAATGGCTGGACCCCACGTATTTTTATAACCACCTACAATCACCATCATTAAAGCGGCACCTGATACGCTCCAGTGCAAACTTTCAGGGGAGATAAAACCGGTGTGAAAGACGGACAACAAACCTGCCACACTAGTGATCGTGGCTGATAAAGTAAAAATGGCAACTCGAGGCAATAACGTTTTGATGCCAATAAAGCGCGCTCGTTCCTCATTGTCACGAATCGCTGCAGTCACATGCCCAAAGCGTGAAGCCACAAGCAAACTGACCAAAGTCGCCAAAATAACTAAAATCGTCCAACATAAAATAAATAAATTATCTTGGCGCAATAAACTGTTTACAGAAAAGCCAAATAAGGTAGAGGGCCAATCCACATACATACCATCGGCTCCCCCTGTAAGACTACGAGAGGTAGATGCTACCTGAAAAAACATTTGCCCAATGGCCAACGTCAACATACCAAAAGCAATACCTGGCACCCGAACAATACTAGCGCCTAATAAAGCGGCAAAGACAGCCATACCAATAATGGAAAGAAGCAATGCTGTTTCTGCATTAAACCCTTGGCCAATTAAAATAGCGACAGCGTATCCAGCTACCCCATAAAACGCAGCATGCCCAAAACTAACCATGCCATTCTGACGCAGCAGAACGCCTACTCCCAAAGCAAAAATAGCAAAAATAGAGGCCTGTGTTGCCAAGGACAACACCATGCCAGAACTAATAGTAAAAGCAAAAATCACGCCCAAAACCAGCAATCCAGCCCCTAAGGCGACAGTCTTAACTACAGTGTTTTTCATCATGTTCTGTTCCCCGCAAGACCTTCAGGACGCCATAACAAAATGGCAATCATCACAATAAAAGGCAGCACGGAGACTAAGCTAGGCAAATAAATCGCCCCTAATGCCTGCAGCTGACCTAACAATAAAGCGGCAATAAAAGCGCCACCCAAACTGCCTAAACCACCAATGACTACGACTACAAAAGAATCAATCAGAACATCACTGTTCATTGTTGGTGATAAAGATAAAAAAGGGGCAGAGATAACACCTGCCAAACCCGCTAAAGCCGTCCCTAAACCAACGACTCCAGCACTTAATCGATCGGTATTAATGCCTTGCATAGCCGTACTTGCGGGATCTGTACTAGAGGCACGCACAAACAGCCCTATACGAGAAAAACGCAGCCATGCTGTTAAGCCTATCGCTACCAACAAGCCAAACACCACGACAGCAATACGATAAGCAGGTAACTGTGATCCAAAGAAACTCACAGTAAAACTAAGAAGCTCTGGGGTAGATAAAGATAAATTGCTACGCCCCCAGACGGTTTGCACAAAATCCTCTAAGATAAGCAATAGACCGAAAGTCACTAAGACCACAGTCAATGGATCTCGATCTTGTAAAAGCCTAAAACCATACCGATCCAACAAAACCCCTAAAAAACCCATCACAAGGGGCGTAATACACAACGCCACCCAAAAATTAGTTTGTAGCGCTACGCTATAACCGATGTAGGCTCCTAGCATATAAAGCGAACCATGTGCAAAGTTCACTACTCGGCGCAAACCATAAATCAGGGCAAGCCCCGAAGACATAATAATGAGCAAAGTGCCATACACCAGCCCGTTAAATAAATAAACACTAAGCATTTTTATCGTCTCCGCTTTAGTTTTCTGTAATTATTTATATAGGTTACATAAATGAATTAATCGGTATTACCGTTAATCGTCCAGCCACCATCTATAGTTAAGGTGGTGCCAGTAATAAACGAAGCCTGTTTAGAAGCTAAAAATAGAATTGAGTCAGCAATTTCCTCTGGTTGGGCCATACGCCCCAAAGGAGTGCGGCGTTGGATAGCCCCTATATCCACTTTGCCTTCTTGCTCTAATTTTCTTACTAAATCAGTGTAGGTATAACCAGGAGCCACCGCATTCACACGGACACCTAGTGCTCCCCACTCTACAGCCATAGAACGTGTCATTGCACTTATGCCAGCCTTTGCCGCTGCATACGCATTCCGTGCTGGAATTCCTCGCTCTCCAGCGATAGAACCTAGGTTTACAATGCTCCCTTTTTGACTTTGTTGCGCCATCTGTTGTGCTACTGCCCGACTTAATAAAAAACATCCTGACAAATGACTTTGTAAAACCTGAAGAAATAGTGAGTAGCTTTGCTCAAAAGTACTGCCCTGCTGCTCACCCACTCCAGCATTATTCACTAAACAATCAATGCGCTGATTGCTATCTATGATTTCTTTTATCGCCTCGGACACTTGGCTTTCTATTGTTATGTCTACTTCGTAAGCGTGATGCCCTACTCCTAATTCAGCTGCTCTTTGTGTCGCCAGCTCACCATTCTTATCAAGGATCATTACCTTGTAACCCTGTGCAGCAAATCCTATAGACGTAGCCCAGCCAATACCTTGAGCACCACCACTAATCACAACGACAGGTTTAATCTCCTCCATATCTATCGCCCTATTTATCTTGTGAAGTAACTAAATGTACTCTGTCTAATAGACGGTTTTCTTGGGAGACAATGAAATGTCCCGAAGCGGCTAAATAACGAGGAAAATCAGGGTGTTGGTCTCGCAATAATGAGCGCTGCTCATAATCCGCTAAATTGTCATAAGCCCATAAATGCACAAACTGATTTAGCATCCCTACTTTGCTGGTATACATCCCTATAGGCTCCCCCAACGTTTGGCGTAATACAGGCAAAGCCAACTCATTAAACACGGTCAAAAACTCACCCATTTTCCGAGGTGCAATCGTATAAATACGATGATCAATTAGAGGCTTAGATTGCATTTTCTTTTCCTTGCGTAGATACCATTTGATCGGCAATATGATTCGCAGTGACATACCCGAAAGTTAAAATCGGACCCAACGTAATACCAGCACCCGGATAATTCCCTCCCATAATGCTAGCGCGGTCGTTACCTACTACATAAAGGTTAGGGATTATCGATCCATCAGTGCGTAACGCCTCTCCGTACACGGTCGTTTGAATACCATCAAACGTACCTAAATCACCCATGAAGACATGTACGGCGTAAAAAGGACCTTGCTCTACCGGCGCTACGCATGGATTTGGTTTATGTTCTGGATCAGCTAAATAACGATTAAATGAGGTTTCGCCACGCTGAAACTGTAAGTCTTTACCTTGTTTTGCACCTTGGTTGTATTCAGCCACTGTTTGCTCTAGTGTTTGCGCATCTATGCCACACTGTCGTCCTAGGTCAGCTAAGGTATTCGCCTTAATCAAGTACCCGCTTTTAATCAGTTTCCCTAAAGGCATGGGTGCGGGCTTGGCATACCCCAACCCATATTTACTCATGGTTTTTTGATCACAAATCAACCACATTTCAGTTTGTTTGTCATTGGCGCAATCCTCAATCATGGCAGCACCTACATCGTGATAGGACTCAGACTCATTCGTAAATCGCTTACCTCGATGGTTTACACCTATCACGCCCGGCTTATAGCGATCGAGTAAATGAGGAAACACGCCTTGACGACCTCCTGCTAAAGGAGGCAAAGACACCGGCATCCATGCCGCCGCCGCAGGGTATTTAATCTGAAAGTCAGCCCCGACTGACTCGGCTAAGCGCACACCATCACCTGTGTTTTCACTAGGAGCTGGAGAGTGATGGCTGCCACCTTGTTTCACATGAGGAAATGCAAGTTTTAAACGCTCTTTGTCCTGAGGGAACCCACCTGCCGCGAGTACCACACCCTGCTTTGCATAAAATGTCTGCTCTCCCTGAGGGCCTTTAGTACGTACTCCTTGAATGCCCTGCTCATCCTCAATCAACTCTGTTACAGTCGTTGAAGTCAAAATAGGAATACCTAAATCAAATGCACTTTTGGCCAAGCGAGCAGCTAATGCATTACCACTAGTAACGTGTACACCACGCTTGTAAAGAGCCAACTCTTTAATATGATTGGCTAAACGCTTTACTACATAAGAAAAAGACGTGAACGACTTAGTGGCATTAAAGAAATGTTTTAAGTCCGCATTGGACGAGTTGAACATCATGCCAATAAAAGTGATCGCCTCTAATGGAGGGCGCAAACGATCTTTTTCAGGACCAAGCTCACGAATATCAAAAGGTTTAGCTAATATAGATCGTCCTATATCCACCCCTCCTGGTACGGTAGGGTGATAATCAGGATATAAAGTAGGAATAAACTGGACCGACGTATTGTTTTGGAAAAAATCCACCATCTCAGGCCCTTTTTCCAAAAACACATCAACCGCTACCTCATTAAAATACTCACCGGTTTCATTTTTCATGTACTCACGAGAGGCATCTTTCGTGTCCTGCGCTCCAGCAGCTCTTGACACAGAGTTGCCAGGAATCCACAAGACCCCACCTGAAAAAGCCGTTGTTCCACCAAATACGGGGGCCTTTTCTAAGACCACCACATTTAAACCTCGTTTTTTTGCTACCACGGCTGTAGACAAACCACCTGCACCTGAACCCACAACGACTAGATCCACATTCTGTTGTGCTGTACTCATACACCCACCTCTACTCGTGATTCAGGCGCCACTTTATTAAAACCTGGGCGAGGCACCATATCCATTAAAACGGTTGCCATGCCTCCATCAACCAAGAGCTCGGTCCCATTAATATAATCAGCCCGCTCACTGGCTAAAAACAACACGGCATTGGCAATATCAGTAGGTACCCCAACACGACGGCTTGCTGTCATACGTGCTCGTGCTTGCTCTAACTCAGGATCGGCATAAAAAGCGGCAGATAAACTTGTTTTAATCATGCCGGGACACACAACATTACTACGCACACCTTGGGGCCCCCACTCGACGGCTAACTGTTTACTAAGTAACAGCACTCCCGATTTACTAGCGCTATAGGCCCCACTATTGCTTTGCGGGAATAATGCGGCAATTGATGAGACGTTCACAATGCTACCTTTGCCCTTGTCTTTCATCTGTGCTCCAAACTGCTGAGCACACCATAAATAACCCGACAAATTCACCTGCAACACTTGCAACCACTGCTCTGGGCTGACCTCTGCTAAAGAAGCCGTACGTAAAATACCCGCGTTATTCACCAACACATCGGCACC
>CANQRK010000143.1 GCA_947626245.1 uncultured Paenalcaligenes sp. | reverse complement strand
CTTAAAGAGTGTTAGAAGTAACCGGCACGCTTGCGCTCTTCCATTGCGGACTCGGAGACCTTGTCGTCCATGCGCGTAGCACTGCGTTCAGAAATGGTGCTTTGGGCTGTTTCTAAAATAATGTCGCCGGCCGAACTGGCATGGCTGGCAACTGGGCAAGTGCAGCTAATATCACCTACAGTACGGAAACGCACTGAGCGAACTTCACTGTACTCACCTTCTTTTTTAGGTGTTAAAGGGGTAATAGGCACCAGCAAACCATTGCGCTCTACCACTTCGCGTTCGTGCGCAAAGTAAATGGGGGGCAGTTGTAAGCCTTCGCGCTCGATGTATTGCCAAATATCCAGTTCAGTCCAGTTAGAAATAGGAAACACACGCATATTTTGATTTGGATGGAGACGTGTGTTGTACAAGGACCAAAGCTCGGGGCGTTGGTTTTTAGGATCCCATTGGCCGAACTCATCGCGGAAAGAGAAGATACGCTCTTTGGCTCGTGCTTTTTCTTCATCGCGGCGCGCACCACCCATTAAGGCATCAAATTGGTACTCTTCAATGGCTTCTAGCAAGGTGACAGCTTGGGCGGCATTACGAGAGTCATTTTCTGTGCGTAATACGACTGAGCCCTTGCGAATGGAGTCCTCTACATGAGCGACCACTAAATTAGCCCCCGTACGCTCTACCGTTTCGTCTCTAAAACGAATAACTTCGGGATAATTGTGTCCGGTATCCACATGAAGCAGAGTAAAAGGAAGCTGTAGTGGACGACCCGGGATTTGAAACGCCTTGCATGCCAACGCCAATAACACGACGGAATCTTTACCACCCGAAAAGAGCAGAGCAGGATTACGTGCCTCGGCAATGGTTTCACGAATAATGTAAATGGATTCGGCTTCGAGCCAATTCAAATGATGATTACGAATAAGAGACATAGATTTTCTCTAACTTAGAATAAGAGGACCCAGAAAAGACGTTTAGTTCGCGTGTAACCCACACTCTTTGCTGTCTTGGTTTTCCCACCACCAGCGGCCAGCGCGTAAGTCTTCATCGCGGCGAATGGCTTTGGTGCAGGGGTCACAGCCAATGCTAGGAATACCTTGCTGATAGAGTGGGTTAATGGGGAGGTCGTAGTGTTGGATATAAGCCCAAATCTGTTGTTGGGTCCACGCTGCTAAGGGATTGAACTTATGCAGTTGATGGGCTTCGTCGAACTCCTCAACCGCAAGTTGAGTACGAGTGGCGGCTTGTTCGCGGCGCTGCCCTGTAATCCAAGCCTCGTAATGCGCTAAAGCCCGTTGTAAGGGCTCAATTTTGCGGGCATAACAACAGGCTTTGCGTGCTTCTAGACTTTGATAGATATCGGAAAAGTCATGCTGGGCTGCAAAGTGCGCTAAGGACGAGTCTTGAGGGTAAAAGCGTCGTATAGCGACGTTGGGATACCGTTGACTGATGGTATCTAGATAGGCAAGTGTTTCACTATGCAGTTTGCCTGTATCTAAGACAAATACATCAATATTTAGACCTAAACGAGCAATTGCATCCGTAATCACCATGTCTTCTACTGCCAAACTATTGGCTTGGGTAATGCGCTCAAAATCGTTTGCCCATGCACGTAGATCCTCGTGTAAGGCTTGGATTAAGGGCTGAATTTGTGCTTGTTCAGCGGCGCTGCTGGTGGGGATTTGCCAAAGCTGGATAGGTGCCAAAGTACTCATGTCAATTAGTTATAAAAGATTCGTCGTAAGACCATTGTAGGTAGGCAAAATCGTTACTTATAGACTATGTTTTTCTATTGATATGAGTAAATGGAAAATATCCTAATAGCTAAAAGGCGCTATTTGCATATAACGCTGAGTATAAAAAGATTAAAAGAATTTAATCTAAGGTCGCGTAATGGGGGCCCGTACACTAATTAGATAATTATTTGTATTGAATGAATATGGGTCTAGCATGAATTACCTTCCTCTTTTTGCCACATTAAAAAATCGTCCTGCTTTAGTGATTGGAGCAGGGGAGGTTGCGTATAGAAAAATCGAATTATTGTGTCAGGCTGGGGCACAGGTACGGATTATTGCTCACAGCATTGGGGCAGAGGTACAACAATTGCTAGACCAAGGTGTAGTGCAGTGGTGGAAAGCAGATTTTGTTGATGAAGATGTCAATGAAGCCGTAATAACCATTGCGGCGACTGATGACGAAGCCCTGAATGCACAGGTAGCAGCAGCAGGACATCGCTATCATCGTTTGGTTAATGTGGTAGATAATCCCGCTTTATGTCAGTTTATTGTGCCGGCCATTGTCGATAGATCGCCAGTACAAATTGCGATTACTACCGGTGGGGCTGCGCCGGTTTTAGCCCGTCAAATTCGACAAAAATTGGAACAAGAGCTTCCTCATTATTTAGGAGCCATGGCCGATGTGGCGCAGCAACATCGACCGGCAGTAAAGGCACAGCTACCCACCCTAACAGCGCGACGTTTATTTTGGGAACAGTTGTTTGATCAAGCCGTTTTTACTGATTATGTGGCATCAGGCCAAACCGAGGCAGCGGCTCAGTTTTTAACTACGCAGCTTCAACAGGCCGCTACACAAAAAGCACAAGGCTTTGTGACGTTGGTGGGTGCTGGACCAGGAGATGCAGGTTTATTAACGCTTAAAGGCTACCAAGCGCTACAAGCGGCAGATGTGGTGTTGTACGATGCGCTGGTTGGAC
The DNA here is from genome assembly GCA_947626245.1 of uncultured Paenalcaligenes sp. Lineage (GTDB taxonomy): Bacteria > Pseudomonadota > Gammaproteobacteria > Burkholderiales > Burkholderiaceae_B > Paenalcaligenes. Next base: position 2,489 of record CANQRK010000143.1, on the reverse strand, counting down.
TCGATGTGTTGGATTTGATCCGACGCGATGCGCACCGAGTCGCTGTAGGAAAGCGGGCTCATAATCACAGCGTTCCCCAAGAGGAAACCAATCAGTTATTGGTGCATTATGCTCAGCAAGGCTTGCGGGTGGTACGTCTCAAAGGCGGTGATTCCTTTGTGTTTGGACGTGGTGCCGAAGAGGTTGAGGTATTACAGGAAGCCGGTATTTCTTATACGGTGGTCCCTGGTATTACTGCAGCGCTAGGCGCTACCGCTGCTGCAGGCATACCATTGACGCATCGTGACTATGCCCAGTCAGTGGTGATGGTAACGGGACATTGCAGACCGGATGGTGATGAGGTGAATTGGGAGTGCTTGGCACGTGATCGCCAGACCTTAGTGGTGTACATGGGTACGATTAAAGCGGCTGAAATACGTGCAGAGCTTTTAACTCATGGTAAATCAGCCCACACACCGGTCGCTATTATTAGTCAGGGTACTTTACCTACACAGACTGTAGTTCGTGGTGTATTGCAGGATTTAGAGCAGCTAGCAGCCCAAGCCGAGCGCCCTGCTTTGATGGTGATTGGTGAGGTAGCACAGTTAGATTTATAATGTTCTGTTATTCTAGGCGACTTTAGGTAGTGGCATCCTTTGGGCTTTGTAGCGAGTTTGTTAGAAAGCACGTAAGATAAAATGGTCGTCATTCGACTTTTAAAGGATATGGATATGAAAACAATGAAAAAGAGTCTATTTGCCCTGATGCTTGGCACTGCAGTGGTGTTAACAGCAGGTTGCTCGGTAGCAAATAAACAAGAAACCCTTGGTCAATATGTGGATGGCACTGCTGTAACAGCTGAAATTAAAGCAAAGCTGTTAAATGATCCTCAAACCTCTGCGTTAAATATTAATGTGAAAACCATGGATGGTGGTGTGGTGCAGTTGTCGGGTTTTGTAAAGACCGAAACAGCTAAACAGCAGGCAGGAGACGTCGCGCTTTCTGTCAAAGGTGTGACACGGGTAATTAATGATGTGATTGTTTCCCCTTAATGGGCGTTGTATCATTACATACGTCCTAAAACGGTGCAGGACTCAAGAAACGAGCAGAAATGCTCGTTTCTTCGTTTAAGAGGCAATATCACAACGTCTTTTAGCCGGAACAGGTTATTAAGCGAAAAAAGCAAGATGCCACAGGCGCATTTTGCGAGTGCGGAGAGGGGAGCCAGTTAGAGAGCGGATTAAAACACGCCTCATCAGATAACCCTTATGTATCAATTTGGATGGGTTATCTAGGGTTAGGGCTGTGCTGTCGAAGATAAAAAAATTGTGTCAAAAGCAACAGGCACATATACGAATTGGATTGTTACATTTAGCATTGATTGTATTAATTGGAAGCAGCCTGCTTACTTTTGGTAGTGTGCTGTATGCCAGTTATCAAGTTCAGCGGGCTCAATTAATTGAAGCTTCCTTGGACAGTAACTACAACTACGCTAAAAAGCTAGCAGTCAGCACCGATGACTTTTTGGTTTCGGCTCAAAAACAGGTCGCAATGGCGGCGCACTTTGCCGCTAAGTTCTATGATGATCCTGCTCTATTGGAACAAGAGGCAGATCGTTTACGCCAGCAGACCGATAGTTTTAATTCGGTGGTTATTATTAATAAAGAGGCCGTTGTATTGGCTGCCTCACCAGAAGCCTTGAATTTGGTGGGCGAGGTCAGTATTGCCTCGGGTATAGACGAGGCATTGCTCCTGCGACAACCCTATATTAGTGCGCCTACACTATCTACAGCAGGTAATTTTATGATTTTTATCTCTCACCCTATAGTGAGTGAGGATGGCGAATATCTGGGAGTTGTGAGTGGCAGTTTGTATTTGCGCCAAACCAGTATTTTGAATCGTTTGCTGGGAAATCACTATTACTCTGATGGTTCGTATTTGTATGTGGTCACTAAGGACAAACAGCTGATTTATCATCCAACTGAAACCCGTGTGGGTGAGGTCGTTGATGAGAATTGGGTGGTCGATGATGTGGCTTTGGTGAACTCGGGCAAAGGCGTAGTGATTAGCCAAGAGATAGAAATGTTAGCTGGTTATGCGACGGTTCCTACCACTGGGTGGGGGATCGTGGCGCAGCGGCCTTTGTCTGCGGCAGTTGCACCCCTAGAAAATCTCATGTATCAAGTAATTCAAAAAACCTTGCCTTTGGCTTTTTTGATATTGTTGTTGGGCTGGTTTGGTGCTCGAATCATTGCCAAGCCGTTACGGTCTTTGGCGGAACGAGCTCGCAGTATGGACGTGCCGGAAACCCGAGCAGAAATTCAACAAGTGCGGTCTTGGTATTTTGAGGCCCATGAGTTAAAAAAAGCCATGCTGGTGGGGATGGGGCAGATAAAGAAAAACATAGATAAATTAAATAAAGACGTACGTACAGACCCGCTGACAGGTTTACATAATCGACGCAGTTTAACGGCAGAGCTATTGTATTACGAGAGTCATCAAATGGATTT
>CANQRK010000142.1 GCA_947626245.1 uncultured Paenalcaligenes sp. | reverse complement strand
GGCCACGGTAAAACAATTTTTATTTCATTCATTTGTGAAAATCCTTTTTTCTTAAATTGTCCTTTATAAACGGACAGACAACACCTGCAGACATAAAGGACAAAAGGACACCCCTAAAGGGGTGTGTCCTGTCTTGTCCTTTTTTTGTCTCCTTTTGCCCCAAAAGACAAGACAGGACAAAATAGCCAATTGTCTTTTGTCTTTTACTCATTTCTACGTAACAAAAGTGATGCCCCAATCTCAGTATTGATGACTGACCAACCGTGTGACTCTGGCTCAATTATTCGATTAATGGTGAGTAGATTAATCATGCCACCACTACGACTTGGTTGCATTTCCTTGTTGGCTGTTGATTCCGTGTAAAGCTCATTTGATGTTAGATAGTTAAGCAGAGCTGATCTGCTTATATATGGCCTGCCCCTACCATCAACCTCTGCATTGGCGGAAAACCAAGCTGACTCAAACTCTTTTCTTTTCCTATCAAATGCGCTGTCCCTTTTTGCTGGCTCTGGCGGGGTATCAGCTGGCTGCAGCACAGCGGTGGTGACAGGCTCACCCTCTTCATCAAACCAACCTTCTATATTGATGCTGGTTAAATCAAAATAAAGCGGATCCGCCATCTCAGCATCTTTACTTTTCTTTTGGCTAACCTCTATGGGCTGATTGTCTTTGCCTGGCCTAATGCTTATTTCAATATCTAGTGCCCCACGCCAAGCGCTCGAACCCCGCGCTCTATGTTGAGCCTCATCACTTACGCCCGTATGGTGTACAAGCACGACACTGCAACCAAACTCAGACATAAGACCCGCGCAAGCGTCTAGCATTGTCTTTGTGTCTTGAGCGCTGTTTTCATCACCGTGCATAAAACGGTGCAACGTGTCCACCACAATCATTTCTGGCGTTTTGCCAAGCGATCTAATGGATTCAGCTACCCGCTGGTAACCCTCTCTTGTGTTTAGGTCGCAACCATCACGACTTAGCCACATATTGATTGGTTGCGTTATGTTGTTGTGTTGCTTCCAACCTGCTATACGTGATCGTAATCCGTGGTGACCCTCACCAGCTAAGTAAACCACATTAGCCGGCTTTGCCTTCAACCCTTGCCATGACCCCGTCCCAGCAGCCACATTTAGCATCATGTCTAGCACGGTGAACGTCTTACCGCCACCTGATGGGCCGTGGATCATGATTAGCGCATTCTCTTGAAGCCAACCCTTAACAAGCCATTTGATTGGCGCTGGTTGAGCGCAAAAATCATCTGCAGCCACTAGCCAGCCATCATCTGCTTTTGGAGCTAATAGGGCCGCTAAATCACCGCCACCCATATAATAATCATTGGCGTCACCTAAGATTGGAGGTATAACCACACGAGCGCCGTGTTTTGATGCCGCTTGCTCCGCATTCTTTTGACCAACCCCGCTTTCATCATTATCAGCAACAACAACGATGTTGATCTCATTGCCTGCCATGATTCTTATTTTTTCAACCACAGAAGTTAGATTGCTTGCGTTGTAAGAGACAAAGCAAGGCGATCCCGTTACCTCGTGAATAGTGGCTGCCGTGGCAAAGCCTTCAGCTACGTAAAATGTTGATTGGTTGGCAATTGATCCAACCGTCCAAAAGCAGCCGCCCGTCTTGCCACCTGAGTGATAAAGCTTTGAGCCGTCATCTTTTATGTATTGAACACTTGTTAACTCAAGCGCCCCGTCTACGTAGTCATACAAAGGAACGATCAAGCGACCATCGCCCGTAACGCGTGAGCCGTGCGGGTGAATCCCTTTGCGTTTTATATACGGGTGATCTACCGTAGCTGTTGCGGCGTTGTTCCAAATATCCAAAGCAACGTTTGCAACAACCTCTCTTGATTTTTCTCGCTCCGCATCTCTTTTCTCTCTCGCCTCTGCCATTCTCCTAGCGTGAGCCATTTGCTCGGCTGCTGTGATGGTGCGACCTATATCAGCCACCCATGAACCTTCGATGTCTGACCTCCAGCAGCCAAACCTTGCGGCTTGCGGCTCGTCACCAAAGCCAATATACCAGCCCGTCTTGTCCCTCTTGTTCCCCACTCCGGTGTTAAACCTGTGTATCACACCATCAAGGTATATTTGATCCGGTGCCTCCAGCCCAGCGGCTCGTATAGCATCCATTAGTTGCTGCTCTGGCGATTCTATATACCTGTCTGCTGGCGGAACAAAGTCCCCGCCTAAAATAAGTTTCAAATTTGCCATTAACTTTCAACCCCCGTAGTGTATATGTGGCGCACTGTCATCATTTCACAATTCCCTTGATCTCTAGGTGTGCGATTATCTTCTGAACCGTTTCATAGGACGGGTTCGTGCCGCCGTTCATTAGCCTGTATATAGCGTTGTAATGAACCCCAGCATCTCTTGCCACCTGCTTTAGGTTCATTGTGCTTAATATATTCTTTAGCTCATCTAGTGTCATCATTTTTTCAACTCCTGTTACTTTATTTGAATATAGTGTTGACATCTTACAATACTTGCGCTATATTATCAACATGCACTAACCGATTAGCGACCAGTGCTAAACAAATAAACACAAACATTAAGGAACCAATGCAATGTCTATTAGCATTAAAAGAACAGGCAAATTGAGCCAAGGTAGCGTAAAGCTATTAGTGTACGGTCAAGCAGGAGCAGGCAAGACGACACTAATCAAAACATTACCAGATCCAATTGTGCTTAGTGCCGAAGCGGGTTTGTTATCAATTCAAGATGCAGACCTACCGTATATAGAGATAAACACCATGGAGGACTTACACAAGGCTTACACATGGGTGACCACCGATCCAGCGGCTAATGAGTTTAAGAGCATTGCTATTGACTCAATTAGTGAAATTGCTGAGGTGGTGCTTGCTTATGAGATGAGCCGGAACAAAGATGGGCGCGCGGCCTACGGTGAGCTTAACCGTGTAATGGCTGATATTATCCGCTCCTTTAGAAATATCCCAGACAAACACGTCTACATGAGCGCAAAACTTGAGAAAAGCCAAGATGAGATGGGCCGCATGTTGTACAGCCCATCAATGCCAGGCAAGACGCTATCTCAGCAGCTACCCTACTTCTTTGATGAGGTGCTTGCACTAAGGGTTGAAAAAGATGCTGATGGTAGTACGCAACGCGCTCTAATGACAGACTCGGACGGCCTATGGTCAGCTAAGGATAGGAGCGGGAAACTCGATGCATGGGAAGCGCCAAACCTAGGCGATGTTATTGAAAAGATTGGAGGTGCAAGATGAGTTTAGATGCATTAGCCCAGCAATGGATTGATGCTAAAGAAGCGGAAGCCCAAGCTGTTGCGCACCGTAGGGCGATTGAGGACGAGTTAATCGCTTTACTTGGCGAACCAAAAGATGAAGGTACGTTCAACTACGAAGCGGATCAAATGAAAGTAACAGTCACGCAACGCATGACAAGACGTGTTGACGCCGATCTGCTGCAGGAGATTGCTATTGATGCTGGTCTTTTTGATCACTTGAAGGACTTATTTAGATGGAAACCAGAGATAAACATGAGAGCATGGCGCGATAGTGACCCAGCCATTACGGGCGCATTAGCTGCAGCGATTACCACAACCCCAAGTAAACCAAGCTTCAAAATCGAAGCAATCAAATAAACACAAAGGAAATTATTATGTCTTTTTTAGATACCCCATTCAATTTAGCCGACCTACCAGAAGCTCAGGAAACAAGTTTTGAGCCAATTCCAGCCGGTTGGTATGACGTAAGCATTACAGTCGCTGAGGTGCGCGACACCAAAGCGGGAACAGGTAAATATATTGCGGTTCGCTATGATGTGACAGGCCCAACACACCAAGGTCGAATTATTTGGCAAAACCTAAATATTCAAAACCCAAACCCACAAGCTGAGGAAATAGGCAGACGTCAACTGGGTGATGTAATGCGGGCGATTGGCCTAGCTACGTTAAGCGACACCGATCAATTAATCGGAAACAGCCTGCAGGTTAACGTAAAAATCAGACCAGCCGCCAACGGATACGAGGCAAGTAACGATGTGTCAGCGGCCAGATCAGTTGGTGGGTCAAGCGCTCCAGCGCCAAGCCAACCAAGCCAAAACCAAGATGCACAAAAGCCAGCCGGGTCATCAGCACCGTGGGCTAGGTAATTAGATAAAAAAAGCCCACCAAGCGACGGTGGGCTAAAGGAACAACATTAAGGAAAGGCAATGAAAATACCTGAGTCCAATCATAGCATAGTTAATTTAATCGACCGACACCATGAGTCAAAACAAGAAAAACCACGGCCGCACATGGGTGTTAGCCAACTAGGCCATGAGTGTGATCGTTACCTATGGCTTAGTTTTAGGTGGGCCATTGTGGAAAAGTTCCAAGGTCGGATATTGCGCCTATTTAGGCGTGGGCACAACGAAGAGCAAACCATCATCTCTGATCTACGCGCTATTGGCGTTGATGTTAGGCAGTCAGGCGGCAATCAGCACCGTGTGGACTTCGGCTCGCACGTGTCAGGCAGCATAGATGGTGTGATTATGTCAGGCGTACCCGAAGCACCAAGCAAACCACATGTCGCTGAATTTAAGACACATGCAAAGAAAAGCTTTGATGACCTTGTTAAAAACGGCGTGCAGAAATCAAAATACATGCACTACATACAGATGCAAATCTATATGCTTGGCATGGATATTGATCGCGCCCTATACGTGGCCGTCTGTAAAGACAATGACCATATGTATACGGAACGCGTAAAACTGGATGTTGAGCTTGCTAATCGTTACGTGGAACGGGGTAAACTGCTTGCGCTTGAAAACCAAATTCCACCGCGCATAAAAGACGACCCAACCTGGTACTCATGCAAGTGGTGCCCAGCGTATGATTTTTGCTTTAATGAACAACCCACAAAAGAAGCTAATTGCAGAACTTGCGCATTTTCAACACCAAAAGAGGACAGCACATGGTTTTGCAATAAGTGGCAAGACACCATCCCAACAGATGCTCAATACAATGGTTGTGATTACCATGTGGTTAGGCCTGATCTGGTTCCGTGGGGGCTTGGTGATGGCGGCGATGATGAATGGACAGCTTCGTATGTATTTAATGGTGCTGAGGTATTAAATGGAAATCCAAAAGAAGGTGTTTTTTCAAGTGCTGAGCTATTAGCCAATCCTGACGCTTGCTTTAATGCGGATTCATTTATAAATGAACTCAGATCCAAGTTTAATGCGAGGGTGG
>CANQRK010000141.1 GCA_947626245.1 uncultured Paenalcaligenes sp. | reverse complement strand
TAGAATACGGTCAGCCCTTGTTTGTGATTGGCTAATTTCATGTTTGAAAAGATCCTTATCGCTAACCGGGGAGAAATTGCCCTACGCATCCAGCGCGCGTGTCGTGAGCTGGGTATTAAAACCGTAGTCGTGCATTCCGAAGCCGATCGTGATGCCAAATATGTTCGTTTGGCTGATGAGTCGGTGTGTATCGGGCCTGCTAACCCCCGTGAAAGCTACCTAAATATGCCTGCAATTATTGCGGCTGCCGAGGTAACCGATGCTGAAGCTATTCACCCAGGCTACGGTTTCTTAGCAGAAAACGCAGATTTTGCAGATCGAGTGGAAAAAAGTGGTTTTGTTTTCATTGGCCCACGTGCTGAAACTATCCGCTTAATGGGTGACAAGGTCATGGCTAAAAAAACCATGATCGAGGCCGGTGTACCGGTTGTACCGGGTTCCGCTGGTGCACTACCCGATGATCCCGAGGAAATTCTCCAAATCGGACGCGATATTGGTTATCCCGTTATCGTTAAAGCATCGGGCGGTGGTGGTGGCCGTGGTATGCGTGTGGTTTATGCCGAAGGTGCGTTATTAAATGCTGTAGCCATGACTCGTGCCGAGGCCGAGGCTGCATTTGGTAACCCTGATCTTTACATGGAGAAATACCTCCAAAACCCACGTCACATTGAAATTCAGGTTTTGGCTGATGGTGAACGTCATGCTGTGTGGTTGGGCGAACGCGATTGCTCTATGCAGCGTCGTCACCAAAAGGTCATCGAAGAAGCCCCCGCACCTAGCATCCCTCGTAAACTCATCGAGCGTATTGGCGAGCGTTGTGTAGAGGCTTGTCGCAAACTGAAATACCGCGGCGCGGGTACGTTTGAGTTTCTATACGAAAACGGCGAATTCTACTTCATCGAAATGAATACACGTATTCAGGTCGAGCACACCATTACGGAAATGGTCACGGGGATTGATTTGATCCAACAGCAAATTTTAATTGCTGCGGGTGAAAAGTTCACTCTGCGTCAAAAAGACATTCAGTTCCGTGGTCACTCCATCGAATGTCGTATTAACGCCGAAGACCCTTACAAATTTATCCCTAGCCCTGGTTTAGTCAGCAAATGGCATACTCCTGGTGGTCCTGGGGTGCGCATGGACTCGCACGTGTTTGCTGGTTATGTGGTTCCTTCCAATTATGACTCCATGATTGGCAAGCTAATCACCTACGGTGATACACGAGAGCAAGCCATTGCTCGTATGGATATTGCCTTATCTGAAATGGTAGTCGAAGGCATTAACACCAACATTCAGTTGCACCGTGACCTGATGCAGGATCAAGCTTTCAAGGATGGTGGATTTAGTATTCACTATCTCGAAGAAAAGCTGGCAAAACGGTCTTAGGCCTAAAGTCACGTTAAAATAAAAAGCAGGGGGGGACCTCTGCTTTTATTTTTTGGAAATCGCTATGCGTGAAATTGTTTTTTTATGTGCCGAGCAACAAGCTGAGCACTTGTCTGATATGTTGCTAGAGCTAGGGGTATTGTCTGTTTCCGTTGAGGATGCCGATGAAAACACCGAGCAAGAGCGCCCTTTATATGGTGAGCCTGGCCTAGAGCCCGAGGTATTGGCGTGGGATACAAACCGCGTGGTGGCACTATTGGCCCAAGACATGGAGCCAGAGCAACTGGTTCATGACCTACGCGAGCAGGGCATTATCGAATTGGCGGACGACGATTGGTTTGTACGCCAAGTTCCCGATAATGATTGGGTGCGTTTAACTCAATCGCAGTTTGGTCCTATCGAGGTCGGTGATCGTATTTTAATTGTGCCTAGCTGGCATGCCGAAGATCAAATAGCCCAAGAGGCCATCACCCAAGACAAGGTGTGTATAGAGCTGGACCCCGGTTTAGCGTTTGGTACCGGCAGTCACCCCACCACGCATTTATGCTTAGAGTGGTTGGCTCAGCATTTACAACCTACACAAACTGTATTGGATTACGGTTGCGGTTCAGGTATTTTGGCTATTGCAGCGCAAAAGCTCGGTGCGGGTCGTACTGATGGTGTCGATCTAGACGAGCAGGCTGTGTTGTCCACTCAGGCAAACGCCAGCAATAACAACGTACATGTCAATGCCTTGTTGCCTGATCAGCTAGCTGAAGGGCAGTACGATGTGGTGGTTGCGAATATTCTCTCTAATCCTCTCAAGCTCTTGGCGCCGATGCTCAGTGCTCGTGTTAAAGCCGGTGGTTATTTGGTTTTAGCGGGTATCTTTGATTGGCAGATCGAGGAGATGCAAGCTGCTTATGGTGATTATCTTCACTTGCAGCCATGGCGCGATCGTGAGGGTTGGGTATGTTTAGTGGCGCATAAAGCCAGCTAAGGCTATCTCGTAGGTGAGTGTGATGATTGAGTTAACTACCCAATGTCCGCAATGTCAGCATCGATTTGATGTCAGCCTAGAGCAGTTGCAACAGCGTAAAGGTGTGTTGCGCTGCCCTCGGTGTGCGCAAATCTTTGATGCGTACGAATGTGCAGTGACAAAGCCACATGCACCTATGGCGACTTTGCGCGATCCTAGCCCACCTGCTACAGGCCCCATTATCAAGACGCGGGCTCAGGCGGCTAAGTCCGCACCTATATCTGCACCTGCTCCTGTTTCTGTCACAACGCCTACTGTGGCTGCCATACGTAGTACTCAGCCTATTCAAAGCCCGCCTCCTGATGAACCCGTCGAGGATATCCGTGTGTACTTAACACGCGAGCCCGAGCTGCCTGCCGATACGGTATTGGATGAGCTCAAAGGGCTGCGCGCTGAACCGCGTCGTCTAAGCCAGCAGTCCTCTAGTTCCGCTCACACAAGTGACTCTGGGCGCTTGCTTTGGCGTGCTGTGGTGTTCGTGTTGCTAGTCATCACGGTATTGCAGTTGCTGTATGTGTACCGTGCCCAAATTGCCAATACCGTTCGTTTTACACGGCCGGTATTAGAACTGATGTGTGAGGGGGTAGGGTGTACCATTCCCTACATGCGCGAGATCAATGCCATTGAGATTCGCCAGACAGCCTTGCAGCAACAGCCTAATTTCGAGCAAAATGGGCGTTATGCCTATTTGTTGCAACTGCAAATGAAAAATACCCTGCCGTGGGCCCAAGAGTGGCCCACCTTGGTCGTTAGCTTTAGCGATGCATCGGCTGCTGTGTTGGCTACTGTCGCGATTAGTCCTGACGAATACTTACCGCCCAGTCAGCGCAGTCGGCCCTTTGAGCCCGGAGCACAAATACAGTTACGCTTGCCGGTACAATTGCCAGATAAACAAATTAATGGCTTCATTGTAGAAAAATATTATCCCTAAAAAGGTTTGTCCATGTCTAAACGTATTTTGGTGTGTGGTTCGGTGGCTTTTGACTACATCGCTGTGTTTGAAGGCAACTTCAAAGACCACATTCTGATTGAGAAAGAACGCTCCTTAAGCGTGTCTTTTTTTACCCCATCACTTAATAAGTTTTATGGTGGTTGTGCTGGTAACATCGCCTACAACTTGAATTTGTTAGATAGTCATGCCATTCCAGTGGTTACCTTAGGTAAAGACGGTCATGATTACTTAGCCCGTTTCGAGCAATTAGGCATTGATACCAGTGCGGTAAAGGTCTTAGACGATTACTTTTCTGCACAGTGTTTTATTACCACGGACTTAGAAAGCAATCAGGTCACGTCCTTTCACCCCGGTGCCATGATTAAGTCCGCCGACAATGACCTGACAGGTATTGCTGCAGATTACGGTATTGTGGCACCCGATGCCAAAGAAGCCATGTTCACTCATGCCGAGCGTTTACATGCCGAAGGTATCCCCTTTATTTTTGACCTAGGTCAGGCAATGCCGTTATTTGAAAAAGCCGACCTAGAGCGTATGATTGATTTATGTACTATCTTGACCTCTAATGATTACGAGGCGAGTGTGATTAGTCAGCGTGTAGGCTTGTCTTTAGAGCAAATTGCCGAGCAGGTACAGGCTCTTATTGTGACCGAAGGCGATAAAGGCTCTACCGTGTACACTCAGGGCACACAGCGTCAAATTCACGCTTTACCCGATGTACCGGTTGTGGATCCTACCGGATGTGGTGATGCGCATCGTGCCGGCTTATTGCATGGGCTTACACAAGGTTGGTCTATTTACGAGGCGGCGTGTTTAGGTAGTGTCCTCGGAGGCATTAAAATCGCTCATCAGGGCACACAGAATCACGCCCCTTCTAAAACTGAAATTCAGCAGCTCTTAGCAACCCATTATGGTGTGGTTACAACCATCTAACCTAAGACTAATATACGTACACGTGGAGTTATTATGTATTCGTTCACTCAATCCCGATCTTTTAGACTTGTTTTAACTGGCTTAGCTGCTGCATCGGTAGTGTTTATAGCGGGGTGTGCGGGTCAGTCTGCCTCCAGCTCGGTGTACTCCTATGGTCAAGCTCAAAATGAGCAAATTGTACGCTTAGGTACCGTGCAGTCAGTGCGTTATATTACGCTGAAATCAGATAAGCCTTCTGGGTTCGGTGCAGCGTCTGGTGCTGCGCTAGGTGGCGTGGCAGGTAGTACAATTGGTGGCGGCAAGGGGAATTTGTTGGCGACAATTGGTGGTGTGATGCTAGGTGGTTTAGCAGGTAATGCCATTGAAAACCGTACAGATCAAAAGCAAGGGTTAGAGATCACGATTCAGATGGATAATGGTGAGACTCGAGCGATTGCCCAAGAGGCCGATATCATGTTCACCGCCGGTCAGCGTGTGCGTGTACTTAGCGGTAATGGTCCCTCTCGCGTCACCCCTCTCTAAGCCTCCTTCTTTACCGCGAGCCCTTGTACGAGGAGGCCATGCCTCCGATAACGGTTGTATCGCAGGCGTGGCCTGCTCGTACAGGTGGGTTGGTGCGGGTGTGGAGTGGGGTGGTGGCGTGAATGGGTGAGCGGTTCAGCGCGGAGCGAGTGAAACGAGTGAGCACTGCTTAGCGAAACCATCACGCCACCACCACAACACAACAACACTCCACGCCACAACAATACCCACTGTGCCCGATTAGGCCCCCAATAATGCAATGGTGATGCGTTGGGTGATCATGCTAAGTACTTGGATGGCAATTAAGACGATCAGCGGTGAAAAATCAATAGCCCCCGTATTGGGCATGCGTTTACGCACGGGCTCCATAATGGGGCGTGTTAAAGCCAGCAACAAAGGCATCATGGGGGCGGTTGGGTTGACCCAAGATAAAATGACTTGAATCAAAATCATCCACAGAGAGATATTCAATG
>CANQRK010000140.1 GCA_947626245.1 uncultured Paenalcaligenes sp. | reverse complement strand
GCTACACCCGACACTCCCATTGCTAAAGCCATTGAAACCATGAGCGCCCAAGACGTGGGTTCACTCGTTATTATGGATCATGGCGAACTGGTGGGAATGCTCACTTTCCGTGAAATTATCCGTCACCTGCACAAACATGGTGCTAGCGGCCATGATTACACCGTTCGTAGCATCATGAATGATGCACCTATTAGCGTCACCCCCAACACCAGCGCCGATGAAGTACAACGTCTTATGCTGGCTAAACATGCTCGTTACCTGCCGGTAATGGATGGTCCACTGCTATTGGGCGTGATTTCCTTTTACGATTTAGCCAAAGCTTTGGTGGAGGCAGAAAAGTTTGAAAATAAAATGCTCAAAGCCTATATCCGTGATTGGCCCACAGACAGCCTGTCCGATTAACTCGTTTGCCTTCAGCCACTTTACGCTCTAAAGTGGCTTTTTTTTGGAGCCTACTCTATGAGCCGCTTAGTTCAACAATTTCAACTACGAGCCCCTATAGTCCAAGCCCCTATGGCTGGAGTTAGCACAGTAGAGCTCGCCGCTGCCGTCAGTCAATACGGCGGCATCGGCTCGTTGGGTCTAGGTCATCTAGACGTAGCTAGCGCTCGAGCCCAAATAGAACAACTACAACAACGCACCTCGGGTCCTATCCATGTGAATTTTTTCTGCCACCAACCCGAAGCCAGTAATCTAGAGCGTGAATTGCATTGGCTACATGTGCTAACACCCTACTTCAAAGAATACCAAGCAGAACCGCCTACCGAACTAGGTCAAAGTTACCAAAGTGCGTGGCAACATCCAGCGCTGATAGATATGCTCTGCGAAACCCGACCCACTATTGTGAGCTTTCATTTTGGTGTGCCTGAGGCCTCGGCATTACAGCGCCTTCAAGCCGCCGGCATTGCTATCTGGGGCTGCGCCACTACTCTGACTGAGGCTAAATTTCTAGAACATACTGGCGTAGATGCCATCATTGCTCAGGGCATTGAGGCGGGTGGTCATCGGGGCATATTTAATCCACTAATAGACTCGGCCTTGCCTTTAAGCAGCTTGTTGGCACAACTACAAGAACACATCCACCTACCTATTATTGCAGCGGGCGGCCTCATGACAGGCAGCCAAATTGCAGCAGCTCAGTTAGCCGGAGCCGACTTAGCACAATTAGGGACTGCGTTTATTTGTTGTCCTGAATCAGCCGCGGATGACGCCTACAAAGCAGCCCTATTAGGCCAACGAGCCTACGATACAACCATTACCCCGGTGATATCAGGCCGTCCTGCTCGAGGATTACGCAATCGTATGCATGATGAAATTCATGCGTTGCGCGCTGACCTACCGGCTTATCCTATTGCCTACAATGCCGCCAAAGCCTTGCACCTAGTGGCTAGCGCCAAAGGCAGTCATGATTTCGCCGCTCACTGGGCAGGCCAAGGAGCCCCCTTAGCCAGAGCCCTGCCTGCAGCCAGACTACTAGACGAATTATGCAACGAATACTATCAGGCCAAAGCTCAGTTTTGTTCGCTAGCCTGAGCGGCTTGACGTAGCATCTGCCAGGCTTCTAGTAGCACCTGTGCGTCTTGGCGGGCCATTTGATCGGGATCCGACAAGTGACGACGCCATTGGCGCGCACCTTGTTTACCATGCGCCCAACCCAACATCGCCTTGGTAATTTGACGAGGCCGCGTTCCCGCAGCGATTTCTTCGGTTAAATAGTCGTACATCTGCGCCACCACCTCGTCCTCTGTTAATCGAGGTTGATCGGGCCAAATGCGATCATGGATTTCGCCTAAAACAGCCGGCGTATGCCACGCAGCACGTCCTAACATTACGCCATCAAAGCGCTGCAAATGATCGACACTGTCTGCGACGGTATTAATGCCGCCATTCAAGACAAACGTAGCATCGGGAAAATCCTGAACGAGTTGCTCAGCCATGTCATAACGCAGGGGAGGAATCTCACGGTTAGCTTTGGGTGATAAGCCCTTTAATACCGCATTGCGCGCATGAACCACAAACACTCGCACCCCTACCTCGTACTGCACCGCCACAAAATCCCTAACGAACTCATAGCTATAGTCGTAGTCTAAGCCTAACCGATGTTTAAGCGTCACCGGCACGGATACGACGTCTTGCATGGCCTTGACGCAATCAGCCACCAACTGTGCCTCACTCATCAAAATAGCGCCAAACGCCCCTTTTAAAACTCGATCTGATGGACAACCACAGTTTAAATTAATTTCATCGTAACCCCACTCCGCCCCCAGTTTTGCACTACGAGCCAAAGCGGTAGGATCACTGCCCCCCAACTGTAGGGCCACAGGGTGCTCGCTAGTATCAAAACGCAAATGACGCGCTACATCCCCGTATTCCAACGCTCCAGTAGTAATCATCTCGGTATACAAACGGGCGTTGGGAGCCAACAGACGATGAAAGAAGCGACAGTAACGGTCAGTCACGTCAATCATAGGGGCCACACAAAGCGCCCAAGGACTAGGCGTGGTAGAGGAACTGACTTGGCTTTGGGCCTGATTTAACTGTAGACTCACAAGATACCTATATTCGTATAATCTAAAATTGCCGTTACATTAGGCTTTATCGTCGCTCTTTCTTATAATAACGACTGATTCTAAGTAACTTTTTTCATTCAATATTTTAATAACACAACAAGATGGCTGTTTTTACTACCGTAACCGATGCCGATGCACGTGAATTATTGCAACACTACCATTTAGGTGAAATGGTTTCTTTACGGGGCATTAGCGCCGGTATTGAAAACACCAACTACTTTTTGACGACAACAACAGGCGACTATGTGCTGACCCTGTTCGAGGTGCTTACCTACGAACAACTGCCTTTTTACATCGAGCTTATGCATCATCTAGCCGAAAAAGGCTTGCCGGTGCCTTCACCTCAAACCCTAAAAAACGGTCAACGCCTGACCCGTTTGCACAATAAACCCTGTGCTATTGTGACGCGTTTAGCCGGCAGCTACGTATCTGAGCCCACTGCACAACATTGTGCTTTAGCGGCAAAAACCTTAGCGCAAGCCCATTTGGCAGGCCAAGACTACCCCTTGCATCAACCCAATTTACGCAGTCTGCCCTGGTGGGAAAAAACCATTCCTCAGGTACTAGCGTTTTTAAGCTCAGAGCAAAATGCCTTAATTCAAGCCACATTGCAAGAGCAGCAAACCTTGTTTGCTAGCGCATTATACCAAGCTCTACCCGAAGGGCCGGCGCATTGTGACCTATTTCGCGATAATGTTTTGTTTGCAGGCACAGAAACCCAACCCACTATGGGTGGTTTTATTGATTTCTATTTTGCTGGCTGCGACAAATGGATTTTTGACGTCGCCGTAAGCGTCAACGACTGGTGTATAGAGCGCGACACCGGCATCTTTAAGCTAGATCTACTCAAAGCATGGCTGCAGTCCTACAACCAAGAACGTGCCTTTACCGCTGCTGAAAAAGAAGCCTGGCCTTTGATACTACAGGCAGCGGCGTTACGTTTCTGGGTTTCCAGACTGTATGATTTTTATCATCCTCGTCCGGCTCAAAGTCTAAAACCACACGACCCAACCCACTTTGAGCGCGTGCTCACCCAGCGCCAAGCCACCGTCTATACCTTAGACGAGCTTTTAGGATAAATCCATGCAAGCAGCACGTCTATCCGCCTCGTATGGCTGGGCTTGGTTACTGCAAGGGTGGGTGCTTTTTAAACGCCAACCTATGACCATGCTTTTTTGGAGCTTGATGACCAGTGTTTTAATTAATCTGAGCTACTTAGTTCCTATTTTTGGTCAACTGCTTTTGATTATTGCTACGCCTACCATTGGGTTTATTGCGCTGAACGCATGTGTACACATAGAACGTCATCAGCCGGTGCAGCTTGCTATGTGGCTACAGCCTCTGAAAAGCCCTGAAGTTAAAAAGGCCATGCTCAGGCTGGGCCTGTGCTATTTTTTAGTTTGTTTGGCTGCAGGCTTTATGGCTGTTATGCCTTTTAGCCAAAACATCGTCGAAACCATGTCAAACGAAAACTTGGATCCCGAGCAAATGATGCAAGTGGTCCAAGCCCCCATGTATTTGTTTGGCTTGTTTTATGTGGGTATTTCTATCTTGTTTTGGCATGCTCCTGCCCTAATGGGTTGGCATGGTATTCCCCTGAAAAAAGCCCTGTTTTATTCCATGATTGCCTGCTGGCGCACCAAAGGGGCATTGATAATTTTCACCTTGTGTTGGGTAGCCATTTACTTTGCCGCCCAATTCATTGCTACGGGGTTAATTCAGGCTTTTGGGCCGTCATTTGGGTACTTTTTGCTCACACCCCTGAATCTATTAATGATGGCCTATTTATACTGCTGCTTTTACCCTATTTATCGCAGTGTGTTTGGTCAAAATCTGGCCAACGCCACGGCGTAAATCTAAACGAAGCCTGTTGAAACGCCACCCACGCTTGGTGGCGTTTTGCTGGATCTGACCAAGCCATTTCTAGCACTCCATAGGCCTTAGGCTGTATCACTACGCCCCACGGCCGAAGGCACTGCCAATCGCCTATGGCATGTCCTTGGGCATCTACAAAACGCACCGCCAAAGGCTGCGGTAAACCAAAGCCATGCACAGCTTTACAGCGCGCAAAATACAAACCCTGTGTGCGATGTGTAAACACATGCCAACCCAATAAACGTGCCATAAATCCGCTGGCAGCATAAATGCGGAAATGAGCTACAGTTGTTGCCATAATTGAAAAAATAATGGATACGCAATAACTAAAAAAGTACATGGAAAAATACATAACACCAGTGGTGCTAACATTTTCACCGGTGCTTCGAGAGCTTGTTTTTCTGCCCGCAAAAATCGCTCTTGACGCCGCTGTTGAGCCTGCTGCCTAAGCAAAGGGGCCAAGCGTCCACCTAATTCAATAGATTGCTGCAACGCCGCCACAAAAGACCGTGCCTCATCTAAGTCAGTTTGTTGAGCAAATTGCTCTAAAGCCTGTTCGCGTGTTAGACCTGCTCGCATGGATTCCTGAATTTTGATTAACTGTTGCTGCAAAGGTCCAGCTTGTAATTCAGTACTACAAAGCCACAAAGCGTGCTGCAACCCATGCCCTGACTCCACACTTAAACAAAGCAGTTCTAACATAAAAGGAAAGTCACGCTGCATCTGTTTTTTTAGGTGACGTTGCTGCTGTTTCAGCCGCAGCAATGGCCACAAACTGACTAACCCTGCTAACACCGTTATTCCTACCAGCAACGAGAGCTCTGCTCGCGCACTGATTACCCATGCAGCACCTAGCAACCACACCCCACCAAACAATAAACACTGACGAGCAAAAAACACGTCGACCTGATAGTTAGACTCGAAGGTATGTGATGAGAGTTGCTGTAAATAC
>CANQRK010000139.1 GCA_947626245.1 uncultured Paenalcaligenes sp. | reverse complement strand
GCTATAAATAATTGGCCAATTGAGGCGGTAGCAACACGCGCGCCGTCTGGCCCTTCAACCATCATGCCACTGGTTGCAACGGCATACATCACCATCACAATAGAAGGGGGGAGCAAAATGCCTAGGCCACCTGAGGTTGACACAATGCCGGTACCAAACTGGACGGGGTAGCCTTGTTTGGCCATGGCGGGAATCATGATGGAGCCAATGGCGGCTACGGTAGCAGGAGAGGAGCCGCTAATAGAAGCAAATAGGGCACAGGCTAAGACGGCTGCCAGTCCCATGCCACCGGGTAAATGACCTACCATGGCGTTAGCAAAACGAATCATGCGTTGAGCCACACCACCATGAGTCAGAAAGCTTCCGGCTAAAATAAAGAAGGGAATAGCCATAATTTCAAACTTTTCTATGCCTGTGAAAAGTTTGAGGGCAATGCTGTCCATGGGCACATTGGTCATGGTGAATAAAAAGGTCATCACCGTTAGACCTAGGGCAATAGAAACCGGCATACCGGTTAGAAGTAGTACACCGAGTAGGGCAAAGATAATAACGCTAATCATGCAATGTCTCCTTCCTCGGCGGGCTCTAGCATGTCTTCACCCGGGGTGTAATGAATTTGTTTACCGGTTTTGAGGTAATAGACGAGGGCTTCTAAAAAGCGGAAGCACATTAAGATGGAACCTACAGGGACCGCTAAGTACACAATCCAAGTGGGTACTTCTAGGTCGGCGGACACCTGACCCGTTTGGCTAATGTCATACACAAAACTAAAGCCAATCCAGGCCACAATAGCAGTGAATAAAGCACCAGCTAAAAATGAAATCACAATAAGCACTTTTTTCTTGGCTGGGGACACAGCATTGACTAGCACATCAACGCCAACATGAATGCCAAGGCGTACGCCGTATGCTGCTCCGAATTTAGCCATCCAGACAAATAGATAAATGCAAAGCTCTTGAGCCCACAGCATATTGACAGAAATGATGCTGCGGTAAAGGCTACGGAGCTGAGCTGTAAGCTCTTGATAACCTTGAGCGCGAGACCACGACATGAGGTCGGCAATAAGGCTAACCGAGTAACGCTGGCACACCGCAACAAAAATAATGGTGACGGCAGCGACCATCAGCAAAGAGATAAAGTTCTCTTCGAGTTTATTTAGAAAACGTAGCATGCTGTATCTCAGTAAAGAACCCTGAAAGAAGGGGGCTCACGTAGAGAGCGATGGAATAGGCTGAGCCGAGGTGGGGGCTCAGCTCAGCAAAAGATAATGCACAGGCAAAATGCGTTGTTGAGAGATTAGTTTTTGCCTAACGCTTCGTAGACAGCCTCAACCACGTTTTCTCCTATGCGTGATGCCATTTTTTTATGCACGGGTTGTAGCTGTTGGATCCATTCTGCACGCTCTTCGGGGCTGAGTTCGTAGAAAGTAGTGTAGCCGGCATCTTTCATGGCTTGTAGAGAGTCTATGTTTTCTTGTAAGGAAATATCGTTAGCGTATTCAGTGGCCTCTGCAAGGGCTTTTTCTAGAGATTCCCGAAGGGAGGGGTCTAGGTTGTCCCAGAACTTCTTATTAACAATAACGGCGTAGCCCAAGTAACCGTGATTGGAAAGAGTAGCGTGTTTTTGCACTTCGTGCATTTTCTGGGTGTACATGTTGGAGGGCGGGTTTTCCGTGCCATCGACTACGCCAGTTTGTAGTGCTTGATAAACCTCGGAAAACGCCATGACTTGAGGAATAGCATCAAGGGCTTGCATTTGCGCTTCCAAAATTTTGGAGGACTGGATACGCATTTTCAACCCTAAAAAGTCATCAGGGGTCTGGATGGGGCTGTTCGCACTCATAATTTTGAAGCCATTGTCCCAGTAGCCAAGCCCCTTAATGCCTTTGGGCTCCAGTTTGTCGAGCAGCTCGCGTCCTACTGGGCCTTGAGTGATTTTGCGTAGATCTTCTGTATCTTCAAAGATATAGGGAAGATCGAATACCTCGAACTCTCTGACTCCTAGAGGGCCGAATTTGGCTAAGGAAGGGGCAAGCATTTGTACAGCGCCCAGTTGTAAGGCTTCAAGTTCCTCTTTGTCTTTGTAAAGCTGAGAGTTAGGGTAGACTTCAACCACCACTTTGCCATCAGTGTATTTTTCTGCCAGCTCTTTAAATTTATCTGCCCCTTTACCTTTTGGGGTGTCAGGTGCTACAACATGACTAAATTTAATGATAAGAGGGGATTCCGCTAACGCGGCAGCACTAAAGCCAAAAAAAACAGAGCTAAGTACAGCTGCTGATAAAAGCTTTTTCATGATTGTCTCCTAGGTGTTTTCAGACCCAAGTATTTGATTATGTGTATTTGATGCAAAGTAGAGTGTAGGTATAGAGGGCAGTGTTATCTATTGTGGAAATCCGAAATAACTCTTTTTACATGGAATAGGTTTTGGCAAAACCATTTGGCTCACGGGTTCAGGTGTCAGTTGCTTCCATCATGATGTATTTGCCTATATTGGCCATTGTGATGATTGTGTTATTGATCAGTATTTTTATCTTTGTGGTGCGACAAGAGCGGTTAGAAGAACAAAAATATAAGCTGATTGAAGATACGCTGTGGGTGGAGCAGAACTTATCATTTCATTTGAAATTGCATGAGACCAATCTGGAACGCATATTATTGGATAGTCAAGGTATGGAAAGTCAGAGTCTCATCATGACTCGTCTGCAGCATTTGAAGACGATTCATAATGAGGTGGCGGCGATCACCTGGTATGACACCAAGCAAAATGTCTTGGCACACTTTTCATCAGTAGGAGTGCAACAAAAACCGTGGACGTTGGCCATTCCCGCAACTCGAGTGTGGGGATTGGCCTATACAACAGAAGAAGGTCAGGCGGCAGTAGATCTGGTGTTGCCTACGCTAGATGCCAATAATGAAATCTCTGGTTTACTGCAAGTAACGATTTTATTGGGAGAGCTGTTGCTGAACCATGTACCGTGGTGGATTGTGGAGAGCTATGAGGTGGTCCTGGTGGGCTTAGATAATGAAGAAATAGTACGACGGTCACAGAATGTGGCGTTGAATCCGTTGTCACATACTATGTCTTTGGATCCGCCTTTGCATGGCGTGAATGTGCGCTTAACGCCTTATAGTTCGCCTTTTTTACCGCTTTTAAATAGTTTGATTATGGCGGTAATAGGGCTAGCAGCCTTGGCCATTATTAATTTAATGGTGCAATTTTATTATGCGCGTAAGCGTCAGCAGGCCGAGCAGGCTTTACTCAGTGAAAAGGCCTTTAGATCTGCCATGGAGAACTCAATGACCACGGGCATGCGCGCCCGTGATCTACAAGGAAAAATACTGTATGTGAACTCTGCATTTTGTAGACTGGTGGGACGTAAAAAAGAAGAAATTATAGGTTTGACGCCCCCCATGCCTTGGTGGCCCTCTGAGGTGGTGAGTGAAGCCCAAGAACGTCATTATTTACAAAATCAGATGCCAAGAGCCCAAAGTTTTGAGACTCGTTTTCAGCATAGCAGTGGCAAGATCTTAGATGTACAGGTGCACGAAGCGCCTTTGATTGATACCGAAGGTAAACATGTGGGCTGGATGGGCTCCATGATTGACATTTCCTCGCGCAAAGAGCAAGAAGAACATGCGGATCGACAAGTGCAAGCCTTGCAACAAACCGCACATTTGATGACCTTAGGCGAAATGACAACGACTTTAGCGCATGAGTTAAATCAACCTTTATCAGTCATAGCTAGTTATGCAGCTGGTTGTTTCAATGCTTTATCTGACCCAGTGGTGGATAAGGACACTTTACGTTACGGCATAGAGCAAATTGCGCTGCAAAATAAACGGGCGGGTGAGATTATTCGACGTACCCACGACTTTGTGCGTAAGCGAGAACCCGTCTTACGACCAGAGTCGCTTCGTGGTATTTTGGATAGCTGTACAGAGATTATGCGTAAAGATTTTCTCAAGCACCGAGTCGCCTTAAACTATCAAAAGCCCTTTCCGGAAATCCAAGTCTTGGCTGACAAAATTATGATTGAGCAGGTGGTATTAAATTTATTGAATAATGCCCTAGAGGCTGTTCGTTATTTACCATTACAGCAACGTAATATACAGCTGACTACTCAGATTCAAGAGGGGTATGCACTTGTTATAGTGCGTGATACGGGGGTAGGTGTAGACGAAGAGTTAGTCCCCCTATTGTTCCAGCCCTTTACCACAACCAAAAGTCAGGGTATGGGCATTGGTCTGAATATTTGTCGTTCTATTATTGAGTTGCATCGCGGCACTATCTGGTTTGAGGCCATAGAAAAGACAGGGGCTTGTTTTGTTTTTAGTGTACCGATTACAGAGGCATGAATTATGACGGTACGATTACCCGTTGTTCATATTGTTGATGATGACGAGGCTATTCGGGATGCCTTGGCTTGGCTGTTTAAAACACGTCATATTACAACTCAGCGTTGGGCCTCTGGCGAGGAGTTTTTGCAGGCCTGGTCTGCAGAGATGTTGGGGTGCATTTTATTAGATGTGCGCATGAATGGAATGTCCGGGCTAGAGGTTTTCGACTTTTTAAGAAAAAAAGGGGCGCGTCAGCCGGTTGTTTTCTTAAGTGGTCATGGCGATTTGCCTATGGCTGTGTCCTCTTTAAAACTAGGTGCTGCTGACTTTATAGAAAAACCTTTTAGTGATAATGATTTGGTGGACCGTGTCTTAGAAGTATTAGCGCGTTATGAACAAGAGAATCAGCACTATCAACGGTCTCAGCAGTGGGCTGAAAAAATAGCTACGCTTTCTACCCGTGAAAAACAAGTTCTAGAGCTAGTGTTAAAAGGTTATTTAAACAAACAAATTGCGGATGAGCTAGATATTACTATGCGTACAGTAGAAGTTCATCGTGCTCGAGCCCTAGAGAAAACAGGTGCTAAAAACATCATAGAGTTAGCGCGTTTGTGGCCCAGTAGCGCAGAGGAACTTATTGTTTAGACTGAAGGCTAGGGGGCGCATTTCACTCGTAACAAAGACAGTGGCGGGCTTGACTACACGAAGGCGCTCCCCGACGTAGTGTGTGAAGCCGCTCTTGTCCAAACTCATAAGTGTGCGTTTTACCAGAGGATGAGTGAGCCATGTTCTTAGACGGGCAAGGAGGGTTGACATACCTTTTTTGTGTAGGGGCAATTTCTTTTTTGTAACGCTGTAGTATTCCACCTAAGGTGGTGTGTTCCAACTCGGTGCGATCTACGAAAACGCCACGTCGCATTTCAGATTCGATCATGGCGGCCCAGTCTAAGGCATCTTGTTTGTGTTCAAAGGTTTTGCTTTGAAGTGGGTAGCCGTTGCGGCGCACTTTGGCTTGGTATTGGTAGGGACCGCGTGTAATGATGGTGGCCATTGTCCTAGCTCCTGATGAT
>CANQRK010000138.1 GCA_947626245.1 uncultured Paenalcaligenes sp. | reverse complement strand
TATTCACGTTCAGCCTCATCTGCATCGACCCATGGATCGTACACGTCCACATTTACATCGTACTCAGCTAATTCACGCACAATGTCCACCACACGGGTATTACGTAGGTCGGGGCAATTTTCTTTAAAGGTAAGACCCATCAATAAGACGCGGGAACCTTGGACCTGAATACGATTTTTCGTCATGCTTTTTACCAACTGGGAGGCCACATATGCCCCCATGCTGTCGTTCAGACGACGCCCGGCCAGAATCACCTCGGGGTGATAACCAATAGACTGAGCCTTGTGGGTCAAGTAATACGGATCCACACCAATACAATGTCCACCCACTAAGCCCGGACGGAAAGGTAAAAAGTTCCATTTTGTGCCCGCGGCCTCTAAGACCGCCTGCGTATCAATCTCAAGCTTATTAAAAATCAACGCCAGTTCGTTAATCAGGGCAATATTGACATCACGCTGTGTATTTTCAATAACTTTCGCCGCCTCAGCCACTCGAATAGAAGGCGCTTTGTGCGTACCCGCAGTGATAATCTCACCGTACAACGCATCAATTAAATCGGCAACCTGAGGAGTAGACCCCGACGTGACCTTACGGATCGTAGGCAAACGATTGACTCTGTCACCAGGATTAATACGCTCGGGGCTGTAGCCAGCAAAAAAATCCTCGTTAAAGCGTAAGCCCGACACACGTTCGAGCACAGGCACACATTCCTCTTCGGTAGCACCCGGATACACGGTGGACTCATAAATAACGATATCACCGCGTTTTAATACCTTAGCGATCGTTTCGCTAGCTCGAATCAAAGGAGTTAAATCTGGACGTTTGTATTCATCGATAGGCGTAGGTACCGTCACAATAAACACATTGGCTTGTGCTAGTTCGGAAGCCTCACTGCTATAGCGTAAATGCGTAGCTGTCTTCAATTCGTCGGGCTCAACCTCTAGGGTATGATCCACGCCTTCGTTCAACTCAGCAATACGGCGCGGATTAATATCAAAACCTAAGACCTCGCGCTTTTTGCCAAACTCTACGGCCAAGGGCAAGCCCACATAGCCTAGTCCGATCACGGCAAGTTTCACGTTTTGTAAATCCAAGATACTTCTCCAAAATTAAAAAGCTCGTACTTATTTAGTCTGCTCTCGTTTAGCTCGTCGTACCGATGGCAACAATAACCATGCTGGACGACGCCAATGAACCAAGCGCGCATAAAGCCAAATATAACTACAGACAAACACCACTAAACTGGCACTAAGTAACCAAGCGTTATCCCACCAAATGGTCGCTGGAACCAAACCAATTAATACCAAACCCCACAAATAAGGCGATGCCATCGCATTAGAGGTGGGTGGCACATAACGACGCCCTTCTTTTAAGACGCTGACTCGCACCAATCGGCGGAAAATAAGTTGATGCAAATGCAATGAATCGGGCTGATCCACCGGCACGCCTCGTTTAAACTTACGGCGCCAAATAGAAAATAAGGTCTCAAAGACGGGGTAAAACAGAACAGACAATGCATAAAACGGTGACACACTGGGGTTACGCACCACCAATAGCACCGCTAGCTCGGCCAACATAAAGCCAAGAAAATACGCGCCGCCATCACCTAAAAACACCCGTCCAAAGGGGAAATTCCACGCCAAAAAACCCAACGTGGCAGAGGCTAGGGCCGTTGCGATCAAGAAGATAGGATAATCCTGAACCTGCCAAGCCACCAAAGCAATAGACACCGCCATTAATACGGCCACCATGCCTGCTAAGCCATTAATTCCATCAATAATATTTAAAGCGTGGGTACAGCCCCCCACCGCAACCATGGTGAAAAATAACGATACTGGCCAAAAAGCTAAAATCCAATCAGCCCAACTAATGCCCACCCTAGAGACTCCGCCCAACAACCACCAGGCAATAGCGGCAGAAATAAAGGCAGCTAATAAACGCTTTAAAGACCCCACGTCTTTGGTGATGTCCTCGACTAGCCCTGCGACAAATACCGGCAGCGCAGCCACAAACAACACCGGCCACAACCACGTTAGCGTCATATTGCTCGGACCTAACACTAATAAGCCCGCCAAACTACCCGCTAAGATGGCTAGACCGCCGACCCGGGGAGCAGGCCGCAAATGCGTCGCCTGCGGCTTAGACATATCAGTATCACCGGTCAAACGCCCATGCCAACGCTCGGACCAGACAATAATGCCGCCCACCACAAAAGCCACCACCGTAATGGACAACCACGTTAACAGATCCCAAGTCGGAGAAGAATTCACCACATAGCCTCACTAGATACAACTATTTCATTATGACTTTGATTTGTAACAACACCAAGCCACGTCACGCTACAGATGCTACAAAATATAAATGGCTCTGCCACGATGTTAAGTGCAGGCGGCTAGCTGATAAAAACAGGAGAGCGGCAAGACACAGTAAAAAAACCTTGCGCTATTTTACTCGTAACAACCCTATACAGACGGTTTATTCGATAAGAATGGCAAAAAATACTAAGCTAGCTCCCCAAGTCCTACTCCTTAAAAGCAGAGGTATTTTAAACCTAAATGAAAGGCTTGAGCTTAACAAGCTGATGCAAGTTAAGCACTACTTGTCCGCAGTGCGATGAGATGTCTCGCCCATGACTGCCACCCGTTGTTGCGCTTTTTTCGCTGCACTTTCCATAGAAGCCCAACGTAATAGTCGAGCTATGCGCCATACCGCTACCCGTCGAGCTCGTATGCCAAGGGTCGATGGCTGATAGGCCAGCAAATTTTGCCCCCAAGCAGGGACTAAATCCAATGAGGCCTGTAAAAACAAACGTCCTACCCACGTCTTATTCGGTCCCACCCGCATGGACTGCTGTAAAATATGGTGCACCTCGGTAACCCGATGCCCAGCCGTTAGTAACGGTAATTGAGACTCCAGATACGCCACCAAATCCTCCCAGCTTTGCCAACCCGTTGCTACGCCCCCTAAATCTATGAGTACTCGTTGATACTCGTGCAAATACTGAGTCATTTGCGCCGACGACAACGGCAACACCCGATACTGCTGATGGGCCTGCACATAACCATAACACTGAGTCGCATGTACCCATAACAATAAGGCGGGATCATTGGCCCAATATGGCGTGCCGTCTTCAGTATGACCCCGCACCGCCCCATGTACCCGTCGAATAGTGGCTAAGGCCCGTTGCGCATCCGCGGTTGGCCCAAAAGACACGGCCGAAACAAACTGCGCTGTGCGCTTTAATCGTCCGGCTAGATCTTCTCTGAAATTAGAATGATCCCATACCCCCGCTAGCACTTGTGGGTGTAGCATTTGTAAATACAAGGCCGTCACGCCACCCACTAGCATAGATGAAAAATCACTGTGTACAATCCACACTACGGAGTCTGGACCAAACAGCCCTTTGTCTCCGAGGGGTTCAGCAAAGTTAACCGGATTGTCTTTAAAGCCAACCACTTGATGAATCCTGCCCTGCACATACTTTCTCATCTTTTTTGCTCTTCTTTATTTAGGAAGCCCTATGCCATTAATTACCGTAGAACTCTTTGCTGGACGAGACACAGAAACCAAACGCAAATTGGTAGAGCGTCTTACTGCTGAAACTTGCGAAATTTTAGGTTGCAAACCCGATGCCGTACAAATTATGTTCAAAGACGTAAAACGTGAAGACTGGGCAACAGGTGGCGTTTTATGGTCTGATAAATAACCCACACAATCAGCCTTGCCAATAGTCCGGTTGGTGATAGATCTCTTTTAAGTACGCGGTAAACACCCGTACTTTAGCGGGTACATAACGCTGCTGCTGATACACCGCTTGGATATCATAATTAGGAATCGCGTACTCATCTAGCACCGTCATTAGCTCGCCCGTTTGTAACTCAGCCTGTATTTCCCAAGTCGAACGCCAGCCCACACCCCACCCTTGTCTTACACAGTCATACAATAACTCACCCTCGTTGCTGTCTAAATCGCCTTGAACCCGCACGGAAAACACCTGCCCTTCGCGCATAAAGGTCCAGCCATGCTGCTGACCACCCTGCAAATTAAAGGCTAAACAATTATGGTGAATGAGTTCTTCAGGTGTTTGTGGTATGCCGTGCTTAGCAAAATAATCCGGCGTACCACAAACTACCCGCTGATTAGAGTACAGACGTACCGCCACATAATTCGGGTCATACACCGTACCCACACGAATCCCCATGTCATAGCCCTCACCCACTAAATCAATCACACTATCCGTGAAATTAAAGGTGAGATGCAAGTCAGGATAGCGCTGCTTAAAGGCCAATACATGAGGTGCTACGTGCTTACGTCCAAACCCAGCCGGCGCCGACACCATTAACCGCCCACGCATCGTATTGTGTTGATCACTGATACTGTCCTCCGCCATATCAAAATCATGTAGCAACAGCTTGCACTGCTCTAAAAACTGCTCCCCTAAGTCCGTTAAACGTAATCCTCGCGTAGAGCGATGCATTAATTTCACGCCCAACCGTTTCTCTAGAGCATCTAAACGACGACTTAAGATCACGGGGGTCACACCCTCAACCAATGCGGCTGCCGCAAAACTACCGCGCTCAGCACACAACACAAAACTACGAATTTCCGTATATCGACTCATCCCCTCCTCCTTTTAACGTATTCTAATCAAAAGAGCTCAGCGTTTTCTGCTCTGTTGTACCACTCATCCTCAAACCTTAAAGGAACCGTATGGAAAACATCGCCTTCATTGGCTTAGGTATTATGGGAGTACCTATGTGTTTAAACCTACTCAAAGGAGGGCATCGTGTTTACGCTCATACTCGCAGCCACGTTAACCCAACCCTTATTTCAGCTGGAGCCATCCTCTGTGATAGCCCCCACTCAGCTGCCCAAGCCGCTGACATCATCATTCTTATTGTTAACGACACCCCCAACGTCGAAGAGGTATTATTTGGTCCCAACGGACTTAGCCAAATCGACCTAAAGGGTAAGTTAGTGATTGATATGAGCACGATCAGTCCACTCGCAACACAGCAGTTCGCAGCACAAATTAAAGCATTAGGAGGAGACTATCTAGATGCGCCCGTATCGGGCGGCGATGTGGGAGCTGCGGCCGGTAGCCTAAGCATTATGGTGGGTGGTTCAGAAGCGGCTTTTACGCGCGCGTTACCGGTATTTCAATTGATGGGAAAAAACATTACCCATATTGGAGATAACGGTACCGGTCAAATTACGAAGATGGCAAATCAAGTCATCGTAGCGCTGACCATTCAAGCGGTAGCCGAAGGTCTGGTCTTGGCCTCTAAGGCCGGCGCAGACCCAGAAAAGGTACGACAAGCGCTGTTAGGTGGCTTTGCTAATTCCCGTGCGCTAGAGGTGCATGGCAAACGCATGACATCAGGTCAATTTACACCCGGCTTCAAGGTCAACTTACATCAAAAAGACCTCAACAGC
>CANQRK010000137.1 GCA_947626245.1 uncultured Paenalcaligenes sp. | reverse complement strand
AGAAACGACGCACGGCGGCTGTCATGGCTAAACGAATATCGGTGTCGATGTTCACTTTAACCACGCCGTATTTAATGGCTTCTTGGATTTCAGCAACCGGTACACCGTAAGTTTCTTTCATATCACCGCCAAACTCACGGATTTCAGCTAAGAGCTCTTGGGGTACGCTAGAGCTACCGTGCATGACTAAGTGCGTATTAGGCAAACGAGCATGAATTTCTTTAACGCGCTCGATGGACAGAATATCGCCTGTGGGCTCACGTGTAAATTTGTACGCACCGTGGCTAGTACCAATGGCAATCGCCAAAGCATCTACCTGAGTACGACGCACAAACTCGGCGGCTTCTTCGGGGCTAGTTAGCAACTGATCCATAGTGAGGGTACCCTCGAATCCGTGACCGTCTTCTTTGTCGCCCTGCATGGTTTCCAAAGAACCCAAGCAACCTAGCTCGCCCTCGACACTAACGCCTAGCTTGTGAGCCATTTCAACAACGCGACGTGTCACATCGACGTTGTATTCGAAATCGGCTATTGTTTTACCGTCTTCTTTGAGGGAGCCATCCATCATGACACTGCTAAAGCCCAAGTCAATCGCGCCCTGACACACAGCAGGTGACTGGCCGTGATCTTGGTGCATGACCACAGGAATATGAGGGTAGGTTTCAACAGCGGCTTCGATCAGGAGCTTTAGGAAAGCTTCGCCCGCATATTTACGCGCACCTGCTGACGCTTGCATGATGACAGGACTATCTGTCTCATGGGCGGCTTCCATAATGGCCTGAACCTGTTCTAGGTTGTTAACGTTAAAAGCCGGAATGCCGTAACCATTTTCAGCTGCATGATCAAGCAACTGACGCATGGAGACCAATGCCATGGTGAATTCTCCTAGAAAGCAAATAATGAATAGATAATTTTAAGGTGGAATGAAGTTTTTTGCTTGTGTAGTTTGTGTTTAAGCACTACGACGCGCTGACTTTGGTCGGAAAGACGCAACAATAGACTCGTGCGTATCGGCGTAGGGCCCGCCAATCAAATCAATACAATAAGGCACCGCTGCAAAAATACCGGGAACAAGCGTTTTGCCCTCTTTGTCTTTAAGTCCTTCGAGGGTCTCGGCAATGGCTTTGGGCTGACCAGGTAAGTTAATAATTAATGCCGCGTGATCGTCGGTTTCACGAATAACCGCTACCTGACGAGACAAAATAGCCGTGGGCACAAATTGCAAACTAATTTGACGCATTTGCTCACCAAAACCAGGCATGATTTTGGTGGCTACCGCCAAGGTAGCCTCTGGCGTCACATCGCGGCGAGCCGGACCTGTCCCCCCTGTGGTTAACACCAAATCACACCCCACCTCGTCCACTAAGTTTTTGAGGGTCGCTGCAATAAGGTCTTGGTCATCGGCAATCAAGCGTGTGACGTACTGTGAAGGCTGTACCAAAGCCTGATCCAACCACGTTTGTAAAGCGGGGATCCCTTGGTCTTCGTACCCCCCAGACGAGGCTCGATCCGACACAGAAACCAAACCAATTAGTAACTGGTCCGGGTGCTGACGGACTAAACGCATAGAGCTCATAATACCTACCAAACAAATAAATTTAAGCCTGAAGCCTCTATTCTACACTGTACGCGAGCGGTATTAAGATTTGTGGAGCAGGCATAATGACCTGCGCTAAACAGTGCCTGCTCCACACACTACAAAATATCATCGCAGAGCAACATTCTTTTATGAGGGCGTGTACTGATGACGGGCGAACGGTTCAGTGCGGAGCGAGTGCAACGAGCGAGCACTGCTTAGTGAGCCCCTCACCCGCATACGCCCCACATAAATGAACTTGGGGGCATGCTATGCTGTAGGTCGATAAAATGTGACTGTTTTTCATGAGGTTTGTATGCAAAATACCTTACTGTGGGTTGGCGCTGGCGATATAGCGCAACGTTGTGCTCCGCACTTAAATCCGAGCGCATGGAAGCGCACTGCCCTAAAGCGTAGCCCTACTCCTTTAGCTGAGTTTGACGACCACGTCGTCGCCGATGTTATCCAAGCACACAGCCTACAAAACCTACCGTCTTGCTCTCATGTCATCTATAGCGTCACCCCAACAGGCCGCACCCCTGAATCCTATCAAGCAGTCTATGACACCGGATTAAAAAATCTACTACAAGCACTAGACACCCAACAGCTGAAACGTTTTATTTTCATTTCTTCTACCTCCGTGTATGGAGCAGACCAAGTCCCTCAAGACGAAATCTCTTTGCTTAAACCCACTTCCTTTTCTGGACAGGCTATTCAAGCAGCAGAGTCTTGGTTAGAACAAGAACTAGGTGAAAAGCTTACGATTATTCGATTTAGTGGTCTCTATGGCCCCGGACGCACGCGTATTTTTAATAGCCTACGCGCCCAACAGTTACACATCAACCCCGCCATGACTAATTACGCTAATCGTATTCATAGCGAGGATGCAGCACGGGTTTGTGCGCATGTGCTGAATCTATCCCAACCCGCTCGCTGTTATGTCGCCACCGACAGCACCCCTCTGCCCTTGCGTCAACTGTACGCTCATCTAGCACAACGCCTAGGGGTGGAAGCACCACACTTTGATGCTCAGCTTCCTTTTGAATCTAAACATTTTAGTAATCAACGTTTGCTTAACAGTGGTTTTCAGTTTTCATACCCACAAACCCTGCAGGGTTACGATCAACTACTAGAGACTCAACCTGATCCTCCTCATGAAAGCTAATCCGTATTGGCAACTGCTGCAGTTAGCTTTTCCTATTATTTTAGCCAATGCCGCTGTCCCCATTTTGGGCCTAGTCGATACAGCCGTCATTGGTCAAACCGGTACAGCCAGTGATTTAGGTGCCATTGCTTTGGCGTCGTTAGTCTTTAGCTTTGTGTATTGGGGCTTTGGTTTTCTACGCATGGGAACCACCGGTTTTATTGCCCAAGCCGCCGGTGCTAGGCAGCATAATGAACTGCATGCGCTGGTCTTTAGAACCTTAGCCATTGCTCTGGGCATTGGCCTTAGCCTGATTCTTTTGCAATCACCTATACACTGGGCAGCGACTCAGTTGCTAGGGGCTAGTGCCGATATTAATACAGGGGTCCAAGACTATTTTTACATTCGCATTTGGGGCGCTCCGGCCACGCTCATTACCTTTGCTTTATTAGGTATGCTGATTGGCATGGGCTGGACGCGCCAACTATTGTATGTACAGCTTTTGCTCAATGGTCTTAATATTCTCTTCAATATGCTGTTTGTATTAAGCTGGGAAATGGGCGTTAAAGGCATCGCTCTAGGGACGCTGTGCGCTGAGTGGATTACGGTGTTTTTTGCCTTGGTGCTCGTATTCAAAAAAATGAATATCCCCGCGCCCCTACAACGCTTCCGACGCTTAAAACAACGTATATTTAATAGCGCCCGTTTATGGGCACTATTTCAGGTCAATAGCGATATTATGATTCGCACTTTGGCCTTAATTAGCAGCTTTGCTTGGTTTGCCAAACAAGGGGCTGATTTAGGGGATCCGGTCTTAGCGGCCAACCACATTTTGTTGCAGTTCGTCAGCTTATCGGCTTTCTTTTTGGATGGCTTTGCCAATGTGGCAGAAATGCGCGCAGGTCAAGCCTATGGGGCTAAAAACAAAACTCGATTTCAAACAGAGGTTCGACAAACCACCTATTTGGCTGCGTTCTTTGCCTTGCTACTAAGCGTACTGATTTTTAGTTTTGGCTCTATCATCCTGCCTTGGTTTAGCCAAGACATCGAGGTTCAACAACTAGCGATTCACTATGTGCCTTATGCCGCGCTTTATATACTGCTGTCTTTTGCGGCTTTCCAATTAGACGGGGTATTTATTGGTGCGACCCAAAGCCGTCCTATGCGTAATGCCACACTCCTTGCTCTAGTGATTTTAGTCTGCGTAGGAACATGGTGGAGCCATCGCTTTGCTAATGCCGGACTGTGGTCTGCCTTAATTGTTTGCATCATCATCCGCGCGCTAGTTTTAATCGCGTACTACCCCCATCTATTGCGTCATTTTCAACCTCAGCGCTAACATCATCTCAAACGAACCCCTAACAAAAAAGGCTAAACCCAATGGGTTTAGCCTTTTTAACTCACGGTATTGGAAAAGCCTTAGGCTGAAGCCTGAGCGCGTTCCTCAAGCACCGCTACCGCTGGCAAACGCTTGCCCTCTAGGAACTCTAAGAAAGCACCACCACCAGTAGAAATATAGCCAATTTTTTCTGCAATACCGAACTTAGCAATAGCAGCCAAGGTATCACCACCACCGGCGATAGAAAAAGCATTGGAATCGGCAATCGCATTGGCAATGACGCGGGTACCACTGGCGAAAGCAGGGAACTCAAACACCCCTACCGGGCCATTCCACACAATCGTACCGGCATTACGCAAAATATCAGCTAATTGCTGCGCTGACTCGGGACCAATATCCAAAATCAAATCATCTTCAACTACCTCAGTCGCGGATTTAGTCGTAGCTGCCGCATCGGTAGAAAAGCTTTTAGCACACACCACATCGGTAGGCACGGGAATGGCTGCGCCACGCTCGGCCATTTGCTGCATCACAGCTTTGGCTTCGCCAACTTGATCTAGCTCGGCTAGAGATTTCCCAATAGGCAGCTCATTGGCCGCCATGAAGGTATTGGCAATCCCCCCCCCTACGATGAGCTGGTCAACCTTGTCAGCCAAGGAGCACAAAATAGACAGTTTGGTCGATACTTTAGCTCCACCCACAATCGCCACTAAAGGACGAGCTGGATTTTTAAGCGTACGACCTAGGGCTTCGAGTTCGGCCGCTAACAACGGACCGGCGCAAGCAATGGGAGCAAAACGCGCAATGCCCTCAGTAGTCGCCTGAGCCCGATGGGCGGTACCAAAGGCATCATTCACATACACATCACACAACGCAGCCATTTTTTGTGACAGCTCAGTGTCATTGGCTTTTTCGCCTACGTTACAACGGCAGTTTTCCAAGAGAACGACCTGACCGGGCTCGACCTCGACACCGTCTACCCAGTCACGACGTAAAGGTACGGGTAATGCCAACATTTTAGAAAGACGCTCAGCCACAGGAGCCAGTGAGTCTTCGGGCATAACTACGCCCTCTTTGGGACGACCCAAATGAGAGGTAACCATAACAGCAGCACCCGCATCCAAAGCCATGCGAATGGCTGGTAACGAGGCTTTGATACGCGTGTCTTCGGTAATTTCACCATTGCTCAAGGGCACGTTCATATCAGAACGAATAAAAACGCGCTTGCCTTTCAGTTGGCCTGAGGCCGCTAGGTCGGCCAAAGTCGTAATAGATGTACTCATGATTGCTTCAGACAAAATAAAGGCGGGGCTGGCCCCGCCTAGAACAGATGAAAAATTACTTAGCAGACATCATTGCTGCAGTGGTGTCGAGCATACGTACGGAGAACGCCCATTCGTTGTCATACCACGCGGCGACTTTTACCAAGTTACCAGACACTTTAGTTAACAACGAATCCACAATACTGGAATGAG
>CANQRK010000136.1 GCA_947626245.1 uncultured Paenalcaligenes sp. | reverse complement strand
ACGATGTTGGTGTATTTCGATGAGTTCACGGATTACTCCTTAAATATTATGGTGTATTGCTTTACTAAAACCACCGTATGGGCCGAGTGGCTTGACGCCCAACAGCAGGTGTATTTGAAAATTATTGATATTGTTGAGCAGCATGGAGCACGTTTGGCCTACCCTGCTCAACGGGTTTATATGGATGATAGCAAAGCCGGTAAAGAGGGTATTTCCAGTAGCCCTGGGGAAACTGTGCAATAAATAGATAGGTTTTTTTACAGACTGTCTGCTTTAGGTCTTGTTAAGCTAAAGATCACACTGACTTGAAAGGAGCAAAACAATGAAAAGCCCGAGTGTATTAATAGGTCTATTTAGTGCAAGTCTTCTCGTTGTCGGTTGCTCGACGCCTACGGAGATTACAACCAAAGATGGTCAGACCGTTGTGTCTCCAGACAAGCCTAAGGTAAAGAACAAGGACGATTTCATTACCTATACCAAAGATGGTAAAGAGGTGCAGTTAAATAAAGATGAAGTCTCTAAAATAGAAGAAGTGAACTAAGACAAAAAAAGCCAGTCCATTGGGACTGGCTTTTTTCTTTAGGCTATCGCTAGACCTTGGCGTAAAAATCACGCGGTGGATCTATCACGGGGGCGACTACACCAATACGCACCACAAAATCACCAAAGCATTCGTTAGGGTGACGCTCTTGGGCCCAACGACCAATGAGCTCATCTAAAATAGCCAGAATTTCTTCGGTGCTGATGTTTTCTTTGTAAAGACGAGGGATACGGGTACCAATGAGGTTACCACCCAGATGTAGGTTATAGCGACCTACGGCTTTACCGACTAAGCCTACCTCGGCAAGCATGGCGCGACCACACCCGTTGGGACAGCCTGTAATACGCAATACAATGGCATCATGTGCCAATTTGTATTTGGCCAGAATGGCATCAATGTCATCCGTAAGCGAAGGCAGCACACGCTCGGCCTCGGCCATGGCTAGCGGACATGTCGGATAGGACACACATGCCATCGAACTTTGACGCTGCGGTGTGACGTTGTTATCAATTAAACCGTGCTCTTGGGCGATTTGCTCGATCTGATCTTTGTCTGCCGGGGCAATATTGGCCACGATCAAGTTTTGATTAGCCGTTAGACGGAAATCACCGTGGTGGATTTTGGCAATTTCAGCGACGCCTGTTTTTAGGGGGCGATTGGGGAAATCCAATAAACGACCATTCTCAATGAACAGCGTTAAATGCCACAAGCCATCGCTGCTTTGCTGCCAACCAATCCTGTCACCTCTACCAGTAAAGGCATAGGGGCGGATGGGTTCAAACTGGGTACCCATCCGGTTCTCGACTTCGGCTTTAAATACATCTACACCCACACGCTCTAGCGTGTAGCGGGTTTTAGAGGCTTTGCGATCGCTACGATTACCCCAGTCGCGCTGAGTGGTAACCACCGCTGCTGCCACAGCTAGCGTGTGTTCTAAGCTGATAAAACCGAGTTCTTTAGCTGTATTGGGATAGGTGGCTTCGTTACCATGTTCCATGGACAAACCACCGCCCACCAAGACGTTAAAACCAATTAATTGTTCGTCTTCGGCAATAGCAATGAAAATTAAATCATTAGCGTGAATATCCACATCGTTTTGCGGTGGAATAGCCACAACCGTTTTGAATTTTCTAGGTAAGTACGAATCACCTAAAATGGGTTCTGCCTCGTCTTCGCTACTGTGTAGTTTTTCCCCATCTAGCCAAATCTCGGCATAGGCACGCGTTTTGGGTAGTAAATGCTCGGAGATTTTTTTAGCCCAATCGTAGGCTTCTTGGTGCAACGTGGATTCGACCGGGTTAGAGGTACACAGTACGTTACGATTCACATCACCTGCTGTGGCAATAGAGTCCAAGCCCAAATGGTGTAGCCATTGGTGCATAGGCTTAATATCGTCTTTCAGCACACCGTGAAATTGAAAGGTTTGACGGTTGGTTAGACGAATACTGCCGTACAACGTGTGCTCGGTGGCAAACTGATCAATACCTAGCCATTGCTGGGGAGTAATAATCCCACCGGGCAAGCGACAGCGCAGCATCACATTTTTTAGTGGTTCTAGTTTTTGGGCCATGCGCTCAGCACGCAAGTCACGGTCATCTTGCTCGTACATACCGTGAAAGCGAATTAGCTGAAAGTTATCACCTGTGAAACCACCGGTTAACCCATCTTGTAGGTCGGTTGTAATGGTGCCACGCAGGTGCTGGCTTTTATTTTTTAAACGTTCGTTATCCGACAGCGGGCCTTCAGGCAACTTAGCGCGGGGATCCGATTTGGAAAGAAGATCACTCATGAAACTGACTCAATAATTAATAAACATCGCGTTGATAACGGCGGTCATCGCGTAGTTGATCTAAATAAGCATCTGCATCGTCAGCATCTAGCTGGCCGTGGGTACTGATGAGTTCTAGCAGGGCGGTTTCTACGGCTTTGGCCATATTGTTGGCATCGCCACACACATAAATGTGGGCACCTTGTTGAATCCATTGCCAGAGTTCAGCACCGTTTTCTTGGACGCGGTGTTGTACATAGACTTTTTGATCGGGTTTTTGTCTGGACCAAGCAAAGGTGGTTTTGCTGAGTAAACCTTGCTTATGCCAACGTTGCCATTCACTTTGGTATAAAAAGTCATCGGTAAAGCGTTGGTTGCCAAAAACTAACCAAGCAGGACCGGTCGCCTCATCGGCTTCACGCTGCTGCATAAAGGATCTAAAGGGGGCGACACCAGTACCAGAGCCAATCATGATAATAGGGGTGGCGGGGTCAGACGGTAGTCTAAAGCGAGGGTTAGCCTCTACAAACACCTGAACCTCATCACCCTCATCCAACTGCAGACCCAAATAGTCCGATGCCACGCCGGCATAGTCACGACCATCATGGTCATACTGCACGACGCCTAAGGTCAAATGGACCTCGGGGCCGACTTCGTCTTGGGCCGATGCAATGGAGTACATGCGCGGTGTTAACGGACGCAATAGATCCACCCAGCCTTGGGCTGTAACAGTGGCGGGGTAGCGCTGCACAATGGCTAAAATGGGGGTGTTGCTAGCGTAATCGTGTAAAGAATCGGTCGCGTTGACCTGTTCCAGTAGATCAGCGTGTTGACTAAGTTCGGCCCAGGCTTTGACAAAACCCACTTGGTTTTGCGTTAACTCTAGGCGTTCTGTTAATGCCTGCTCCAACGGTAACTCGGCACCATCGGCCAAACGCACAGTTTCCTCGCCGTTTAGCTGCAAGGTGTCTAAAAACGCTTGAACCAGTTCGGGGTTGTTTTTTACATGGACACCTAGCGCATCACCTGCCTGATATTGAATACCGGAGTCGCCTAAATCTATCTCAATGTGTTGCACGTTTTTGTTTGCCGCACGAGACGTGATCTTTTGTTTGGCAATGAGACTAGCGGTATAAGGCTGATCTTTGGTGTATGACTGTTCAGCGACTGCGGTGTTGGCAGAGGTCGCATGTTGAGTCGAATCCACCTCGTGGCGCAAGGTTAACTGCTCGTGCAAGACGACGCGTATATCTTGACGCCATTGAGTCGCTTGGGTTTCGTAACTTAAATCGCAATCAATACGATCAAATAAACGGGTCGCACCCAATTCAGCAAAGCGTTGATCTAGGTTTTTACCGGCTTCGCAGAACAACGGGTAAGAGCTATCGCCTAAAGCCAATACGGCAAAAGATTGCTGGCTTAAATCTGGAGCACGTTTTCCAAATAAGAATTTAGCAAAGGAAATGGCTTCTTCTGGGTACTCGCCTTCGCCTTGGGTGGAACAGACTAGTAGGACAATATCTTCTTCTACTAATTGGCGCGCTTTATAGTCACCAATACTTTCTATGCGGATATCGGCTTGTAAGCCTTGTAGCTGATCATGTAACTGATCGGCGACACGACGAGCATTGCCCGTTTGTGATCCTGATAAAATGAGGACCTGACGTTGCACGACTGGCGTATCCGTTACGTTAAGCACCGCCGCAGCGCTAGCCGTGCTGACTTCGGTGACGGCACCATTTTGGGTGCGAGCCCAGCAGTAACCCGATAACCAAGCCAACTCGTGGCTATTGAGCGCGTGCACGCTGTTTAATAACTCTTCAGAGGCAATCATGCGTTGGATCCATCGTAATTTTCAATCATGCCGGCCGCTACCGTTTGGTGGGTGGCATCATCAATTAAAATAAACGCGCCAGAGGCTTTGTGATCGGCATAACGATTGGCAGCAATGGGTTGCTGTAAGCGTAGACTAATGCGACCGATATCATTCATTTTTAAGGGCGCTGTAACCGGTTTTTCTTCTAGGTCTTGTAAATCTAGCAAGCTATGCAGTTGGGTGACTTTGGCATAGACCGTCTGGGTGCTGTGCTTGAGCCAGTATTTACGTGACGGATTCAGTTGGGCTTCATCAAACCAGCAAATAGTGGCTTCGATGTTTTGGCTATTTTGAATGGTGTGTTCTTGCGCAACAATGCTAGAGCCACGTGAAATATCCAGCTCATCATCCAGGGTAATCGTCAGCACTTCGCCGGCTTGAGCCGATTCTTGGGCACCGTTTACCCCGTAAATGGCACTGATGGTACTAGTTTGTTTGCTAGGCAAAACACGAATGGCCTGGCCTACATGCAGTTGTCCTTGTTCCAGACGACCTTGGTAGCCACGGAAGTCGTCCTTTGAACTGCCGTCTTGGCGTGCGACGCGCTGGACAGGAAATAGTCCCAATTCTGTGCTATCAGAGCGGTTTAGGCTAAGCTGACTAGGTAGCTCAGACAATAAAGCGAGTAGGCTAGGGCCTTCATACCAAGGCATGTGGGCACTGCGGTGAACGATGTTATCGCCTAACAAGGCCGAGATCGGTACAAAGTACACGTGCTCTAGCCTTAAACGTTGGGCCAACTGTTGATAGGCTTCCACAATGGCTTCATACGCTGCTGGGTTGTAGTCCAGCAGGTCTAGCTTATTAATCGCTACAACAATATGTGGGCAACCCAAACGCTTCAGCAAAATCGTATGGCGTAAGGTTTGTGGTTGGAGCTGTACGGGCTGTTGGCTGAAATCTAAGCGAGATGCATCAATCAAGACAATGGCGGCATCTGCCGTCGATGCACCAGTTACCATGTTGCGTGTGTACTGCTCGTGTCCGGGCGTATCTGCCAAAATAAATTTGCGTTTATTCGTGCTGAAATAGCGATAGGCCACGTCAATGGTAATGCCTTGCTCGCGCTCGGCCGATAAGCCATCGGTTAAGGCCGCAAAGTTTGGCTGGGTCGTAGGCGTTTGACTACGGTGCAATTGATCGATTTGATCGCTTAATAAGGCTTGACTGTCATACAGCAAACGCCCAATTAATGTGGATTTGCCGTCGTCTACATTGCCTGCAGTAATAAAACGCAGGACGGGATTAGATTCTGTGGTCATGAAAGATCCTGAGCTTAAAGAGTGTTAGAAGTAACCGGCACGCTTGCGCTCTTCCATTGCGGACTCGGAGACCTTGTCGTCCATGCGCGT
>CANQRK010000135.1 GCA_947626245.1 uncultured Paenalcaligenes sp. | reverse complement strand
ATAAACACTGACGAGCAAAAAACACGTCGACCTGATAGTTAGACTCGAAGGTATGTGATGAGAGTTGCTGTAAATACCATCTATAGCGCCAACTTAAAAAAGGTGTGCATAGCTGTAACCAACACTGCCACCAGGGGGCAAACCAAGCGCGTCGAACTCCTTGTTGAGAAGACTGCTGTTTTACCCAAGGCCATAATAAGCCCGCCCCTAAGCTCATGATGGCCACTAGCCAGAAACTAAGACTTAAAAACCACCACATGGTGCTCTCCTTAGATTGAAATAGTGGTTAAACGTTGAATCCACCACAAACCTAAGCCCTCTAAGAGCACGATTATCGTCAAGACTATTTGCCCTGATCTTTGCTGCCATAAAGGAGCAATCAGGCTAGGATCTAACCAATGCAAAGCCATTCCCACAAACACAGGTAACAACACCATCACCCACGCCTGTAAACGCCCTTGGGCAGTGAGGGTTTTGATACGTCCCTCTATGTACAAGCGAGTACTGATGGTACTTGCCATATTTTGCAGTAAATCAGCTAAACCGCCACCGCTTTGACCTGCAACCACCAAGGCTGACCTAAACAGTGCAGTAGACTCGCACTGCAAACGCCCATGTAAACTATCTAGGGCTTGAGATAAACTCAGCCCCATACGCTGCTCTTTTAACAAAAGCTCCATTTCTTGGCGTAAAGGCGCATCACTTAATTGCGCCACGCGCGCTAAACAACTACGTAAACTGCTGCCTGCCTGCAAGGCACTGGCCAAACCCAACAAAAAATCGGGAAATTGCTTTTCAAAGCGTAATACCCGTCGTGTATGCAAAGAACGTAAATACAAAGGCCAAACTAACAACACCGCACCTGCTATCAACAACACAACCAACCACGGCACCCCTAACACCACTAAAACCACCGCGGCGAACACCAAACCAAACAACAACGCCCCCAATACTGCTTTGCTATTAATAAATAAAAAATGGGCAATAAAAAAACGTTCTGTTGTCTGATGCAGATGATGCTGTTGCTTTTGGCTCCAGCCCCACAACCACCGAGGCAATAACCACGCCATCAAACCGGCTAGCACAGCACAAAGCATGACACTGAGACCTAACCACATAGACAGCCCTCACTCTGAGTCCTCGTAAAACCAGGCACTATTTAAGTGCTCTGGTTGTTTTTCAAAACAAAAGGGAAAAATACCTGATGCTCTAAAACGCTGTTGATCGGCTTGATAACTAAACAAAGTTTGCAACTGAATACGGCCTGCCTCTACCCCAGTAATTTCACTAATACTGGTAATTAACCGTCGGCCATCAGCTAAACGCACCTGTTGCACCACAATTTGAATGGCCGCCGCAATATGCTCACGAATAGCAGCCAAAGGCAAATCCAAACCCGCCATTAAGATTAAACTTTCTAAACGAGACAACGCATCACGTGGGCTATTGGCATGTAGCGTCGTCAACGAACCTTCGTGACCTGTATTCATTGCTGCCAACATATCAAAGGCCTCGGGCCCTCGGCACTCACCTACTACAATACGATCTGGACGCATACGTAACGCATTGCGTACTAGGTCTCGAATACTAATTAGCCCCTGCCCCTCGGCATTGGAAGGACGAGCCTCTAGACTCACCACATGAACTTGCTGTAGTTGCAATTCTGCCGCATCTTCTATGGTGATAATGCGTTCTTGGCTAGGAATAGAATTAGAGAGAATATTTAATAACGTGGTTTTACCGCTTCCAGTCCCCCCCGCAACTAATACATTTTTCTTTTGTTTGACACAACAATCTAAAAACTGTGCCATCGCTGCATTTAATGCACCTCGCTGTAATAAATCCTGCAAAGCCAAACGGTGTTTGCTGAACTTACGTATAGTTAAGGTAGCGCCACGCAAGGCGATGGGCGCAATCACTGCGTTGACTCGCGAGCCATCGGCCAAACGTGCATCCACCATGGGCGAGCTATCATCAATGCGCCGGCCTAACGGGCTAACAATACGATCTAAGACCGCCAACAAAGCAGATTCGCTGCTGAATCGATAGGGAGTTAGCTCGCAACGCCCCTGTCGCTCTACAAAAATTTGCTGAGCCCCATTCACCATAATTTCCGTGATGTCGTCTTGGCTTAAAAGACGCTCTAGGGGCCCTAAGCCAATAGCCTCATCTAATACCGTACGGATCAACTCATCTTTAGGTGTTTTAACCGAAATAGACTCCTGCTTTAATAAACGCTCTAAATGGTGCTGCGCTTGTGCTCGTAAATCGGTGTCAGACAAATGCTCAATAGACTGCCGTCTTAGATCCAAAGATTCGATCAGTAACCGATGCAAGGACTGCTGCTCAACCAAGTCGGTTTCTAGCGTACTGACTAAAGTGCTCGGCTCAACCAACTGCGTGGCAGGTTGTTCACAGGCTACCGGAGTTTCTATGGCTAGGATTTCTACCAGAGCTGAGCCTATCAATAGATGATCGTGTACGGCCAAAGGCCCCACACGACTAACACGACGCCCATTTAAATAGGTACCCGCCAAACTGCCAAAATCCTCTAGATAAATACCTCCCACCTCGGAAAAAAGTACCGCATGAGACTTAGCGACTTTCCAACCTGTTAAGACCAAATCTTGATCATTACCTTTACCAATACGACACGGTATCTGTACCCATAACTCTTGGCCTGTCCCATCTTGATATTGCACATTAAGGTGTAAGCGCATAGGGGATTGCCTCCTGTTGCCATTGTGAGCCTCGTCCCTGCCATGGGTCCCACCCTGTCGAACTAGAGGGTAGAGCAGGACTCTCGACATAGGGAACATTTAACTGTGGACTCTCCATATGTTGCGAGATCATGTTTTGCCCTCTTTGTACACGCTGCTGATTAGCCGTATGATTCGCGTCCACCACTACGGGCGTCACAAAAATAGCCAACTCAGTCTCATTGCGTTGAAAGCGCTTCGATCTAAACAAAGCCCCTAAAATAGGAATCTGACCCAAACCGGGTAACTGCTGTGTATTGTGTGAAGACTCATGAGAAATAAAACCCGCCAAAACCAAGGTCTGCCCAGACTGCACATTAAACTCTGTGCTGGCTCGTCGCGTTTTTAAAGAGGGCCCCGTAGGAATGGATAAACTCGGATCAATAGAGCTGACTTCTACATCTACATGCGACCGTACAGCCCCATGGCTTTCCAAATACGGCGTAATTTTTAACGACACTCCATAAGGTTTAAATAAAGTCGTCGCATTACCATTGGAATCCGTGGAGGAATACGGCACCTCACCCCCAGCCAAAAACTCGGCCGTAGCGCCACTGCGTGCCAACAACTGCGGCTGGGCTAATACAATGGCTTGACCTTCTTGAGTCAACGCCTGCAACCGTGCGCTTAACAGTGCATTAATGCCAAAATAGCCCGCCATCGCTCCCGCCTGATATGGCATCGGCATAACCACCTGCCCCGGCCTATCTAGCAAACGTTTTGATCCCGCGTCCCACGCTAATCCCGTATTCAAGCCCCCCTCGGCTTGATCTGCCCAACGCACCCCTAGTTCTCTTAAAAAGTTTTTTGGGATTTCTAGCACCTGTACATCTAACAACACCATGGGCTCCCACGCTAAACTGTGACTAAGATCCACAATACTGTCATAGCGCTTTTTCAATTCCTCAAGTTGGGAGCGATGGTGAGCACTAAGTTGATTGCCTTCGACAACAACCTTATCGCCAACTTCGGACACGTCTAGCTGAGGAATACGCTGTAATAACTGTTTTAACTCGGTACGTTGATTTTGCTCTATGGGCTCTTGCACTTGGATATGGTAGCTTTGGTAATGGCCTTGTTTAAACCAAACAGTCAACGTACTGCTACCTACATTACGCGCAAAGACTAACACCTCGTTATCCTCAGAGGTCACCGCATTCAGTACATGGCCATCGCCTACCGCAACGCGCAATACTTCAGGCAAGGCC
This sequence comes from uncultured Paenalcaligenes sp., assembly GCA_947626245.1. Classification (GTDB taxonomy): domain Bacteria; phylum Pseudomonadota; class Gammaproteobacteria; order Burkholderiales; family Burkholderiaceae_B; genus Paenalcaligenes. The sequence goes on along the minus strand of CANQRK010000135.1, from coordinate 1,630 downwards.
AAAACACGCATTTCACCTAACTGCATCTGCCACGTTTCCTGTGCATGGGTCTGCCCCACCCAAACCCCAATCACTCCAGCCATCACCAAATGACTAATTCTCAACCACATGCTGACTCTCCTGAATAAAGCTGAGTTGCTCTGGAGTGGCCACCTCAAGCACAGCACTTTTCACCTCTGGCGGCACAGCATCTACCCCTCGCACTTGTCGATGATTTTTATTGCCATAAATCACCGGCACCGATTTGTATTCAGTAGGGGTAGCCTGCAAACCGAGCAATGAAGCTAAATCCCCTCGTACCCCCTTGGTTGAAATATGATCATCATGGGGGTTACGCAGCATGGCCGTAATCATACCGACCTGACGGGCAGCAACTAACTTGGCTCCCTCCTCGGGAGTTAAGTCAAATGTCACCGTAGCAAAATAACCTGCCCCCTCTTGTGGGACGGTTTGCTCATCGGTCGCCAGCACCAACACCCCTTGTAATAAGGGTGCGGTGACCTGTCGTCGTTGGTGCTCGAAGCTGACATATAAGTCCACCAAGTCACCCACTCTCAACAATCCTGCTAAGGAATTGATTTGATCCACGGGCATGGTCACCGCGCGACGCCCACTGGCTAAACGGGCAGAAAAACGATGAGCTTGCTGAGCCTCGGCATGCACTGCCAGAATCAAATCCCCTGACACCACACTAGACCGCAAAACTGCCCCCACCAATTGCCCATAATGCTGTGGATCCAAACTATCGGCAGGTACACTTTGAGCGGGAAACTCACGCACAGCTAGATGTGACTCGGCCAAAACAGTACCTGCGCCTAACTCATACGCGGCGACCACTCTCGGCACCATCGGCACACGGGTTTGCTCTGCAATCAAAGCCCGCTGTTGCTCTAGGTGTTGATGCGCAGCCCACGCTGCTATGCCACCAGCAGCAATAGAAAACCCTAACCAAACAATAAATTTATGATGTACTGCTAACTTTTTCATCGCCGTCCCCTTTAAGATGGCCACCACAGCACATGCCAAAGCCCTTGCTTTAGATCTTGCCAAAAAACCAAACGCTCCTGACTTTTTTGCCATTGGCATGGGATGCCCACACCGCATAACTCCGCTTGCTCTTGCCACCCTTGCACCACCAAACGCGTGCGTAATTCAGCCCAACCTTGCGTCATCTTTGACTTGGGGCGTAATACCACATACACCGGCCTTTCCTCCTGCTCTTGCATGGACCAAGCGTGCTCATATAACCCCTGAAACACCGGAGCCAACACCACCTCGGTGCTTTCCTGTAAATCTAAACTAGACAACCAACCACTAACCCCCTGCGGTTGTACCGAAAGCAGTAAAACAAAATGTCGCCCTTGATCAAAAAAACTAAGCACTCGGGCAGAACTTAAAGACAACGCCGTTAGCTCTTGTTGAAGCAGCTGCGGCACTAATCGGATGAGCTCTGACACATGACTCGTACTAGAAAACCGTTGACTTTGTAATAGCCTTCCCTGCCAGCGCCAACTTTCGATAGACTGCCACTGAACAGGTAAAGCCTGTAGTGCAGGCAACATCTGTGCCTGCACACTCCCTGCACCCACAACAAGCCAAAGCCAAAACCACAGCACTCTACACCACACCA